>NZ_JAKDJE010000003.1 GCF_030454045.1 Psychrobacter sp. | reverse complement strand
TCGCCTAAAAAATAGTCGCTGTCAGTGCCATGGTCGAATGTTCAACACGCCCTAAAACCATTATGCGATACTTTTGACACAAAATCAGTAGGATTTGATATAAACTCAATAATGATTGAGAAATATCATCAATTGATGCCGACCTTTTCGCTAGACACAAAAAAGCCAGTTAAGAGTCCCTTAACTGGCTTTTTTTGCATCAACTAAACAAGTTAGTCAATCATTAGCAGCTGTAGTACATATCAAACTCAACTGGATGTACAGTCACGTTTAGACGTTGTACTTCATCTTCTTTTAGGGCGATAAAGGCATCTAGCATGTCTTTGGTGAACACATCGCCTTTTAATAAGAACTCGTGGTCGTCTTTGAGTGCTTGCAATGCAACATCTAGACTCTCTGCAACCGTTGGGATTTGTGCTTCTTCTTCTGGTGGCAAGTCATATAAGTTCTTGTCAGCCGCTTCGCCTGGATGCATTTTGTTTTGGATACCATCAAGACCTGCCATCAATAGCGCGGCAAATGCCAAGTATGGGTTCGCTGTTGGATCTGGGAAGCGTGCTTCAATACGTACCGCTTTCGGGCTGCTTACATGTGGCACACGAATAGACGCTGAGCGGTTAGACGCTGAATACGCAAGTTTAATAGGTGCTTCATAATGCGGTACAAGGCGCTTATAGCTGTTCGTTGATGGGTTGGTAATTGCGTTCAATGCACGAGCGTGCTTAATGATACCGCCGATGAAATACAGTGCTGTTTCAGATAGTCCAGCATACTCATCACCAGAGAACGTGTTTACGCCATCTTTTGAGATTGACATATGCACGTGCATACCTGAACCGTTGTCACCAACGATTGGCTTCGGCATAAAGGTCGCTGTTTTACCAAACTGGTGCGCCACGTTATGGACAACATATTTCAACTGCTGAACTTCATCCGCTTTACGTACCATTGTGTTAAACGCTACACCGATTTCAGACTGGCAAGACGCCACTTCGTGGTGATGAACTTCAACGCGGCCTTCGCCAACGATTTCTTCGATACGCTCACACATCACAGAACGCATGTCATGCGAGCTATCGATTGGTGGTACTGGGAAGTAACCGCCTTTGACGCGTGGACGGTGAGCCATGTTGCCCCACTCGTACGTCTCATTGGTTGACCAAGCCGCTTCTTCAGCAGTGATCTTGTGGCTCACGCCAGACATGTCAACTGACCATTTTACATCATCAAATACAAAGAACTCAGGCTCAGGACCGAAGTAAGCCGTGTCACCAATACCAGTCGACTTTAAGTACTCTTCAGCGCGGCGTGCGATAGAGCGTGGGTCACGATCGTAGCCTTGTAGTGTTGATGGCTCGATAATATCGCAAGTCACGACCACAGTAACCGCATCAAAGAACGGATCAACGAACGCCGTTTCTGGATCAGGACGCAAGATCATATCAGACGCTTCGATACCCTTCCAACCAGCGATAGATGAGCCGTCAAACATTTTGCCATCTTCCATGACATCTTCATCGACAGTCGATGCTGGGAAACTGATGTGCTGCTCTTTACCGCGCGTATCAGTGAAGCGAAAGTCAACCCATTTAGCATTAGAGGATTGAATAAGATCTAATAATTTGTTCGACATACATAATCTCCGTTGTGTTGGTCACGTTATTGCAATTTAAAATTATTGGTGCCATTTTTTTGTTCAAAAATGTCGGATGTGCTTTTAATACCAAACAGCGCATTCAATATCACGCTTATTATCAGCACTATTTTGCGTATTAGTCAAGACGCTCATTTCCAGCACTGACTCAATCTGACCTATCGCCATCTTAGTGGTTTAAACATAGGCCAAGTCAATTCTAGCAATATATAACGCATCATGCTTTACTGTTTGGCTGCTCGTTAACAATTATTTTTTAACCAACTTTTTGGTTGTTCATAATCATAGCCCCATAAATGCAAACCGCGTGCCAATATATTTTTGAGCTGGTGGAGTTTATATTAAAAATAATTTATTTCTATTATTTACAGTTACTTATAAAAAATTACGCTGATATAAATAACTATTTTGTACAACTACCTCTATGTTGCGGTATTAATTGGCGCACCAATGATGATACATATGCACCACTATAGTGCTTTTGAGATATTACCCTTATTTAACTGTTCTCCCATGGTGCAATAACGATATATTTATTTGCCAACTTATACTTAAATGAAAAATATCAGAATGAGCAAAGCCCTCTTTATATAAGACTTATCTGGCAGGCTCGCTCCCTGCATTTGATAGAGGGAAAAATAGTGGTAAGATAACGACGCTTTATACAGTCAGATGGCGTTATCGCTTACTGACGCAAAGCTTTGGAACTACAATAAAATTGATAAGTTGACCTTTTAATGATTCTGATGATCGATAACTACGACAGTTTTACGTACAATATCGTGCAGTACTTTGGCGAATTAAAACAGGATATTACGGTTTGTCCTAATGACCAGATAAGTATTGAGCAGATTCAGATCCTTGCCCCTGATGTCATTGTTATCGGTCCAGGCCCATGCGACCCTGATCGTGCCGGTATCTCGCTAGAGGTTATCGAGCGATTTCAGGGCATTATTCCTATCCTTGGTATTTGCTTGGGTCATCAAGCCATCGGTCAAGCGTTTGGTGGTCAAGTGGTTAAAGCTGGTGAAGTCATGCACGGGCGCTTATCCGCTGTATATCATAATAACAAAGGGGTATTTGCTGGGCTTCCAAACCCATCACAAGTGACGCGTTATCACTCACTCGTCATTGATAAGCACACCTTGCCAGATTGTTTTGAGCTGACCGCATGGACGCAGAGCGTTGATGGTCGTATGGAGGAAATCATGGGTATTCGTCATAAAACGCTTGCCATAGAAGGTGTACAATTCCATCCTGAGTCCATCTTGAGTGAAGCAGGATATCAGCTGCTCAATAACTTTTTGCAGACTCACGGGGTGGCGACACTGACATCCGACGAGTTACCCCAAATAGGCTGATTTTGACTTGACATCCCGCTTTTATTACTCTATTCCAAACCATAAACAGATTCCCATAAAAATAATAGTAAGAGAGATCATAATGAGTACAACAACAGAAAACACACACACACCAGAAGATATTGAAAAATTGTCTGATGAGCAAACGCATCAATTGCTCACAACCGCGCTAGGCAGAATATTTCAGCACATTGATCTGACTTTTGATGAGATGTATCAAGTCATGCTAATCATCATGCAAGGCCGATGCAGTGATGCCATGATGGGCGCTATTTTGACCGGATTACGCATGAAAGGCGAATCCATCGATGAGATCACCGCATCAGCTAGTGCCATGCGTGCGCTGGCCGCCAATATCGAGCCAAAAAACTGCAATTATTTAGTTGATATTGTCGGTACGGGCGGAGATGGTGCCAACTTATTTAATGTATCGACCGCATCGGCATTGGTAGTTGCCGCAGCAGGCGCACAAGTTGCCAAACATGGCAATCGCGGCGTCTCAACCAGATCTGGTAGCTCAGACTTACTGGAGCAAGCAGGTATCAGTCTTGCGCTCACGCCAGAGCAAGCAAAGGACTGTATCGAAAATGAAGGGATTGGCTTTTTGTTTGCCCCCAATCACCACAGCGCCATGCGTTATGCCAATCCTGTACGCCGTGAGCTAAAAGCACGTACCATCTTTAATATTTTAGGCCCATTGACCAATCCAGCTGGTACGCCAAACCTAGTTATCGGCGTCTTTACCGCACAGCTGTGTGAGCCAATCGCCAAGGTCATGAAAAACTTAGGGGCTCGTCATGTCATGGTCGTCGGAGCAAAAGATGGTCTGGATGAAATCAGTCTGGCAACCTCGACCACAGTTGCCGAATTAAAAGACGGTGAGATATCTGTGTATGAGATGATGCCAGAAGATGCGGGTATTGAATCTCAAACGCTCATCGGTCTCGATGTCGACTCTCCAGAACAAAGCCTTGCGCTCATTCGTGCCGCGTTATCTGGTACAGACACTCATGACCGCGCCGTTCTAAAGGCTCGTGACATGATTGCATTGAACGCAGGGGCGGCCATATATACAGCAGGACTTGCCAGCAATTATCCCAACGGCGTCAGCCGAGCACAAAGCGTTATCCAAAACGGCGATGCCTTACTCAAGCTTGAGTCTTTGGCCAAGTACACACAGCAGCTAGTGTCTGAAGGTTAATTGCTACGCACCCAACTCGTCAAAAATTAACCGCGACCTTATTTAAGCCCATTCACCTTTTATGATATTTGGATAACAGCATGACCATAACAAAATCAGACATACCTTCCGTGCTACGGCGCATCGTTGCAACCAAAGTAAAAGAGGTAAAAGCGGCGCGCGAGATATTATCACTTGACGAATTAAAAGCAAAAGTCGCAGCTGACCATAAGCCACGCCGAGGCTTTGCCAATGCCCTACGCGCCTCTAGCGCTAAAAATAACGGCGTTGGTATCATCGCCGAAATCAAAAAGGCCTCGCCTTCCAAAGGCATTATCAATCATAATTTTACCCCTGCACTCTTTGCGCAGCAGTACGAGCAAGCGGGCGCCAGCTGTCTGTCGGTTTTGACTGATCGCGATTATTTTCAGGGCGATGATACCTATCTTATTCAAGCAGCAAATGTCTCAAGCTTACCGATACTACGCAAAGACTTTATGATTGATGCCTACCAAGTATATCAAGCATACTTGATGGGGGCTGACTGTATCTTACTCATTATGGCCTGCCTAGACGATGCACAAGTACAAGAACTGCATGCGCTGAGTATTGAGCTTGGTATGGATGTATTGATAGAAGTACATACACAGTCTGAGCTTGATCGGGCGCTACAACTGCCACGCTCAGCGCACAATATCTACGGTATCAATAATCGCGACCTAAATACATTTGAGGTCAGTTTGCAAACCACACTTGATTTAAAAAACCTACTAATAGAAGCGCTCGCAGCCGATACTGACGATACAGCGAGCACACCACTTATTGTAACCGAAAGTGGTATTCATGATAGTGATGATATTCGTCTTATGTTAGATAATAATATTCAGACCTTTTTAATCGGTGAGCAATTTATGAAAACCGATCACCCTGGACAAGCGTTACAATCCTTACTTGCGAGCGTTGCAGTAGACGAGTAAAGTAACTCACACTTATATAAACCACTTGAATAAATCGGCTATCATATAGCTTATTCAAACTTTCTTTCATCCATCAACGATACGTTAACTTTTATGTCAAACTCTCTGTTTTCAAAAGAAATGCAAGATCAACTCAAAGAACTAAAGGGCCAATTGAGTAAAGGCCGAGATACCAATAGCCCTGAAGGCGAAAATCAAAAGCCCACTGAGCCTGTCGCTTTGCCAACGCAAAAGCAAGTCAAAAAGACCGTTAAACAAATGGACAGCGAGCATGTCGACGATGATAAAGTGCTGTTTATGCAAGCGATGCATGGTGTTCAGCAACTAGAAGACAAAAATGTACGCTCACCAGTCAAAGCGAATAAAGCTGGCAAACCTGATGCAGTGACGCTATCAAAACGTGCCGCGGCACAAGGTAGTGAAGCCAGTGACTTGGGCGCAGGCTTGTCAGACATGCAGGCGCTACTAAACCCTGTCGCCGCTGAAGCTTACCTCTCATATAAGCAGCCAACCTTGCAAAACAAAATCTTCGATCAGCTCAAAAAAGGCAAGCTGCGTTGGTATGATGCGGTAGATATCCATGGTTGTACGATAGAAGAAGCCCGCGACGCCATGACTCAGCTACTGAGTCAAGCAAAACAAAAAAATGAAACCATGGTAAAAATCGTTCATGGTAAAGGTAGCGAAGCGATTCTAAAGACCTGTGTCAATGGTTGGTTACGTCAATTGCCAGAAGTATTGGCATTTTGCTCTGCACCGCCAAAAGACGGTGGCAATGGCGCGGTATTGGTACTGCTCAAAAAGCCTAAAACAGATGGTGAATAGAAGTCATCGCTTATGACAACTCTATTAGATAAAAAAAGGACTGCTTACTTGCAGTCCTTTTTTTATCTATAACTCGTATATCAATCTTTAACGATTTTCCCTTTAATATGTGCCTCTTACCCTTTACTATTAAGTTTATTAGAGCACTGTTTAATGAGCCAAGCGAAATCCCTATGAGTATCAAAACCATTAAAAATAAACAAGCACTACAGGAAAACATCACCGCATTAATTGCAATTGAGCCAAAATTCGCGGCTGTCTACGAGCAAGTTGGTCTACCTGATCTTAGGCACAATGCAGGTGGGTTTGAGCAATTAATGAGAGCGATGGTCGGTCAGCAGTTGTCTGTTGCGGCGGCGGCAAGTATTTGGAAAAGATTGGTTGAGGCCAAATTAACCACACCTCATGACATTCGTGAAGCGACAGACGATACCTTAAAGGCGCAAGGGCTGTCTAAACAAAAAACTCGCTATGTGCGCTCCTTGGTCGATCATAATATCGATTTTGCAGCTTTAGAAAATATGCCTAATGAAGACGCCATCAAAACGCTTACGGCGGTCACTGGTATCGGACGCTGGACCGCAGAGATGTATTTATTATTTTCCTTAAAACGTGCAGACATACTCGCGGTCGATGATTTGGCGATCAAAGTGGCAGCAATGGCGTTGCTGGGTCTAGCCGAACGACCAACACCTAAGCAGCTTAACAACCTCACTCAGCACTGGTCACCTTATCGCAGCGCTGCCAGCCTACTTCTGTGGTCATACTACGGCTCATTGCGCAATAAAAACGCCATTCCTTTATGACTCACCTGACAAAGTAAATAGCCGTAGGCGAAGAGTTCTTGCCTAAGGCTGATTCCATATAGAAAGGCTAAATTTATGCTTGGTGTGTTTAAACTTACTTTTTCGTAGCATACGACTTTTGTGTTTGAGCGCTTTTAGCGCACCCTTTCTACTGACAGTTGCCATAGATAACTTGTGGTTATTTGCCATATCATCGTTAGCATTGTCGGGGTCTTTGTTGATAGTCACATCATCAGAATTATTATCACCATTGCCTTCTAAACTGACATTTGTTTCATTGCTATTCGTATTGCTATGGTCTTCTGAGGCGTCATCCTCTGTTTTAACAATATTGTTTTCCATATGATGTTCAAGCTCAGCTTGATTGACAATCAGCTGCTGGGTTGGCAATGCATGTTCGACATCATATTTTGCGACTTGGTTTAATACATCAACGAATACCACGTTTTGCTTATCATAAAACTCCATCACATCATTGGCATTGATATATGCCTGTAGCTGAATGACGTAGCAGTCTTGGCGTAGCTCTAAAATATTAACTTGATTCCACTCTTGGTTGGTCATCTCATGCTCTTTTAAAAACTCATCTAAGTCTTTGACCATCTTGAAGACCACATCGATATCCGCAGTACGCTTCAGATATAACTGATGAAAGAAGCGGAACATATCACGCGAGGTAAAGTTTTCAATCTGCATCGATGAAAAATCACCGTTTGGCACCGTGACAATGGTCCGTGTCAATGTGCGCACACGTGATGAGCGAATACCGATGTCAATAACAGTACCTTCATAAGTGCCAAATTTGCAATAATCACCGATACGTACGGGCGAATCCGCTACGACAACGACGCTCCCAACGAGATTTTCAATGGTCTTTTGTGCACCAAGTGCCAATGCCAAACCACCCACACCCAGTGCAGCAATACCTGTGGTTAAGTCAAAACCCAAATTACCAAAAATGACGATAACCGCAAATATCAACAGTAATGCTTTGACGACTTTTCGGAGCAGTCCCAAAATAGAGACACGTTCAGTATAGTTTTTCTTATAGCTCAGATTGACAGCGCGAGTGAATATCGCATCAATAACCCTCAGCAACAGCCAAGTCAATGCCAACCAAGAAGCAATATCAGTAAAGCGATTGACTGGTTCGCGCAGCGTGACGGACACGCCTGCATAGACCATCACTTCAGATAAGATCAGCGCCATAATGACCACAGAAAGCGGCAGTATCACTTTGTCCGGTAATGGCAAAGGCACACCGCGCACACGAGGATAAACAATCCTCAATAGATGGTATAACAGCCATACTGCGATATAAGTGAGGACAAAGCTGCTCACAATCATGGATAGCGCAGCGACCAAATCAGCCAACTGATAACCAAAGAGCTTTTTGCCATCTAATGAATCCACCGTGTAGCGCGACACCAAGGTCGGCTCTGAGTTTTCTATCACTTCTGGTATGGAACTCAGCGTCTCACTCGAGAACTGCCAATATTGCTCGTTCTCTTTAGAGACCACTTTTTCTAGTAACAACGACACACTTTTTTCACCGATGTTAATCACACCGACATTTTCTTGATTCGGTGGTAATTGATCCGTGAGATTGCCCTCAGGGGTATTACTGATCTGTAGGTCAGGCCGAAATCGGCCACCTGCATCCAGGGCTTGCTTAAACTGACGTACGACTGTGGTTGGGTTATCAGACTTGGATAAATTAAGATAATTGCTTGCCAGCAAATAATCGTTTTCACCCAGTGCACTGATAAAACCCTGTACGGTGTGGCGCGGTGTGTCACGCCCAAACGAATCTGGTATAGGCGTGCTCGCCGACTCTTCACTGCCAGTCGTGCCATTTACGCCAAGCGTTGTCGTTTCTGCAGCAAAAGCAGTATGCGGCACCACCATACTCAACACGGCAGCCAGCAGCAGCGCTATGACTATAGAGGGTATTTTGATGATGGAATTTAGGAGAGAGGACGCGGTACTGGGAGTCAGATTATGCTTAGTAGACAAAACAAACCTCTTAGCTTAACGAGTGGCACAATGAAGAACACATAATATCTGGCCTATGATAGCAATTATTTATAACAGCAGTGCTTTTGATTATAGGTTTTTGTCGCTAACTGTGTGAGTCAGTTATTTTATCGCTCTGTGCAACCTCTCTCACTTGCTAAAAATGATATGTATTAATAAGAAAAGTAGCTTTCCAATGAATGAGTAGCTGTAAAAAGGCGTTTAGTTTTGCATAAATAAGCATTTAATAGTGCATAACGTAAATTCAAATAGGCGTTTAGTTTTGCATAGGTATGCAGTATTAAACGCCTAACATTATACAGCGTTTAAACACCTGCTAAACGCTATACTTTGAATAGATAACGTCTGGTGCTTCGCCTAGTACCTTTGAACTTCTCTTTTCGTAATAGCACATCTTACCTGTCTCCATCTCACCTGTGAGCAATATGGTCGCACCAGATGTTGTCTGAGCGACTACCTGCCCGCCGCCACGCTGTCCTGTGATACGTGCCACGCCTCGCTCTGTACGCCCCAATATCTGATTAAACTGACTTAATAGATTCACCGTGCGCTCCTTATACGTCCATATAGCGATCAACAGTGACCGTCTGCGATACTGTCAAAGCACCATCATCCAGCCCAGTATCGACGCTCACGCCTGTGACGACGCCACGCCATGCGCCCTCTGGGTCGTTAATCTGCCAAACCTGCCCTAATTGTGCGAGCTGTATGTTGTATTTATCCGCCCAGCGCATCTTGAGCGTGTAGTCGCCATGAATGCCGCTGTCTGACAGTATAGCTGTGCCAGCGGGGACGATAGCATCTCTATCTGTGTATAGGTCGTGACTATGGGTCGGTGCCTCAGCGTCTTGGCCTTGATTTTGGCGATAAACCTCGCCACCCTCACTAGAACCCGTCAGCAAAACCGTGTTATACTGTGCATTGGTGCGTCTTTTGTCGCTGATATCGGTTATCACATCGATAGGCACTGTTACGTCTGGCGTAGCGCTACTTAGCTGCCATGCAGCGACAGGCCAGCGTGGTTTGACCGACAATGTTGCCTGTGACGCATCACTGACGACAAACCCGCCTCCAGCCTCTGCAACATCTTGAATAACGGCAATTGGCGTCTTATTAGCGACGCTGTACGCGCCTGCTGGCACTAACCAGTCGTTAATATCCCAATCTAGCACGCTGATAGGCAAACCATTGAGCTGCTGCGCGACAATTTGGCTCACATAGCTTGCTTGATCTATCAATCCGCCTTGTGACCCCGCATAATCCGCGCCCAATCGCGCAGTAATCGAGCGTCCAGACAGACTGTGACTGCTTTGTGCAAATTTGCGGCTACGCGACTGCTCCTCTGCAATGAATCCGAACACAAAACCATTAACCGTGACGTTAATCATCGGCTCTGAGCCGCGTGGTGCATCTAGTTTTGTCTTAATCTTAGCGTAATCCTTAGCAGTGATCGTGATATCACCCTGCCAACAGTAGCTGTCCATGTCTGTCTTGATGCCAAACGACAATATATCGACAGCAATGCCACCAATCGTCGCTGTAATGATGTTGTGCACGATATAACTCCTTAAATTTGGTATAGATAGCGGCGGGTCATCATGCCAACACGTCAGTGATAGCGGTAAATTGCTTGATAATAAACCACCCCGTCGGCGTGCCATACGCAACGGTAACTGACTGCTAGGCGGCCTAATACGGCAAACATTATCAGGCTTAACGGGTGGCGGCTCAGGTATGGGGTAATAACGATCTGGCACTTGCACCGCGTGCTGTATTTTTACCGCTTGGCACTTATCAATACCCATGCCATGCAGTTTGTGCCCCGCGCTTACGCTATGATTAATCGCTGATTGTAGCGGTAGCGTCTCGCACTGCTGATAATGCGCCACTTTTGCGCTGTGAGCCTTAACACAGCGCGTATAGCCGACTGTGCCGCTGTGCGTGTACTGAGTCTCACCAGTTATGTGGATAAATGCGATATAGCTAATACGCGCATCTGCTGCCAGCTCAAACACTTGCGATGTCAGCGTAGCGCTAGGATTAGCTATCGCTATCAGTCCGCGCTGGGTCATAGTGTAGCGCTGACCGATGTTAATCACGTCTGTGCGCATGACAGCGCGGTCATTTGCGATATGATGCCCGTTATGGTGCCAGTCACGGCATTGATTGATTGTGCGCACGCCAGTAATCACGCTGCTGACATATGACGCCAACGCGGTCATCGGTGGGGCGTATTCTTTGGGTGGCTCTGGGTCGGTTGGCTCTTCAGGGTCTGTCGGGTCTACAGGCGGTACATAACTACCCGTGACTGTGCCAAGTTTGCGAGTCAAGCCAAGCGGTAACGCATTACTAGGCGGCTGCTCGCTGATTAACTCAGACAGCGGCAGTGGCAGCGCGTTTGATGTCACATACATGACTGGCGCAAGCGTACCAAGCGGCTGACTGAGCGCAAGGTATAGCGCATTAGACGCTGGCTGGTCGCTAATCTTACGCTCCATACGCAACGGCAACGCATCAGCATAGACGTAGGTGTAGCGTGATAAGTCGCCTAATTTACGATCAAGTGGCAACTCAAGCGCACTAGATAAGCGATTAGCACTAATAGCACGCTCAAGCAAAAGAGGTAACGAGTTAGACATGATTACCCCAATTTATTTTAAGTAGTTTGCCATGACTGCCATAGCGCTTGCTGCTCATCAATAGTCAAATCGTCAGCAGGTTTGACGTAATCCCATACAAACGGCTCAAGCTCTTTTTTGTAGTCCCGAGCCATGACTAAATACTCTTTAGTGGGATCAAGTCCTAAAAACATATAATGGCCGTTATGCAAAGACTCCGTTTTGCGCACTACTTGCAAGTCACTAGAATCTAGCAGATAAATATCACGCTTATTTTCTTGTCCGCGCACTGTGACAATACCGTCACCTGACCCTGCGATATAACCAGCTTTTATTGCACCAACAATTACAGTATCAACTATCATTTATAGCTCCCAGTAATCTAATGGTATAAATAACGCGCGAGAGTTGGTGTCGCGATCCATCTTATTCATCCAGCGCAACATCGGGCGGCCTTTGATCGTAACCGCCTCTGTTGTTTTGTCGTTACTGCGCGACGCGACGCTGATATAAAATGGAGTAAAGTAACTACTAATAATCAATTTTTGCACAAAATCTTTGTCGGGATATAAAGATATAGACACGTATTGCTTATCTGTAAGCTCTGCACCGCTACGCATATCAATGAAGCTAACACCCGTACCCAGCAGCTCGTCCACGCCATAACCTGCCGTACCATTATCCGCTGCTTTATTGTTTTTAAGCATTAGCATTGGCGACCCAGTGTCGCGCAGCGGGGACATACTGCCGACGTAGAGTATATTATTTTTATCACTTGCAGATGATCGCCCCATCTGATAGCAAAATAAAAAGCCAAAGTCGCTAGCAATGAGATGCCATTCTGTACCACAGTTAGCGTCTCGGGCTATCATATTGATTTTTGCTAAAAACGCAGCATCACTAATACTAGCAGGATTATCTTGACTGACAATCTGATAGAATCCGTAGCCATTTATTATCTTGACATCGACTGGGTTACCCGTCTGTAGAGGACGACGCAAAACTATTTTATTGTCATCCTCGTGTAACGCTGTCCACCCTGCGCCTGTCTTTGACCCATAACCCGTGACTAAACAGGCTTTGATTATCGTTTTGATTACAAGATCACCATCAGTCATCTGCGGCGCGTCAGCGTCTTTGCTTGAGTAATATTTAACAGGGTGCTGCTCTGGTGTTAATAAACTCATCTCTCTCTCCTTAAACTGTAATCTCAGTAGTATCACCATACAAGCACTGTGTATAACCATCAGTGCCAGTCGGTGGGTTTGGATTAGGTTGCACAGCGCACAGTACCCAAATTGGCAGTAGCGTGCCCCATGTATTAAAGCGGATAATATCCTGCGATGCCCACGGCGCGTCGCTTCCAAACGCCTGTTTGGGCAGCGTAAAGTAAGGCTTGCCCGTGGCGGGGTTGATCGGCGCTAGGTCGGTCAGCGTGTCACCGCGCATGACAAAGCCTAGCGTCTCACCATATAGCTCAAACGTGTTTGTACCGGTCATCTTAATCATCCAGCGCTCTTTGATAGCGCCGTCATCGGTCAAGACCATTGGGTAGTCTTTTAGATTGAGCTTATTAAGTAACTGATCGCCTTTGGGTTCGTCGCGCCAGACGTTATCCCAATTGCGCTGAGTAAACGGTATCGACACGCGCACTTGCAAATCACCGCCAATCAGAACGCTTGAGACGTAGGTATCAGCAATGGGATAGCTGCGACGCATGGCAAACAGCAGTGTCAGCGTGCCATCGATGTCCGCTTGGATGATACGGTTGCGCTCCTCTTGTGCGTGCATTACCTTGAGTGGCATCTTATACATAGATAGATCAAGCGGCGTGCGCCATGTGATAGTGCCAGCTGCGAGGTCGTAGTCCCACAGCTCGGCATTGACGGGCGTGTCATCTGCATCACTCACAGCAATGCGCGTGACATCGTTGCGCGGTAGCGTGACCGTCTGACCGCCTGTGTGAGCGCTGCCAATGTCAGTCGTGACGCGGTTGCCGATGATAATAGTATCGCCACGACGGAATATCGGAATACGGCCGTCTTGGGGTAGTCGCACGGTGTCGATTTTGACGACGTTGCTATCAATGGGTAGGTAGCTGTATGAGGTGGCGTTATATGTGATTGTCTCAGCAAACACTGACTTGGGTTGCCAAATCTGTCCGTCAGTTGTGACCGCATCGGCGCTATACCATGGCTCTGACTCATTGCCAGCAGCAGCGACCCACGCACCAAACTGGACGCTTGCGACGCCATATTCGACATCAACCACGCCCTCAATATTGGCGGCCTTTAGATTGCCTTGCGCGTTGGCGACGGCTGATATGCGTGTGCCGTCGACGGCGGTTGCCCAAACGTTTAAGCTATCAGGACGTAGCGGCGCGGATGGCGTGCGAAAGGTCACTTGGTCGACGGGATTACCCGTAAGGCTGGTGAGTAATGATGTCAATGTCGCAGGGCTGCCATTGACCCACTGCCAAGTTGTTAGCGTTGCGCGGCCAGACTGATAATCGATATCGCCGACAGCAGTAGCAGCGCCGTTGCTCGGATTGAGGTCAGTGTATAAACGCCCTTCACGGTCAAAGTAGCTTTTCCCTGCCCAGCTAAAGTTAACGGATGACGGGGTGACAACCTCAGAATAATTGGGTAACAAATCAATCTCGATAGGGCCGCTTGCTAGATTATCTGTGACGGCTGTGTCCGAGCCGTCAGCAAAGCTAAATAGCGTAGCATTAGTGGTATCGTCACTGGGTAACGTGCATAACACATCTTCGTACTCATAGTGATGTACCGCAAATGTGGTTTTTGTGGGTAGCTCATGAACCATGCCACCATTACCGCCAGACGTGAAGACTATCTCAGTAAACGCACCAATAATTGCCTTGGGTAAGTTAAAGGTCATCGACGGATCAAACTCACCCGCGCCCGATGCGTAATCAATTGAACCTACGATAACGCCCTTTCTATTGATTAAATTGCCATTGCTATCATCGGTGATTGTCGCTTCTAGTTTTTGGTCCCGCTTAGCAAAAAAATTGCCATCAAGCTCACCGAAACCTAACGGCATCGGTAACTCATAATCAATCTGTAGCGTGTTTGGCAAAAGACCATGCGCGGTAAAAGAGACTTTGTCAGATATGTTGGTTGCTGACAGCACGATAGGTGACTGCTGCACCTCACCTGTACTGTACTGCACCGTAATATCAAGTGCGCCTGCCGGATGATTGAAGTTAGCGCCTGTATCGATTCGTAGCTCTCGCGTTTTGGCGTTATATTTGCCTGTCCAGTCGCCCGTTATATTGCCACGCGCATCACTGACGGCGGTCTTTGCTGTGCCGTCATTCCACGTAAGCGATAACGATGACGGTACAGCCGCTTGGCTAAGCGTGAGCAGCATCTTGGCGCTTGACGCTTGATCGCTACGATTAAAGTAGCGCGCCCGTCCGCCCCAGGTAAACATCACCGATGAGCCGACGTCTGGTAGCTCGCCTGTGCTGATCTCAACACTGCCTGTCACAAAGTTGACTGAGCCTGAACCATGCGCTGCTGATGCACCGCGTAGCACACCATCGCCGCTATCACGTAAATCATACCAACGACCTTGAGCACGATAACTGACCAATAGACTGCCCGGTGCGGGTGGCGGATTGATATTGCGTGACCAAATATAACCACGATTATTAATCGTCACAGGCGTACTGGCTGTGTCGCCCACTTGCAGCTCACTACCCGCAGGTCGAAACTCTAGCGAGGTGATATAACCGCTGAAGCTGGCGCCGTTGATTGTCACCTCACCAGCCGCTTGATTGACACTGCCCACGACCGTCTCACCAATGACTAGAGCAGAGCCTTTATCCTTGATTTGGCCTGCGGCGGTATCGATAACTAGCGTGCCTGGCGTGATGGCATTGCCTGTATATAGCGCGGTCGTAGAGCCGGTGCTGTGTGATTTATTAATTGACAAGGTAATGATGCCGCCTGCACCTGTCTTTGAGCTGTCTAGCAAGGTTTGGCGCTGACCTGCTGCTGTTAGGTCAGTTAGGCGTACTTCAACCTGATTGGTGGGCACGATTTTATCCATTAGGCTTGGTACTTGTAGCGTGATGTCGTTTAGCGTGATAGGAGACGCTAAAGGCTTGACGCCATAGTATTGCGCCGCGTCTGCTACCGCTGTCTCACGTATCTTGCACGGATTGTCAGTATAACCCTCTACTGGATAATCAGACCCAACAAAATCCGCTTGTAGCTTAGCGCTAATCTCCATCTTGACGACAGTCACTGTAAACTCACGTCGGCTGCCGCTGGATTGAGCGACAAACGTACGATCTTCAGACGTGACTCGCGTCACTTGGATGTACTGCTCATGCTTAGGATAGCCCGCCTTGTTTTGACGCAAGCAGTACACATCACCAACTAACGGCAACGGCTCGCCAACGCGCTGATACGCTTGCACTAAGCGGCTGTTTTGGCTTTGTGTTGATAGCAGTAGCATACGGCTCTCAATCGTCGCTACGTTGTACGCTTCAACGCGGTCAAGCGCTTCGTGGCGCAGCTCACCAAATTTGGTAGCGCGTGACAGTAGATAACTCACAGTGGGGTCTGATGGCGGTTTGGTAATCGCAGCAAACGACCCGATAAGTGGCTCATCATCGATACGCTGTACGCCTGCATACATCAGACGGGCATAAAACCCACCGTTAACCCTAGCGATGTTAGAGATAGGGTTAAACAGCTCATTAGCCTCACCGCTAATCGGCGTACCAAGCGGCATACCGCCGCCGTCGTCATTGTCTGTCAGGCGTTCGGATGGAAAAAATTGCAGGTCGCTGCGTTTGATTTTAGTCTCTGGTGTGGTCATTTAACTGGCCTTTAAATTGCGGTTAAATTGTCATTAAATGGATATTGGCGGTCATGGGGTCTGCTGGGCGCTTGTCGCTGGGCTTATAGTTTTTAATATCGACGATATCGCTTAGCGCTTGGGTGGCAAAGATGACATCAAACGCCCGCCCGTCCGGATGGGTCAGCGTCAGCTCAAGCTCAGGCACAGCCGACCATGCTTGCAGCAGCTCTACATCACTGCGTGTGATGCGCGCGTACTCACAGTCGAGCGTAATCGGGCGACCAGCGAGCATCGTGCCTTGCTGAACGTGCATCGCGCCGTTTAATGAATACTCAGGCTCAGACTGCTTGAGTGGCGACCACTCATACTCATCTGACCAGATATACTGGGCGTGTAGTGTGAGCGTCGATTGAGTGTCTTTGCGTGATAGCGTCCAGGTCATGAGCGTCTTTTTGCCTCGTCTTTTAGTTGTTTCATAAATTGCTCGACTGCCTCTTTTGCTGCTTGCTCTTTAGCTGCTTCGATACGCGCATCCCAAGCGTCGGCGACATCAGACGCACTATAGCTATTATTACTTGTGCCATTCCGGCTAGTTTGCCGTGATGACGATGATGACGCAGAGGGTGATTTGGCTTGTTTTTCAGCTTCGCGCTCACGCTTTTCTTGCTCTTGACGCTTTAACTGCTTACGCTCTTCTTTGTTAATCTCTTTTTGCAATCTGAGCGCATCGCTATAATGCTTAACCTCTTCGGCATTGCCGCGCTTGCGTGCTTCGCGTAGTAAATCTTCGAGCTTTTTTAGATCTTTGGTTTGTTGAATCTCCAGCGCCTTATCATCTTCGCCGCGCAGCCTTGCAAGCTCCCCCTCTAGCTGGTTAGCCGTTTCGCGAGCTTCATCGGCGAGGTCAGTCATTTTTTGCTTGGTGTCATCAATTGCGTTTTGCAGATTATCGAGTGTCGCCTGATCCATGCGGATGAGACCTTTGATATTGGCATCAGTCGCTTGCCGTAGCGCGTGCTGGGCATCTGTCAGATCACGACTGGTCACTGATGTGCCGCTAAGCGCGTCCGTCATCTCCTCTGCGCGCGCTTTTGCTTGCGTAAAACTCGTTATTTGCGAGGTCACGACATCATCGACGCGCTGCATATTATTGGCAAAGTCTTGCACGCCCAAAAACCGCTGACCTTCAAAAATACCAACGCTGTCCATAAACTGCGCCCACGCGCCATCGACTTGCTCAGTCGTTGCGCCCATCTCTTCAAGCGCGGCAATCTTGCCTTTAATGCGTGCTGTTATTTGCTGCATGATAGCCAGACTGGCACTCTCACTTTGCGTCGCATCATCAGTCGCCATTGACGCATTCCAAACCGCAATAGATTGCTCTTTTTTAGCATCAGTATTGGCTTTGGTTGTGCTGGTGTTGGCGTTGGTAGTGACAGCGTTATCAGCCAATGCTTGGCTTTGCGCCGCGATAGCATCAGCAGCTGCCTTGGCCGCATACGCGCCGCCCTGCATACCCGCTTGCAGCACTTTTTGCTGCTCAGCAGTGACGACAGATGACAGTCCATAGTGCTGAGTCATATCACTTAGGGCTTTAAACTCTTCTTTGGTCTTGGCCGCATTTAGACCTTCCGCAAATAACGCAGCGAGTAGTTTCGCTTTTTCGGTGGCGCTATAGGTACTCTCTGATATGCTCTTTGCTCCGTGCGCAATGAGGTCAAAGGTTTGCTGCGTCTTGCTATTGATGCCATTTAGATTTTGCGCGACATCGATACCGAGTGATGCAAATGTGCCATCAATCGCTTGTCGGGTGGCCTCTGCTTGCTCGTTGGCGGCATTGCCGAGCTTTTCGACAGCGGCGGTGGCTTGGTCTACCGCGACTTTTGCTTGCTCTGTACCATCCGCAGCGCCAGCACCTAGGCGACTAAGCAGCTCAGCACCGACGACCGCTTCATTGCCCGTTTCGACGATGGCGGCGATAAGTGCAGCAAACTGCTCAGGCTTATCAAAACTGTCTATCATTGCGGCAACATCAGCGCGTATCTGATCTACTGCTGCGCCAGTCTCTTGACTGCCTTGAAATGCGGCATCGACGATACCGCCAAAGGTATCGGCTATTTGATCGCCTGCGCTGACTACTTCGATAGCAGCTTCGTCAGCACTACCAGCGATAGAGTCAAAAGAGTCCCTAATGCTTTCGCCTGACTTTGCTATTTCGGCGGTTGCATACTCTCTAAAGTCCTCGCTCGCTTGCAGCACATTGCCCATAGACTCAGACATACCATCAGCCGCATCGCTCGTTATGCCAAAAAACCCAGCGACAGAGCGACCGACATCTAGTGTCAGCTTATTGAGCTCAACAAATACAGTAATGACCATCGACACAGCCACGCCGATAGCTAAGACGCCAGATTTCAGCACATTAAACGTGATGGCGAGCGCCTGAAACGCACCGTTCGCAGCAGTACTGATGCCGCGCAAATAATCCAAGCTGTTGCTGACTTTATCCAAGATTGCCGACATATCGACATTGCGAATAAAATCGATGACGTAGGTCGTTGCCTCACTAAATACCGCAGCGACACTATCGCCAAACCGTTTAATCTTGCCAGACGCGGTCAGGTTATTAATCTCGTCACCCAAATCTTTAAACGACTGCGTCATACTGCCCAAAAACGACTCGCCCAGCGTGTCTTTGAGCGACTGCCATGCCGAGCCAAGACCAGCAAGCGCACCTTGCCAGGTGTTATTCATCGTATCGGCTTGCGACTGTGCCGCGCCGCCTGCATCATAGAGCTTGGCGGTTAGCTCATCGAGCGAGCCAATACCTTGTGATAGTAACGCCTTGAACGCTGGGCCTGCTTCCATTCCCAAGGCGTTGATGGCTTTTTGACCTTGCGGCCCTGCCGCGGCTAACTGACGTATAGCGAGGTTAAAGTCATCGGTGGTGATATTGATATTGGCAAGCTCGCGACGAAACGTAGACGCGTCATTGCTAAACTGACTCAAGATAGAGTTAAACGCAGTACCCGCACGGCTCGCATCGACACCCGCATCAGCAAATTTACCGATATAAGCGGCGGTCTCCTCGATGCTCACGCCCAATGCAGCAGCAGATGGGGCAGCGTAAGAGAGCGCTGCGCCAAGTCCTTGCACATCCGTATTGGCACTGGCCGCAGCCTTTGCCATGACGTCAGCGACACGGGCAGAGTCATCGAATGACAGCCCCATGCCTTGCACAGCCTTGGTCACAAACCCCGCAGCCTCGGCCAGCTCCAAGCTATTGCCTTGTGCCAGCGCCAGTACAGACGGTATCGTCTGGAGTGAGGCTTCGGTGTCG
This sequence comes from Psychrobacter sp., assembly GCF_030454045.1. Classification (GTDB taxonomy): domain Bacteria; phylum Pseudomonadota; class Gammaproteobacteria; order Pseudomonadales; family Moraxellaceae; genus Psychrobacter. The sequence continues at coordinate 67,213 of NZ_JAKDJE010000003.1, read as the reverse complement.
AGACCAGCACGCGCAAGGATTTCAAACCCTTCAGCCGCTTGGGTAGCGTTATAGCGTGTGGTTTTTCCCAGCTCCTCCGATGCCGCTTTGATACGGCCCATTTGCTCAACAGTCGCACCAGATACCGATTGCACAGTAGCGAGCTGCTGTTCAAAGTCCGCCGCACCTGTAATAGCTTCGGTAAAAAACCCTTTGATTTTGCCGATAATAAAAGTAATACCGATTAAAGCACCTAGAGTTTTGAGCGTGCCAATCATCCGATCAAAGGCGCTGGTCGTCTGGTCAGTATTACGACCCAAGATATCGACATCATCCGCGCCTTGATTGGCGGCATTGCCAAGGTCGCGCAGACGCTGGGCTTGCTCATCGGCTGATAAGTTGTCCCACTCGTTACGTAGCTGCTCAGACGCCTGGCGCAGCTGATCGGTATCGCCGCCTGCCGCGTCGATACGATTAATCAGATTGTCAATCTGTGACAATCCATTGACGCCAGCAGTAATCAGCAGCTCTGTATCTAAACGTGCAGCCATAAAAAAACCCTATCAATCGATAGGGTCATTGTTGCGTATTGGGTGCGTACTGGTTAGATGACGGGGTTCAGGTAAAGACAGCCATTAGCACAAGCAGTAAAAAAGCAATGCAAAACAAAATAATTGGCCGCCTGCGGTCGCGTTTGGGTCGATTGCGAGTAGCACCAGCGGCATTGCAGCGATGTAGTGTGGTATGTGATAACCCCGTACCGGGCAGCCCGACAGTCGTCCTAACGCCAGTCTTACCCACTGTCACATTGGCACCACGTCGACCAACTGAGACGCTGGCACCTTTTTTACCAAGATTTACTCGCACGCCTGGCACAATTTTAATCGACCGTCGAAACCTAAACCCCATATCATGCTCCTTGTCTTAGCGCTCGGCGGTCATATAGTCATTGTCATAACCGCTAAAATCAAACTCAAATTCCGCGTCTGGCACACCAATCAGCGGTACTGATATCGATGCCTTGCCAGACGTTTTTATCGCTTTTATGAGCTTTTCCATGTCACCCAGCGCAAAGCTGTTTTCGCTGAATACACCATTAACGCTTTCGCGGACTTGATAGACAGCGCTTGTGCTGCCGTTTTTCTTATAGCGTAGCTGGCAATTTACCGCGCAATCAGTACTGGCAAATAGCACGGTGATGTTTAGATAGTCTTTTGCCACACCACTTGAGTTGATAAAGTTATGTATTCTTACCAGCATAATGGCGTCGTTATACTGATTGTCTGTCGCAATGGTATTGAGCGAACGCATCTGTGCAAACCTTGATGTACCAGTCTGGCTGTACTCCCAGAGACTCTTGCCATCAGGGGTGGTGGGCGATGACGTAGAACTGCCGATACCACTCATTCCAGCGCGGGCAGCATCCATATCATCATACCCGCCGCCACATCCTGCTATCATTGCTACCAGCGATAATGCTAAAAACCTTTTCATACCTCACCTTTGTCGACAAACTTTATCGCATCATACAACAAAAAATCAGCAAACAAAAATTGTCTGCTGATTTTATTAAACACTTGCGCTAGTTACTTTTACTGATTACTTGTACTCAGTAAAGCGCATGGTCGGCTTGCCGGGGTCTTTGATAAGAGGCCCGGATAATCCGCCCTCCCACCAGTCGTCACTCATCCAATTGATTTCGCTGTCACTAGATAGGTCGCCATGCGGCATGTCTAAAATGCCATCCGCGCCGCTGATGCGGTCTTTGCCATCCAGATACATCTCAAGTGGCAATGATGACAGCGTATTGGCGTCAATCATATAGCCTGCACGTCCAAGCGTTGTGCCGCTATAAGTCACGGTGCTGTCGGCTACAGGCGTGGCAGTCTCGTTAAATCGGATCATACCTAGACGTGGATTAAGCTCATACTGCGTCGCCTCAATAACATTGGGCGTGTCTTCTGTGTCGCTGAGTACAAATGTTGCCGGGTCGATATCACGATGGGCAAGCTTAATCCAGCCAGTAGTGACCGTCAGCGGCTCGTCAGTAATGGTCACAGGCGCGGTCTCCAAGTCCACAGCCTCACCCATCATGACGCGCGCCATTGCAAGCTTATCAAAGGTATTAAACTTAATCGACAGCTCAGTGGTGCCAGGCTTGCTATCTGAGTCGATGACCTCGCCATACTCGCCGCGACCAGTGCTGGTTAACTGGTCTTTTTCAGACTCTTTGCTGGTCGTAAGCTCAGTGACGTTACCAACCATCAAAAACCCGTCGTTAGTACCCCATTTGCGTGCGTATAAGTCGCCGCTGTACTTCTTGCCTCGTTGTGCCATGAGAAAATCTCCTTGTGGTTTAAATGCTATTTAAAAACGTGCTTGATTAAGGATTAAAATTACTTTTTACGCTTGGTATGGCGGTTATTGCGCGGGTTATGCGCGATGAGTAGCCAGTGGGCGTGACAGTCCAAAATACTTGATGACCACATAGTGTTGTCCTTATTTGCAGTATGTAAGAGTGACGCAAAAAGCTTAGCGGCCTTGGCCATCTGCATCAAAGCGTGGCGCAGTGCATCTGCGAGCGTTAGGTTTTTATGCATAATCAGTCCTGCACCACGGCGACCGTGGTTGTAAATCGCAAGGGGAAAAACGCAAAGCCATACTCATACTGAATAGCAAGCGCCTTTGCTTGCTTAAATGATGATACTGTCAACGCGCGCCCCTGTTCATCAACTGGGTCAAAGCCTTGTAGCGCCTTGCTAATCGCAGTCAATGTCGGACCCACGCTATCAGCGGCGGGGTTTGGCGTGACTTGCTGCTTGGTTAAGATGACGCTAAACCCAATTTCAATTGTTTGCTCGCGGCTGTCGTTGTTGTCACTACTTGGCGTAAAGCCGTCAAGCAGCACATAGACTGCGCCGTCTGTGGGGATTTGGCGGCGGTCTTTACCGCTAATCGCCGCAAAGTCTTGCGCCTCGCACACTTGATAGACCGCATCGATACCGCGCAATCGCTCCAGCAAATACGGATAGCAGGCTAAAATATCATCACGCCAGGCGGGTTTGTTATCAGTCATCGTCATAGTAGGTCACTCATAAAATCATTTAGCAGCGCTTGAATATCGGTCACGTCATCGCTGGATAGTCCAAATATCTCGCGCTGCTCCATATTAGGCGTGCCCGTCTGGTGATACTTGGCGTACGGACGGTCTGAGCCAACGCTGACAGACGTACTCGATGCAAAGGTGGTGATTGAGCGCATCAAGTCGCCACGGTCTACCAGCGTCCCACCGCGTCCGTTTTTAGCCTCTAGCGTTGACGGCTTAAGATCAGCCCAGCTTGAGCCATCAGGCGCGGTCTTGGTGCTAAACCGCTCACGCGTGCTGCCCTCTACGACAGCGCCTATCGCCTGCATGACGGGTGTTAAGTCGCCCATGCCTTGGGCTAGCCGCTCTAGTCTGTCCGATACGCCTGTTAGATCATGTACGACATCGACTTGCATCAGTTATCCCATAAAGTTGGCACGGGGTTTGGTATTACATGCACCGTACTATCAGATGGCGGCTTGACGACTTGACCTGTCAGCATCGACGGGTCTTTTTTGACCTTATCGAGCCATTTTGTCGCGGCTTCATAACGCGCCTCGACGATGGGCGTGACGCCATTGTCATACAAGTAGTACCGCGCGATGTCACACGCTTTGAGCTTGAGCACGCGTGGCGCTGTGTCTGCTTGATACTCAAGCCCTGCGGGGCGCAAATAACTCACCACCTCACTGACCGCATCGCCAATCGCGGCTTGCATGACCACATCATCAATCACTGAGTCATGACGGGGCTGCTCATTGGTAACACCTACCATCTCTTTGCTGCCAAAGCGATCAATCATGTCTTGTGATGTAATCATGTTTTTACCTTAAAAACTGTTCGGCTGGGCGATGCCACGGGTGACGCACATCAAGCCCTTTTGGATATCGGTTGCGCCAGTAGCAATCCAACGCTGGTCTAAGCCGTCAGTGCTTTTGAGCTTATCGATCAGCTCGCCCATCTCCTGACCTTTCGCTTTGACTTGATTCATCAGATCAATATCAGCGTCAGTCAATTGGCGGTAGCCTGTGATTTTTGGTTTATCGCTCATCATCTTTACCTTGTCTTAAAAGTTTGTATAAAGACCCTTGACCGACTGTCGCCAGTCAAGGGGAAAGGCGATTAGGTCGCTTTTAGCGTAGCGGCAAGGTCAGGACGTAGCAGCAATGGCAATGGGTTGGACTGCGCCTCTAGGTCATAGCCCTTACCATGACCCAACGGCTCACGGCTCGCATAGTACGGCTTGGCTTTGGTATTGACCGCAGCAGCAGTATCAGCAGGGGCAAAGTACTCGCGGAACGTCTTGCGGGTGCCTTTCGGAATGATCTCAGCTTCGCCAGCTTTGATTTGCAGACCAGACTCAAATACATGGTCATACTGGATAAACTCTAGGTTTTTATGCTTAAAGCCGACATTGGTGTCGCCTTCGCGGTAGACCTTACCGTCTTGATAGCGCTCATATAGCGCAGTCATCGTTTTGTGATAGATGACCGCCTGCATAAACTCAGGCGAGCACAGTACATACCAGCCATTCACAGGCTCGCCGCCACGCTTTTTGCTGAGTGCAGTCACCGCATCATCAATCATCTTGCCGACGTTTGAGCTTTCGCCGGACAAATTCCAGGTAAAGGTCTTGCGAGTCAGGCCAAAGCGATCATAGATATCGACCAGCGGCGTACCATCTGCGTCCAAGATTTTGCCTTTGATGGCGCCTAGCATCAAATGCTCGCGCGTATATTCAATATCAAACTTCATATCAGCAAGCTTGTCATTGACTTTACCTGCGACCGTTTCGGCTTTGTTGTCACTACCAAACGACTTGACGTTTTGCACATCGTCAGCGCGCACGATGTCGTGCTTGGGCAAATGCAGCATCTCAAACGACTCTCGCTTGCCGCGACTAGTCGTCGCCACTGGCTCGCCAGGCGTGCCGCGCGGGACGGCTGGCACTAACGACAGCACGCCTTCTTTTGACTCAACGACCACGCTGGTGGTGTCTAGATATTCAGGCTTAAAGATGCCCAGACTACGGATGATCGTAGGCGTGGCAGGTAGTTTGTTAATAGCCTCAGTCATAGGCTTCACGCCGTATTGACTCTCATTAGATAAAGGCATAATGCAATCCTTGTTAGCTGTAAATTAAATGCGGTTTAAATTAGGGTTAAAGAGTTGTTAATTAGCGTTTAGGCGCTGGGCGTGCCGACGTACTTGATACCGTACAAATCGCCTTGCTTGATAAGTGCTGCGGTAGTCAAGGCCACGGTATTATCTTCATCAGTAAACTGACTGTCGATATCGGCTTGTAAGACGCCGCCCAAAAACATGACGCAGTTATGCGGCTGTACCAACACTTCGCCATTGGTCTCGTCAGTCAGCGCGATCAAGTGCTCGTTACGTTCTGCATATTTGACCAGCTGTCCCGCTTTAGTGCCGACAGGCGCAGGGATAGCAATGCGGCTATTTGGATCAGCCTCTGATTTGAGGATATCGCCGATGGTTAAATCAGGCATAGGGTGCTCCTAGGGTTCGATGTGTAAAAGCGTGTGTAATAAGTTGCGTAAAACAATCACCGCACCGTAATGCAGACGCGCGGTGACTGGTTGTATGATTTAGATATAACCTTTTGCGGCGTCGGCGCGTGCCTCGGCATCGCGTAGCATGGCATTGGTTTGGTGTTGCTGATTTTGATTACCGCTGCCGTGCTGCTCACTGAGCAAAAACCCTGGTGGCGGGGTGCGCTCATCCGCACCTTGCGGCTTAGGTAAGTCGCCAATTAGCGCGGTGGCATCTGCGTCATCAGCAGATAGCAGCATCTTATATGTCGTAGCACTGATACCGTCCCAGCCTTCGTCATTTTTGGCAAATCCCGCTTGTGACAGTTGCGCATCGACATTGGCAGCATGTGCCGCTTCGTCGGCTTCTTTGGCTTTTTCTTTTAGCTGCTCAATCTCTTCGACCAGCTTTTCGTTTTGCTCTTTCATCGCTTCGAGCGCCGCTAGGGCTTCTTCTAGGGTCATATCGTCACCTGTTTTATCAGTTGGGGATGGGGTTGGTTGTGAGGTAGGTGCGTCTGTGCCGTCATCTGACAGCACCATCGCAAATGTATCGCTATCAACGCCTGTGGGGGTAAACGACACCTCATAGCAGTGTGAGTTACGCATGATGAGCACAGGGCCAGTCACGGTTTGCCCGTTTACTGTCTCAGTCTCACCATGTGCCAGCTCATCAACTGTCTGCGACTCGATGTGCGCGGACAGCTGCCAAGGAAACCCAGCATCAGCATCGGTTGCGACATCATTGCCGTACACGTTATTGAGTAGATAACCGTCGATATTGAGCGTCTGATCGACTGACAACGCGCCAAATCCTGCGCGGCAGCCTCGGTCGTGCAATAGCAGCATAGGCAGTTTGGGATGCGACTTGACGCTTGATAGCTCAATCACGCACTGCATACCGCCATAACTAAACGGCTTGCCTGTATGCGCCACGCCACTAAACTTGCGCAGCTCGCCTTGCGGGGCGGCGTCACCAATGGCGACATCAGAGGATAATTGCACTTTAAGGGTTCGCGGGTTTGCAGTCGTCTTTTTAGATTTGGGCATAATGGCGTCCAGCTAATGAGTAAAATCGCTTTAATAAAATACAGAACATCTATAAAGCCTCATTATGCTAGTCGCTGAGCATCACGGTTAGATGACGCGGTTCAGGTAGTCAGATTAAGCCAGCAAGCCCAAAAATCGCAGGCACAAAAAAAGCGCCTTAAATTTGCGATTTAAGGCGCTTTGGTTGTGTTTTGGCGTAATGATATAGGTGTGAGTTTAAAAACGCGTGGTCGAGCGTTTAAACGGGTGTTAAACGCTATCTGTACTAGGCTATCAAACTACATCCGCACCAGCTCAATAATATTCAGCGTTTTTAACTCACTATCGACCGCCAGCGTCATCTTATGCAGCCCCTTATCACTGGTATATGTGATGACGTATTGCCCGCCTGATTTGCTGATTTGCTCGATACTGCCCAGCATATCACTGGTAGAGGCCAGCAGCGCACGCACATCATCCAGCCCCATCTTGCCGACCATATCGCCCAGCAGCCGCTCAGGCAGCCACGCAATCACATTATCAATACCCAGCTGGTCTTGCACACTAGCGCTCATCGATGCGACTGCCCACTGCCTATCAGCCTTGGCAATGTCCGCTGCGCTCATCTTGCTCAATGCGGTGAGGCGCTCGGCAAACTGCTCGGTATTGATATGCGGCGTCATCGGTTTAAGTGACGGCATATCCAGCACAGTCTGCATATAGTTATCGAGGTCTAGCTTATATTGCTCAGCTTTCGCCGCTTGCTTGGCCTTGGGGACGTGCGACCACGTTTGCGCTTTTTCGCTGTATAGACTGCGTATGGCCGTCAGTCGGTCATGGTTATGGTCAAAGCTTGGGTCGATGCCTTGGGGCGATTTTATCTTATCGCCTGTGCGCGGATTTTCTGTTTCCACCTCGTCCAGCTCAATCTCGTCACTGATGCCCGCACGCTCCGCCTGTGCGCGTGTCAACTGCTTAACCCAGCACAGACAGCCATAACCATTGGGCGGCATGATACGCTGCCAGATAGGGTCATCGACAGGGCGTATGATTCCATAGTAGCGTTTGTGCTCGTCTCGCTTACGTCCAGCGACAGATGGCATATATTGCAGATAGGGCAATGCCGCCTTGGTGTCTTGGATGCGCTGCCACTGCCCAGCGGCGTATGAGCTGTGCAGATTGGTATGATAGATAGTGCGCAGTCGCCGCGTGCTACCCAGTTGCACTGCTTTACGCTCACCGGTCACAGGGTCAGTCATGACTTGCTCGCCCCACCAGCCACGGCTCATCAGGTACGGCTTGAGGCGTTTTTCAAAGTCCCTAAAATCTGTACCGTTTGCCAAGGCGGCCGTGATAGCGTCTTGCGTCTCACTCAGCATATCCTCATCGAGCATCTTAGCGACACTAAACGCCACAGCGTGCTCACGCGCGAGCATATCCAGATAGCTATAGCTAGACAGCAGCGACTTGCCCTTAAAATTGGCCAACGCCTCAAAATTTATCAGCTTGGCAAAATTAGCCTCATCATACTCATCGCCCATTTATGACTCCTCGTCGGTGCGTGCGGCCATATCGGTGATGCCCTGCACATAGCTGTCACCGCATTGATTGGCAAGGTCGGCGATCAGCTCGGCATCAGGCAGATCAGCCGTGCGCAAACGCTCCTCAAACTCACTATAGCTCTCGCAGTCACCCAGCAGCGACAGCAGCGCGGTTATCTTGGGCTGCATGATAGCGCGGTCATGCTCTATGTCGTCATCAGTGGTCGGCTCAGTGATATTGTCAGGCAGGCCGTTTGACATCTGCATCGACAGCGCTTGCACTTGTTTGGCTAATTGAGCGACCGCAGGCTTATCCGATGGCTCAACCATCTTAAAGTGCTTTTCTTCGTAACCTAAAATCTCAGAATAATACTCTTTGGTAAATACAATCTGCCCAGTCTCTGCATAGGTCTTATCGACCGTCGCACGGTTTTGGTCGGGCTTGGTCTGCTTTTGATACTCAAACCAAATCCCTTGCGGGGCGACGATGGGCACGCCCCAGTACTGATTGACCGTGATAATCGCATCGATGGCGTGCTGGATGCCCCGTGTCATCAGCGACAGATAGCCGCTGATACGGTCATGCCGCGCCTCATCATCGGTCTCTTGTGCAGCACGGCTACCAGATGTCAGCTCAGAGGTTTTTACCTTGCCCAGCAGTAGCTTTTGGATGCGTCTATTGGCCAAGCGCTCAAACAGCTCAAACGCCTCGCCGTTGCCATTGAGCTGATGCAGATTAATCTCATCATCAGCGCCCACACCCATCGCGCCGCCATTGATAAAGGCAAATATCTTGCTGGTAAAGTCGGTCACGTTACCGCCAAAGCCACTACTGCCTTGCTTGCCGACGACATACGGCTGAGCATAACGAGCGATAAACTGCCCAGCATACGCCCATTCGCGCCGTCTGAGCGCTACCGCAGGATAGGCACGGATGACCAACAGCTCACCCGCTGGCCGTGCTGGCACCGCTTTGTTTTTAAGTACCAGGTACTTGATGTTTTGGTCAATCTCAATCACCTCATCCTCAGTACCAAACGTCACCGTACCGTCTCGCTGGGGCGTGTAGCTATCCAGCTCGCCATCTTTGGACAAGATAGATTTGAGCGTCAAAAACCCATTGGCTTGTTGCTCAAACACATACTCCGCCACCGCATAGCCGTTAAACTTAGCGAGTAGCACCAGCTGGATAAAGTCGGGCAGCAATCGGCGCACAGTCTTAATCAGATGATTAATCAGCTCCTCATTGACATCCTCACCCCAGATACGCCATGCCTCAGCGTTGATCGCACCTTGCAGATCCTCATAGCAGCTGATGACCTCATCGTCCGCCATCACTGCATCTAGCAGCTCTTGGCGGGTTTTGCCCGTCTCTGACAGCAGCTGGTCAGCACTGGCCGCGTCACTGGCCTCTAGTGCGCTATCAATGGCGACCAGCAGCTTTTTGGCATCAATTTTTTGCTTCTTGGCTTTTATCCCAAACATAATTTATCCTCAGTAATACAGTGACGGCTGTGGCACATCGAGCGGCTGCGCTTGGGTAGACTGTGCAAAGCCAGTGGCGAGTTTCCAGACCATTTCCACCGCATCAGGGCCATCATCATGATCCGCCTTTGGAAAGTGCTCAAACTGACGGATGAGCGTCGCTTGCTCTGTATGCAGCAGTAGCAGCTTATTGCTCATGTGTGGCTGTAGCGCCTCGATGCGTAGCAGCTTATCGCTATGTGGATTGACAGGATTGGCGGGCACATGGATGCCTTGCTGTGCTGAGCGTTTGACCAATTCTGTGCGTAAAAACTCCTGAAACTGCACAGACTCCACCGCCCACACCAGACAGTTAAACTCGCGCTGATACTTGATGACATCCGATATGATTTTATCGGGCAGCCGCTTTTTGATATCCGCCTTGACGATATACACCTTGCCGTTCAGTCGGTCATAGCCGCCGATGACGATAGCAGACGGGTCACGACTTGCGCCAGCTTTACCCAATGACGGATCAACCGCACCAAAGTAAATCAACCCCGCAGGCAGCGTGTGCCAATAATGCACAGCATTGTTAAATGGCGCATCCTCACCAGCAGATGGGTCGTTTTGATATTCACAAGCAAAGGTATCATGACCATCACGCGCGCGGATTTTCATCAGCGCAAGGATTGGACGCGCCGCCCACGACACGATAGCGCCTTTGTCCATCTTGCGCTTATTCTTAATATAAAACGCATCAGCATCATCAAGGCGTTTGGCCTTAAATAGCGCCTCCCACTCGTCCCAAATCTGCATATTATCGGGCATCTTGATGACAGCCTGAAACCGTGCAGAGCGCCATGCACCATTGTCCAGCGTGCGATTGAGCACACTGTCATAGTGCAATATCGTGCCGATATAGATGATATCCAGCTTTTCGCCCGCAGCGCCCAATGGCATGATGGTCTTTTTTAGCCAGTTATGCAGCTTGTCACGCTGCTCAGGTTTGCGCACGTTGTCATCGTTCTCGATGTCATCGAGTATCACCATGTCTGGGCGATACGCGCCATGTCGCAGACCACGCAGCTTTTTGCCTGCGCCAGCCACTTGTACCTTGATGTTATTAGCGGTGACGATAGTGCCTGCTTGCCATACACGGCCAGCGCCAAACACCTTGGGGAAGTCAATACGCAGCCGCGGATTAGCCTCAAGCTCCGCTTTGATAGCCTCAAGCATCGGGTACGCCTGATCGATAGAGTCCATGACGATAAGGCTATAATGCGTCTGCTCAGTAACGATACGATATAGCGTGTACAGCTGACTGACGATAGTAGACTTTGCCTCACCACGCGGGGCAGCGATAGCGTCTAGCTGGCTATCAGGCGTCTTTAATATCTCAGCCAGTCGCTTAAATAAATACTTGTGCAGATTGGATTTGGCGGGGTTGCGAATATAGTGAGGGAAGTAGTTTTCAACAAAGTAATCAAAGCCCGTATCGGCGTCTTTTACTTTTTTGACACGCGCCTCAATGGCTTTGGGGTCATCGTCCCAGCCTGTGCAATTCGCCTCGATGTTTGCTCGCAGCTCATCGCCCAGCGTGATTAGATTTTTTAAAAACTCTCTATTTTTCATATCATCCCGCGCACGTTGTTAGCATAATCACAAACAGCCAAATACAAATCCATGACAGCTGACTACTAATAACCTTTAGGCGTTTAAGTAGCGCTTGTTCAAAGTCGGTCATACGTCAGCCTTTCAAATTTGGTAATTGCTCAATCCAATCAAGCGCTTCTTGCGAACTATCAAACTGGCTTTCGATTTCGCAATTAGGGTCTATATCTAATATGTCAGGCTCAACACCGTCAGCAAGGAAAACAAAGTAAGACCAGCCGCCGCCATATGCGCAACGTGATGAGTACAGTTCTTTAGTCTTAATACCCTTTTTTTTCAATTTTGCTTTTATCTTTTTACAACTCATTTCAATGCTCCATCCAATGTCTGCCCAAACGGCTCAAGCAGCGCCATAAAATCAGGCAGCAGCTCAGGCTTATGCTCTTGTAAATAACCTGCTAATAGCTCCAGCACTTGCAGCGCGATAGCCAGCTTGGACGTCTCAGGCAACAGTTTGCGGCTTGATGCGACGGTCTTGTTATAAGCATCGGCAAGGGAAGTCAGCATCTCAACGCGCTGATTGGGCGCGATATCATCAGCGGTCTTGATAGCGTCCATTGTCGCCTTAAACTGGATGATAAAATCAGTCAGTATCTGGCGCGATATATCCTCTAAATCGCCGCCTGCCATGCTATGCGCGGTCTTGACCTTATCCCAGTCATCACCATTTTCAGCCGCTGCATTTTTCCAGCGCTGGGCAGTTGGATAGCTGACTTCAGACATGACTGCCGCCATAGCGAGCGATAAGCCCTCAAAAATATAGCGCTTACGCAGATCATCCTTTGTCGCTTGACTATGCGCCATTTTTAGCCCCCAAACTTAGCTTTGATAAGCTCGATGCCGACGCTGACGACCGTACCGCCAACGCCGCCGGTAAAAGCGCCTGCCATAGCGCCCGCCATCGTGGCGCGCTTGCTGATGTTAGTCTCTAGCGTGTCAAACTGCTGTATCATCGTCTCGTTTTGCGACTTAATGTCGCCCAATAGCTGCATGACCTCATCAGGCGCATCAGTCTGGGCTTGAGGCATCGGGGCTGTGTCTTGCTGATGTTTTGGCATACTCACTTGTCCGCTTTTTGGTCCATTTTGTCACCGAGTCTGGTGACATCGTTTTTAATCTCACGCAGCATATCGATGATCTGTGCGTTATCTCGATGCGACTCAGACTTGCTCTGATAGTCGCGGTACACCTCAGCCTTGAGTGATGCCACTTCGCTTGTCAGCTCGTCGATCTTAGTACCATCTTTATCCCGTGCATTACTCAGCGCCGTCACCCAGCGCCAAAATATCGCCGTGACGACGGTAAATACCGAGCTAATACCAAACATAATCAGCGCATCAGACATACCACCCCCTTAGCGCTTGCGCTCATAGTGTGACTGGCAGTCAACGCAGCGCGTCGCCCACGGCACAGCAGCTTTGCGCTGGATACCGATGGGTTTATCACACTCCACGCAGTCATAGATGCTATTAGCAGGGGCGGTATAAGCTTGGCGATACGTATCATCTAACATGCGCTGTACTTGGCGGCTTGATAACTCTCTAATATCAGTCATGATAATGATCCTTAGACTGACTAATAAACCGCAGCACAAACCCAGCCATCGCCACGACTGCTATCATCTTTTGTTGCAGCTCAGGCGGCAGCAATGCCATCACCTCCGGCGGTAGCGGGTTTAATGTCAGATAGACGATGAGTAGCATCGCCCACGTACTAAACCAGCGCCAGCCATCTCGCCAGTTCGAGACCACCTTAACTTTATTTTTTTGCATCATTGCACTCCGCGTCTTGCGTCTTGTAGCAGCTTGATGTCGTTGACGTGCCCGTCAGCCGCTGCTGCCAGTTTTGTAATTGATCCGCTACACTCTTTGAGTAGCTCACCTGTGGTAGCGGCGTACTCAACTCGATAGTCGGCGTCTGTAGCGGCATTGGCGGCGAGTCGGTCGATAGTCTGTGACAGCCGCTCATTAGTAGCGTTAGCACGAGCAGCATTAGCAGCATCGGCTTTGGCGCGAGCGGTTGCCGCATTGATAGCAGTGATGGTCTGGTCATATTGCTCTTGCTCCAGTTTGCGCGCGCGGGCCTCATAGTCAGCGCGTAATGTCGTCAGCTCAAGCGTGTGCTCAGTTTGCATGTTCTTTGCGCCATCGCGTATATTGCTGCACGTACTGATAGCGCTGACAGACACTGATAACAGCGCGCCGATGGTCAGCTCACGCCAGTATTTTGCTACTAATAACAAATACGTCATTACCAGCCCTCACTTTTTGCGCGAGCATAAGCGCTTGCAAGCTTATTGTCGTAGTCATTGCGCTGATAGTCCTTGCCGTTATAACCGCGCGCAAATGCAGCCCAGTTTTTGCGACGTAGCACCTTATCCAGCCCAGTCGCCTTAATATAGCGACATACCGCGTCCAGCTGCGCCCCTTCGGACTCATACATCAGCGTCACAAATTCGCGGATAGACTCATAACCCAGCATCTGCCAGTTAAATCCCATCACCTGCCCAAATCCCCAGCTACACGCTTCATGCGCGGCGTCCCAATTGAGCGTGGCGGCAATCTCTAGCTTTTCGTATTGAGGGCGGACGTTATATGCACCACTGCTTGAATTGCAGATATCAGGATATTTACCGACCATCTCATCGCGCTTGGTGTACCATCTGCGCGCGGTCAATGCCTGATAATATTTATGGCGCTCAAATAAGATGACGGGCGACCCATCAGCATAAAACCCACCCTTTGGCGACTCGACATCATTGAGCGCCTTGATAGCAGCAGGCTCTACATCGATACGCTTAGCAGCGGCTATGATGTCGGCGCGGGTGGCTTTTGGCGGTTTTTTATGCGGGGTAAGCAGCACAGCAGGCTTGGCAAGCCCTATGCGGATAAGCAAGTCTTGCAGCTCAGCAGTTTGAAACTGACGCAGCAACACATGAGCGGCATCGACATTGTCTTGCGTCAGTGATTTGGATGATTGCTGAGAGCGTAGCCAGTCAAAAAACTGCGTACGATCGCTGACCATGTTTTGCTCAGACATAACACACTCATATCCATAATTGATTTATGTCTATTATGCGTAGCGATGAGCAAAGCGGTTAGATGATGGGGTTCAGGTATTGCGGCGAGTGTTTGGACAAGCACAAAAAAAGACCCGCGTTATGCGAGTCTTTTTATCAGTCGTTTAAATGGGGTTTAAATATCAGTTAACTTATAAATTAACCGCCTCTTTTAACCCTTTACCAGCGATAAAGCTCACCCGCTTTTTGGCTGGGACTTCTACTTCTCCACCTGTAGCAGGATTGCGGCCGATACGGGCAGGCTGTGGACGCGCCTTAAACGTCCCAAAGCCGATCATTTTAACCTCATTGCCATTGGCCAGCGCCTCAGTCACGCGAAACTCAAACGACTGTAGCATGATCTTAACAGCGGTTTTAGTCATGCCTGTGTCAGCAGCGATGGCGTTGATTAATTCTTGCTTATTCATAATATTATCCTTAGTTTAAGATTAAGTTTCTATAGAGTGGATTAGCGACTGCGCAACCCACCGTTTGGGGCTAAACAATAGATTTAATATCAGCAGGCACTTCCTGATAACGCTCGCCTTGACGATACTCCAAGCGCTTGCCACCTTTACTCAAGCGACACGCTCGGTTATACAGCCCTGTTAAATGGGCGCAGGTGCTTTTAATCACCCACTTTTCGGTATCGATATCTAGCGCCGTGATACCTGCTGGATTTGGCGCAAAAATAACGGTTTTGATACTCATGACCAACTCCCGATAAACATTAAAGCGAGCGCAGCGACCATTGCTACTGCAACAAACTTGTGTGTTTTTGGGTTAGCTCCTAAAAAGTGTATAAGTAAAACGCTTATAACCGATAGCGCAAAGCCTGCTATCACCATCCAGTCTTTATTGATATATTCCATAACGTCCCCTAACAATTACTAAAATCAAGGGCGATCTGCCGATACGCGCCTGTCTCATCGTCACGCTCATAAAATCGGATATACTCTTTGGTATCGGTCACTTGCACCGCATCACTGATAGCCTCCATCGCGCGCAGCCACTTATCATCATTGATATCGAGTGAACGCAGACTCAGTACACGATGCGTCGAGATTTTACCCTCTTTATCGACCTGAAACGCCTGATTAATCAACGCCTTGATATTGTCATTACTGCCTTGCGTCCACTCAGTCAGACACTCATCAATCAGCGACTTGGCGACTTGCAGACGCTCATCAAACACGATGTTCTCACTGACGGCCAATTGGATTTTAAACTTGCCATCATAGCTCAGCAGCGTCGTATTGCCTTTTTTGCCGCCGATTTGCACGTCGTACTCTTGAGCAGAGAGGGTGATAAAGTCATTAAAAGCGGCAAACAGCATGATCTTTTTGCGCTTCATGTCTTCATTTAGCGCTTTGGCATGACGCATCATCATGCGTACTTGCTCATCACGCAGCTTATCGACGGGCTTAACTTTATCGACAGGGATCAGATGGCCTTTGGCGTTCATCATATAGCCGTCAGGCACGACAGGCGCGGCGGCAGTGGCTTGCTCATTTGTTGCCGCACTGGTGGCGACAGGGGCGGTGGCGTTTGGGGTTTGATTATTCATCGTTAGTTTCCTTTTGTTTGTCTGACATTTGGTCTGTAATTTGACGAGCAATTTCTGCGGCTAGTTCATTGACGGGCATACGTAGTGCATCCTGCTTATCTGATGGTTGCGCGTCTAAAAACTCTTTGGCGGACAGCGCCAGCTCCGCAGGGATATCAGACGACAACCTATTTACTGTACGCGCAAACAGCTCATAGCCGATATCTTCTATCATTTGCTGGATACCCACAGTGTCTGCTTTATAACGTTGTGTTGACATGATTACTTTCCTTTTTGGTTTGATTGATTTTCGTTTAGCGCGGGGGCGTGCTCAGGCAGCATATACATCCAGCGTGGGTGATCGGTGTACTGGCTATAAAACCGACGGCGCACCACACGGCCACTTTTATACAGTTGTCTGAGCGTCGATCCCGCCGTATCCTCCAGCATATCCAGCTCATCCGCGATGTCTTGGATCGTCGCAGGGGCGCAGCGCAGCTCATTGAGTATAGCGACGGCGCTAGTTAGTCTAGACATCAATACTTCTCCTTAATCCGCTCATACGTTTCATCAGCAGACTCACCAGGCATCTGCGCCTGCATCACAATATCCCACGTCTCGCGCTGGGTTTTACCGGTCAGCACAGGCTTGCGCAGGCCATTCAGCATCACTGTCGCATTACTTGTCGCACTGCCAGACCATGCCTTGGCCGCCTCATCGCCCTCAGTTGAGTGCTTGCGATGGTCATAGCCTTGGACGATACGGTACAGATAGTTATGCGTGGTCATCGGCGTCTTAAGCGAGCCGCTATCACGCGCCGCCAGCACTTGATTGATACCCCACGCCCACGCGGCCACAGGGGCATCAGTCGTCTGACGATCAAACGTCAGCTTGCCATTATTGATAAAGGGCGTCAGCTCAGACAGTAGCGTCGTCGCACGACCAAACGCCAGCTCGCGCTCAGGCGGGCGAAACAACCCCAGATATTTGAGCATCAGCGGCGCAAGCGGCGCAGGCACATTGAATGCAGCGGCAAACGCACGGCCAGCGGCGTTGGTACTGACTAGCATATCGAGCGATGCGCTAGCACCGCAGTTATGACAACGTGTTTTCATAGCTATCTCCTTATACAATCCACACAAAGACCGCGCACGTAGCGCCGAGCAGCAGAGCCATACAGACGATGACGTTAAACACATACATCTGATCGACTGCCAACTTGAGCGCTTGGATATCGGTATCCGTACGACGCTCAAACTCAGGATAGCGAGCGAGCATATTTTGCTGATATTGCTGTTTGAGATAATCATCGACGCTCTGTCTGTTGCGGTCAGCGCTGGTTTTAGAGCTATCAGTCGCCTCGGCTGACCAGTCATAGCCGCGTAGCTCGTCGGCCAGCGCTTGCTCGTCAGCACTCAGTACAGGGCAGTCGATAGTCTCACGTAATTTTTGCATACCGTGACGATACTCCTCTCGCGTTGGCAAAATCGGTACATGATGGTCAGGTTTTGCACGGGTCTTATCCATTATTGTCGTCATTATCATCACCATTTAATCAGTTATTAATCAGTTGTTAGTTACATCAAAACCGCAAATCAGTTATCAAACAAACTCAGTTGCGTATCAGCTCGCTTGCTCTCAGCGCGTAGCACTTTGTAAGCCCAGCGTTCGCTAAACCCATACTGCTTCATACAGTGGTGGATGGCTGCCGTCTGTGTCGAGCCACCAGCGACCATCGTCAGCACCTGCTGACAAAACTCCTGATTGCGTAGCTGTATCAGCGCCGCATGGCAGCGCGGGATATAGACATCATCGCCACCATAGACCTTCGTCAGCTTTTGGGTAGCAGCGCTGCCGATGGTATCGACCAGTTTGCGCAGGGCGTTTGAGTCGATAGCACCTGTCGGGATAGCAAAGTCCACACCGCCAAACGCCTCTACGAGCTTAAGTGTGGTTTCATAGCCGATCAGCTCAGCGATATCATTGACGACATCGGGCAGTAGCGCAGGCTGCAATTCATTGACCAATGCATCGATATCTAGCGGCGTGTGGCTCATTGACGGCTCCATCTATGTTTATTTGCGTTCATTTGCGTTCATTTTTTGCTTAGTGTTACTTTTTTCGCTGCTGATGCACGCTCAGCGCTTGCGTCAGCTTGTACAGTTGCGAGTCATTGAGCCATTGCAGCCGCTTGATGCCAAACATACTCTCAGCCATACCGTGAGCGTAGTTCCAGTGCAGCCCCATATCCGCCAGCATCGCCTCAATTTTGTCCATCAATGGCTGCCGCTTTCCGACCACTGACGGCTTTTTGCCGTGATTTGGTGCAGCTTTTGGGGTAAAGCCGCGTGACTCCATGTCTTTGATAACCGCTTCCAGCTCACCAATCAGCATTTTTTTACAGCTACGCTTACCAGTCACACGCTCCAGCACATCGCGGTAAGTCGCATCATCCAAGCCCAGCTCTTTTTTGCCGATATGGACTTTCGCCATCAGCGCCATCTTAGCGGTGCTTACTTTTGCTCTTTTATTTGACATCTTTTAGCTCCTTAACCGTGGCGACGACCATGTTTGTTGACTTGTCATAGTCGATAGATACGCGTGTTCCGCAGTTTGTACAGTGACCAATACTTAGGTGCTCACTTTTCATGCCTCGCACTGTGGCAGTGCTTTGGTAGATGAGAGTGACAGGACAGACAGGGCAATCCACGTCATAAACCACACGCGCATTTTTCACTTTAATAGACATCTCAATCTCCTTATTAATCAATCAACATCTCAGCAAAGCGCTCAATGATCGCCTCGTTGACATCCGTGTCATTTATCACCGCGATACGGCGTACCCCGCGCAGCAGCTTGTTCAGACGGCGCGCATTGCCTTTGCTCACCTCATACAGCCGCTGGTTAAACGCATCAGTTCCCAGCGCCGACTCACAAAACATATTGATATCACCAGCAGGCAGACGCGTCTTGATATCCAGCGCCAGACCCACACGGCTAAACAGCTGCTTATACTCACCGCGCGCACCGCGCAGGTTGGCACGTAGGCGAGGCATACCCGCGAGCACGATAGCGCAGCCCGTCTTATCATGAATGCGGCGCAGTATCTCAAGCGGCTTATAGCTCAGCAGCTCCGCTTCATCGACGATCAGTAAGCGGTCAGAGCCTTTGAGCTTATCGATCACAGCGGTCATCATCGCGTGACTGTTTTTCGCAGGCGTAATACCCAGCAGGGCGCACAGTTCTTGTAGCATCACCTTGGCGGTAAACGTCGGATCAACCTCCATCATCACTACATTAGACTTACGTGCCGCATACTCTTTAAGCGCCATTGTCTTACCCAGTCCCGCCTCACCGATGACCAGATAGATATCACTCATGTCATGCGCCAGACCGCAGATTTCCAAGATGCGATTGGCAGTAGGCGTGGGCACAAAGTCCGCCGCCACATCCTTTTGCTTGCTGCGATAGCGCTCTGCCAGCTCAGCGACAGCCTTATCGATAGCAGCCACGTCGCCTTTATACGCGCCTTTTAAATACTGATTGATCGCAGTGGCAGAGTAGCCCAGCTGCGCAGCGGCCTTGGCTTGACTCAAACCCGTGTTTTCGATATGCTCTTTTAAAAGTTGAATGCTCATTTATTTAGCTCCATTTGACTTTTTAGTTTCATCCAAATCCAAATCACTCAGGAACATTGCATATTCCTGCTTGGCTTTGGGCGCGACGGGCGCAGCTTGCATCAGCTCATGCAATGTCTGCGCTTTTTCATGCTCTAGTGTTGGCCGCAGCTCAGCCTCAGCCTTCACGCGCTCTTCATCCAGTTTTTTCAGCCTACGCTCAGCACGCTGGCGGCGACTTCGTTCGACGACCGTTTCACTAAACGCCGCCTTTTTATTACCATCGAGTATCGCATCACAGATATAACCACCATCTGTATCACGCACGATGATGCTACTGGCGTCATGCTGATCGAGATACGCTACGACAGACTGGCCGTCCCATACCTCCAGCGCCTTGTGCCAATACTCATTGTTATAGACAGTGATCCACGCACGCTGTACCACACGAGTGACCGCAGGGCGAAACATATCCCGCGCCTCAACCTCGGTCAGCGGTATGATGTCGGCCGCGTCCATCTGCTTCATGATGTGCTGGCGCATTTGCAGCGGTGTCACATTACCGATGGCAGTATGCTTGTGCTCAGTGTTGTACCAATGCACAGCAGCCTCGATCACATCCAGCAGCTGGTTCCAGCTTGGCAGCTTACCCTTGGCCCATTTCTGTTTTGGTGTCAGCTCGCTGCGGCCTTCCGCCTCTGCCTTAGCAAGGCTGGTCGTCGCGGTACTGATTTTGCGCAAGCTGTCACTGTCCACATTAGGGCCGTGATAAGTCTCAAACTGACGCGCGATAGGCTGCGCAAGTGTTTTCATGACACGCTCAATGATGCCGCGCCCCTGCGGATTGCCGGGGATGCCTGTCTCGTGATGGACACCGAGCCGTGCAAACACACCGTTTACATCCGTATCAAACACCTTATTTTTCTGACCACCGCCGTTATCTGAGTAGTAGATAGCAGGGATGCCATGATTGACCATCGCGTGGCGCAGCGCATCGCCCACCGCGATATTGTTCTCCGCATAAGCCAGCGACCAGCCCACGATATAGCGGCTTGCCGTGTCCATGATGAGCGTCAGCTCAGGGGTGAACGGCTGCCCATGCTCAGGGTGCGCCACCTTCATCTTCAGACTGTGACCATCGCCCGTCCACACATCGTTATTCATAAGCCCAGACCAGTCCCGCTTTTGATACGTCTTAAGCGCTTTCATCTTCGCCCCAGTCAGACGACCCGCCTCACGGAGGAACTTAGGCATCTTATCCAGTGCGCGGCGCACCGCATCATAGTGGGGCACAGCATCTGCGCCATGCTTGGCAGCGTAGGCTTTTTCAAACGTCCGATAAGCCTCAGCCATCCCCACGCCATTGGTATTGCGAAACACCGCCATATAGTCTGGCAGCCACTCCATCTGCGTTGGTGCGATTTTTGGCTGACCCTGCTTTTGCGGTGCCAGTGCAGCAAGGCGCTCTGTTGGTGTGTTGCATTTATCCGCAGCGATACACCAGTCATGCAGTGCACGCTTACCGATACCCACCTTGCCGCGTGCGCTCGCTCGCGCCTTAGCACATATCGCGTTATAGTCAGCATGGTCATCGACTGGCAGCGCCGCATCACGGCTCATAGCGACCACCGCATCCAGCGCCTTGTTACGACTACCCAGAGCCGCCTCATACTGACCGACTAATAAAGTCATCTGAATGCGCGCATCAGCAGTAGCACGCTGAGCATCGTCAAGCGCTTGCAGATCACGATTAGCAATAGTCGCAACTTGCCGTGCCGCATCAGCAGACTGCTTGGGTACAAGTACTTTGTAGGCTTTCGCCTTGATTTCGGCTTGCACCTCAGCGGGCAGACTGTCAAAAGCGTATTCAACACCACCACCACGTCCTGACCGTTTACGGTTAGACCAGTCATCTTTTTTTGCTCGATAGATGACACCAGCTTTTGTTGATGGTAAACTCTTTAACCGATAGTCGGCTAATTCTTGCGCATTCAACCACTTTTTAACTTTCATAACCTTTATCCTGTTAAAAATTGATTGCTTAAGAATAACGGCTTGGCCAGATATCGCTTGCCTCTACGCCAATAGCGCCTGCGATGATACGTTCAGCCTTTGGATAAGGACGATACAAAGCATTACGCAAACTGTTACGCGAATAACCGCTTGCCTCTGATAGCCTTGACATATTCGTCCCTGCTTTTTTAATAGCCGCTATAATGTCGGCTTGATGCCAGTCTTCTGGCATCTTTTTTTGACTTTGAAAAGAATACATTCAATTACTCCTTTTGCTTATTGAATGTATTCATTCTAACCGTAAAGTGTTTAGCTGTAAACAGTAAAAAGACACTTTACAGTTAAAAAATAGCTGCAAAGCATCCGATTAAAGGTAACGTATTGATATAAAAGGGGTTTATTTAACTGTAAAAAGGAAAATAAAATCTAAATATTTTTTACTCTTTACGGTTTATTAACTGTAAAGCATCAATAATGGATTCTAGCTGATGAATAGACAAGAAATCGGAAATCGCTTAAAGAATGCCAGGGAAGACTGTGCGTATTCCAGAAACCGTGTTGCAGCGGAAGTAGGCATAGGCACGACAACATTGCAGCAATGGGAGACAGGCACCAGAGAAGCGTCCATCGAAACCATCGGAAAGCTGGCAGAGCTATACTGTGTTAGCTCTCAATACTTGATATTTGGAGAAGTATCGCCATCGCCTAGCCATGTCAGCACACCGCAGCCCCCTGATAGCGCTGACTCAGACACTACCAGCGACGACTACGTTTACATCCCAGCCTATGACATCGAAGTCAGTGCAGGGCATGGCAGCGTATGCTTTACAGACGCCGAGCCACACAAGCATCTAGCATTTAGACAGCGCTGGATCACAGCCAGAGGGCTACAAGCCGACGCCCTCGCAGCGCTGTTTACCAGAGGCGACTCCATGACACCCACCATCCCAGAGGGCGCAGCCGTCATCATCGACCAGACCCGCAATCAGGCGCTGGACGGCAAGGTCTACGTCATCCGCATCGACGACAGGCACTACGTCAAGCGTACCCAGTGGCTCATAGGCGGCGGTCTCAGGCTTATCAGCGACAACAAGCTCTACGACCCACTCGACATCACCAAGGACGACATGGCAGCAAACAACATCCAAATCTGCGGTCAAGTCATCCATGCAAGCTATGACCTGCCTGACTAGCAGTGCTATACTGGGCGGACATACAGGAGCGCACACCATGACAACAGAACCTGAAAACCCCTTGCAATCAGTCCGTGACACCATCTGCCTAGGCTCAAAGGACTATAGCCTAAACCACCGTGACGCTTGACTTTATGGCATTGTGGTTGGCTGGGATGACTGTCTCGATAGCATTGCCAAGCAGCACAACTGGTCAGCCGCTACCGTCAGCCGACTAAAGAGACTCCACACCGCCTACCAATCCCAGCTAAACGCCTAACCATCACCCACAAAAAAGGGCAACCCATCACAGGCTGCCCTCATCACTTCTTAACCGCTCTTTAAATACCGTTTAAACGCTCATCACATTATTATCACTTATGCACAATTAAACGCCTATTTTATATCATTAAACCTCATTTTTTATCATTCCCTAGTTCTGCATAACTATTCGACCCAATTTTGTCTAACCCTTGTTATTATTAGCTTAGAGAGTGATAATGATGGTCTTTCCTCTATACTTAACCTATGCAATACTAATCACTGCCCCACATAGCATCTCATCATGAATTATATTCATCCTACCGTGAAGAAACATTAGGTTAAAGTGGTTTATAAAGGCGGAACTTTTGTAGATAATGAGCGCAGTTTTGCTTATATACTGTTTTTTGTAATTTTTGACACCTTTTACGTCTTAATAGTTATTTCTTATGTCTGCATTTTTTAATTTGATTACTTTGGAATCGACCATGTTTTTATCACGTTTATCTTCACGTACCTATCTTCGCCTAAGTATTTTAAGCGCGCTTGGTCTGCTTGCCGCCAACACCGCGATGGCAGTGACCCCTGAGACAACCAGCATTGATAACGGTGAGATGCCACAGGTTGAGCTTGATAAAATTGTCGTGACAGCGACGCGTACACCCACTAAAACAAGCAATGTGGTCGCGCAAACTCGCGTCATTGATAGCGAAGAGCTGCAGCGTTATCAAGGTCAAAGTGCACTTGATGTATTAAAACGCCAACCTGGTGTCAGCTATTACACTAACGGGGGACCTGGTACGGTATCAAATTTTTATATGAGAGGTTACGACAACAAGCAAATCTTGGTATTGATTGATGGTATACGGTATAGCTCATTAAGTGCAGGTGGAGCAACTCTAAGCCTACTCCCTGCTGATCAAATTGAGCGTATAGAAGTCGTCTATGGGGCTTCTGGTTCTAGTATTTATGGCGCTGATGCAATGGGTGGCGTGATTCAAGTTTTTACTAAAGGCAGCAACGTTGAGCGTAGTCAGTTCTCAGTAACCACAGGCATAGGCTCAAACGATGAATATCTATACGGCGCTAGCGCTCAGTTTACTAATGGTAAAGGCACTTCAGTCAGTTTATCTGCTAGCCACAATGAAACCGATGGTATCAACGTAACGCTACCTAATAATTTTGGGTACAATCCTGACGATGATGGCTTTGAGAGCGATAACTTTAGCATTGCCTTAAACCAACGTATCAATGAGCAGTGGTCTGTAGGTGCTAGCGGGTTGTATAGTAAGTCAACGACTGAGTTTGATAATGGAGCGACACGAGACGATTATTCTGACCAAGAAAATGGAGCTGCTCAAGCCTTTGTTGATTGGCGTTACTTGCCTGGCTCATCAGTGAAATTACAATACGGTCATTCTATTGATAAACTGGATAACAAGTTTGGCGATATATTCGATACCAAACAAGATCAAATTAACTTAATTGGTAAGCATAGACTACCCGTTGGACAAGCTATTTATGGTTTAGAATACCTAGACCAAAGTTTAGACACTACAGCTTCTGGATATAATATTGAAGACCGTGATGTAAAAAGTGCGTTCTTAGGCTATCTGCTAGCTAATAATCAGTTTGATGCTCAAGCCAATATACGCTTCGATGATAACTCGCAGCATGGCGACCAAACCACTTATAATTTAGGTGGTGCTTATCATTTCAACCCGAGCTTACGTATTGGTGCTAACTACGCTAAAGGCTTCCGCGCTCCTGATTTTAACGAATTATATTATCCAGGCTCCGGAAATCCTAGACTAAATGCTGAAACTAGTGATAACTATGAAGCTTTCATCGAATATGAGACATTGCTACAATCCACACGCTTGACAGGTTATCATAACAAAGTTGATGATTTAATTAACTTTAATGCGCTATACGATAGTGATGGAAAATATATTGGTGGTAGTTATGAAAACATTGAACAAACAAAAACTAAAGGGGTTTCATTAACTTCAGATTGGGTTATCAATAATTATCTGCTTGGAGGTAGTTATGACTATCAGCAAGCTAAAGATGATAGCGGTAAAGCCAATGATGGTAACTTTCTTGCTATTCGTCCTGAGCATAAAGGCCTAGTCTACATGGGATATCGTTTACCAAGCTTAGATATTCGTGCTGAATATCAGTATGTAGATGATTACTACAGTGGCACTGATAATACTGATGCACAACTCGTTGACAGCTATGGTTTGTTGAATATTAGTGGCAACTATCAGTTAACCAATAACCTAACTATGACCGCGCGTCTTAATAATGTTACTAATAAGAAGTATATTACCTTACCTGGTTATAACACCGACGGCACTAACTTCTTCACGTCTTTAACCTATAACTGGTTCTAAGCCTGTCTAGCAGTATAAAAATCCTGTCGTTATCAAAATAAATTAAGGTCATCAATCGATGGCCTTTTTTTGTATGAGTAAATACTCCAAACGCTTACTATTTATATCAAGCAAAAGGTGACAAGCTGCATCGCATCTATTACAATAACGACCTCCGAGAGGTGTTGCGCCATAATCATCGATCACTGCATCTAGGCTTTATCGCTAGGCACATCAAGCATTATGTTAGGCTCGGTTAACTGTTTGCAGCATTTTTTGCTTATTAACAGCGCAAATAACGGCACCTGCGTTTTTATTCTTTTTATCAATCATTGACCACTGATAGGAGCATATTATGGACGCAGTGTCTACCACCCCATCTGCCCATACCATCGACCCTTCCTTTACTGACTATAAAGTCGCTGACATCAGTCTGGCTGACTATGGCCGCCGTGAAATCACCCTTGCCGAAGCTGAAATGCCTGCATTGATGGGTCTACGTCGTCGCTATCAAGACGAGCAGCCACTCAAAGGTGCCAAAATCGCCGGCTGTATTCATATGACCATTCAGACCGCAGTGCTTATCGAAACACTCGTTGCGCTAGGTGCAGAAGTACGCTGGACCTCATGTAATATTTTTTCGACCCAAGACCACGCAGCGGCAGCAATCGCGGCGGCTGGCATTCCTGTGTTTGCTTGGAAGGGCGAAACTGAAGAAGAGTACGAGTGGTGCCTCCGTCA
Source organism: Psychrobacter sp. (assembly GCF_030454045.1). Lineage (GTDB taxonomy): Bacteria > Pseudomonadota > Gammaproteobacteria > Pseudomonadales > Moraxellaceae > Psychrobacter. Next base: position 41,103 of record NZ_JAKDJE010000003.1, on the reverse strand, counting down.
GCAAGTACATGTCGGCGGCGAAGCATCAGGCGAGCTTTGGGAAGCCAACTTGATCTTAGATGATGGCGGCGACCTTACTGCGTTGATTCACAATGAATATCCACAGATGCTCGATAGCATCCATGGTATCTCAGAAGAGACCACCACAGGTGTGCATCGTTTGATCGAAATGCTAGGCAAAGGCACGCTAAAAGTACCGGCTATCAACGTCAACGACGCGGTGACCAAATCAAAAAATGACAACAAATACGGCTGCCGTCATAGCTTAAACGATGCTATCAAACGCGCTACCGATATGTTCCTTGCTGGTCGCCGCGCTTTGGTTATCGGTTACGGCGATGTAGGTAAAGGCTCTACACAAAGCTTACGCCAAGAAGGCATGATTGTCCGTGTGTCAGAAGTGGATCCTATCTGTGCCATGCAGGCATGTATGGACGGCTTTGAAGTATTATCACCATACATCGACGGTGACAACACTGGCGGTGCAGACAGCATCAACAAACGATTGCTTGAAGACACAGACTTGATTGTCACCACGACTGGTAACTATCACGTTTGTGACCGTCATATGCTAGCGGCCCTTAAGCCTGGTGCGGTTGTATGTAACATCGGTCACTTTGATACCGAGATTGATACTCAGTTTATGCGTGATAACTGGCGCTGGGTTGAGATCAAACCACAAGTTCATCAAATTTTCCGCTCAGATGATGAAAACGATTATTTGATCTTGCTTGCTGAAGGTCGTCTAGTGAACTTAGGTAATGCTACTGGTCACCCATCACGCGTCATGGACGGCTCATTTGCCAACCAAGTATTGGCTCAAATGTATCTGTTCGAAGAGAAGTTCGCTGATCTGCCGACTAATGAGCGCTTTGATAACTTATATGTAAAAGTATTGCCTAAGAAGTTAGACGAAGAAGTGGCCGCTGCGATGGTTGCAGGCTTTAACGGTACACTAACCAAGCTGACCCAAAAGCAAGCTGAATATTTGGGTGTGCCTGTCGAAGGTCCATTCAAACCTGACACTTATAAATACTAAAAGGAGCCTGACTGTGAGTAAGCCTGCTTTCTCCTTTGAGTTCTTTCCTGCAAAAACCGAGCAAGGTCACGAAAAGCTTCTTGGCACTTATGATGAGCTAAATAAGTTGTCACCAGCGTATTTTTCGGTGACCTACGGTGCGGGCGGGTCGACTCGTAGCCGTACCTTAGACATCGTACAAGCACTAAGCGCGCGCAGTGAGACTGAAATTGCGCCGCATATGTCTTGTCTTGTATCGGCGATGACAAAGCACAAATCGCTGAGTTACTTGAGTTTTATAAAAGCTTAGGCATCAGACGTCTTGTCGCACTACGTGGCGATTTGCCATCCGGTCAGGTGGGTATGGGTGAGCTGCCATTTGCAGTAGATTTGGTCAAGTTCATTCGTGAGCACTCAGGCGATCACTTCCATATCGAAGTGGCGGCCTATCCTGAGATGCATCCACAAGCGCGTAGCTTTGAGTTTGATGTTGACAACTTGGTGAATAAGTACCGCGCTGGTGCCAATGCATCAATTACGCAGTTCTTTTATAATGCAGACAGCTATCTGTATTTGCGTGACACGTTAGAGAAACGCGGTATCGATACCATTGCCCAACCATTGGTAGCTGGCATCATGCCGATCACCAACTCTAGTAACCTGATACGCTTTGCTGATAGCTGCGGCGCTGATATTCCGCGTTATGTGCGCAAGCGATTGGCAGATTTTGGCGATGACAGCAAATCTATTCGCGAGTTTGGTTTTGATGTGGTGTATCGCTTATGTGAGCGCTTAATGAGCGAAGGCGTGCCAGCCATGCATTTTTATAGCATGAACAAAGTTGAGCCAAATAAACGCTTGGTTGAAGCATTAGGACTTACTGTTTAATACTTGATAATCTTGATAATTAAGCAAGTATATAATGAATTTATAACTAACTGGCGCTCTTCGGAGTGCCAGTTTTTTTATTGGAAAATTTTATCTACTGGACATTCATGTATCAAAAAACACATTTCATCTTAATGTATTTCTTAAATTTTTCTTACTATATGATAATGTCGTTTATCCGTTGAGCGCTGTTATCTAGCAGTAATTATCATAAAGGGAGTGCCTTTCGTAGCATCAAGTGATATTCTATTGGGTCAATAATAATCGCTCACAATCAAATAATAGGAATAAGACCAAGTGCGACGTTTTTTTTATGCCATTAATAACGACAATACTGATGCTATGCCTTTACCTAAGCTGGGTGACCTACCTCTAGGGAGCCACGTTGAGTTACCAGACAGCGTCGTCCATCACTGGTGCCGGGTACTGCGCGCCAATGTCGGTGACCAAGGTATTTTGTTTGATGGATTTGGCGGTGAGTATCAGGTAGAGCTACAAACCATTAGCAAAAAAAAGGCCACTGCTACTCTATTGTCTCACTTAGATGATGATCGCAGCTCACCTATTATTAGCAAAATTGGTTTAGTAATGAGCCGTGGCGAGCGGATGGATTATGCGGTACAAAAAGCAACAGAGCTTGGTGTCACGGCTATTCAACTGCTTAGTAGTCATCATGGTGAGGTCAACCTAAAACCTGCACAAATCGAGAAAAAACTGGCTCACTGGCAACAAGTCGCTATAGCAGCATGCGAGCAATGCGGCCTGAATCGCCCACCTCTGATACTTACCCCATTATCTATCAATGAATGGCTAAACCATTCTGATTCTTTGAATACAGCAACAATGGTCAGCCCTATCGTCTCTATACTCAGTCAAGACACTTATTATCAAGTGCTACGTAGCGCTGCAGATCTACGTATGCAGATGAGTGTGCCTGCGGCAGGACAACCTGCAAAACCTGAGAAACTGGCCTCAGTTCTCAAGCAAGAGTCTCCCTATATTGAACTATTGATTGGTCCTGAAGGTGGTCTCAGTAACGATGAATGTCAAAAAGCAGAATCTGTAGGTTTTATGCCTTGGCAAATTGGCAACAGAGTATTACGCACAGAGACGGCGCCAGTCGTTGCTCTAGCCACCTTACTCGCTCTACATCATTCAAGTAAGTAATCAATAATAATATTTACTATCGTTTGCACACATTAATAAAATAGAACTTTTGTTTTATATTGTGTAGAATCAAAAGTGATCTTAGTTCTAATTTAGTAAAGTGAATCACAGTACTTATTTTTTATAAGCCTTTATTTTTTGTGAAACATTATTATGAGCAACTTTGACCCCATTTCAGTATCGATTAAACAGCGACTCATGGCCCAACTGTGTGAGCAGATCGAAGATGCTGTTTTTGTATTAGACAGCAATTTACGCTATCTATCTGTCAATGCCAGCTATGAGCTTATGATTGGCTATAAAGAGTCCTTTTTGGTCGGTCGTCCACTCGGTATTTACGCGGCTGAATTTTTATCAGATGAAGAGCAGCTTATCCTAAAAGACATCAAGAGCAATTTAAGAGAGTCAGGTTTCTACGAGTTGGATTTTTCCATGGCCAATCGCTATGGTGAGACGATCGATTGCCAAATCACCTATCGTAAAATTTGTATCGATCAAGCTGTCTATCATGTGGGTATGCTACGCGACATGTCTGCCGTCGTTAAAGATCAAAAGCAGGTTGCTCATTTACTCAACTACGATCAACTCACTGGATTGCCCAATCGCAAAGTGTTTTTGAGTCAGGCCAGTGACGTTTTATTAGACACCTATCAAGAAGTCGTGATTGTACGTCTCAATATAGACCGCTATCGCAATCTGGCAAGTTTGCTGGGGTCTGAGGGAATAAACACTTTAATACAGAAGTTTGTGAAACGTATCAAAGAGCTCCATTTAGAGCATTTACGCTGCTTTTCCCACTTTGGCGGGGATGACTTTGCGTTATTGTTTGAGTGTCAAGATGGCAATATGGTACGTCATCAATTAGATACGCTCATGCAGATGTGTGAGCTGCCCTTCACAATGAATGGAAACGCGGCCACAGATGCAAATATCTACTGCCATATTTCTGTAGGCGTCAGTTACTTTCCCAAAAATGATGCTCAGGTCGCAGGATTGTTGAGCAAAGCAGAAAAAGCCCTACAGTATGTCAAACAACACGGCGGCGATGATATCCGTTGGTATGACAAAACCATTGAGGAGGCCACTTCAGGCAGCCTACAGTTAGAGTCAGAGCTTAGAGTGGCCACGTCAGAAGGTCAGTTTATACCATATTATCAACCAAAATTTTTGTTAGATACGGGTATTATCACAGGTTTTGAAGCATTGGTGCGCTGGCAACACCCGACTCGTGGATTGTTAAAACCAAAACATTTTATCGATGCTATTTTGACTCACAAGCTATCGTTTGAGCTGTTTGCTCAAATGGCCAATCAGATTGCCAAGCAGTTATCTGAATGGCAAAAGCAAGGGTTTTGTCAGCATATCTGTATCAATGCCGATGCGGCCGAATTTAGCCACCCTGATTTTTTTGCGATGGTAAGCGGTTTGCTAGCACAGCACAATATTGTAGCTTGCCAGCTACATATTGAAGTGACTGAATCCTCTTTGATTCAGCGCCATGATGATGTGCGAAAACAACTAACCTCTCTCAAAGAGTTAGGTGTCTGCCTAGCGTTAGATGACTTTGGTACTGGTTACGCCTCTTTGAGTTATCTACAAGAATACCCCTTTGATTTTATTAAAATTGATAGGAGCTTTATCTCAAAAATTGATACCGACCGTACTCAGCATGCCATTGTAAAAGCCATTCTAGACTTGGCAGATGCTCTAGACATGCATGTGGTGGCAGAAGGTATCGAAACCGAACAGCAGCGCGATGTGTTGTTCGATATGGGTTGCAAAATTGGTCAGGGCTATTGGTTTGGCAAACCTGTCCCTGCTGATGTGGCCACTGATATGCTGGTCAAACAGTATGCCACCGAATAGCTCTTGTTTTCTGGGTATCATAAACCGCTTATTGGCGCCTTTGCCTCTAAAGCGGTTTTTCTTTATGCGAACGTTATTTTTATGATGAAAATTGGCTGATATAACTCTGAATCTTTGATCTGTCCTGTTGTATATCGATCAATGTTTCATAGGGTTATTAATGATTCAGATTGAGGCCTAACGTTGATTGCACAATCGATGCAAGACAGGTTCATGACTTATCAGTGCTTTCACCAAACTTGTATAATCACCGATGAACGCCTATCTTTTATAGTGAATTTGTCAGAGCTTACTATTTATCAAACCGACTCTGGCGATCACCATTATTCTTAATACTATTTTATGTAATCGATGACTTGATTGATCTGTTTTACTACCTATTTTTATACACTTATTTAGGCTGCTCAGATTGACGAGAGCTAAATTTGGACGCTATAAGACAGCGCAACCATAGGCTCGCTATTGATTATCATCAACTACATTCTAAAAAGGACAGGAAGTTATGCAATACAAAGCGCCCTTACGTGACATTCAATTCGTGATGCATGAGCTACTCGATAGTGAAAGCCACTACAAAACGTTGCCTGCATTTCAAGAGGCTGATCGTGAGTTGATGGACAGCCTATTTGAGATGGCGGCAAGCTTTGCCGAAAACGAGCTATCACCATTGAACCAAAGCGGCGATGCAGAAGGCTGCCAGTTTGACAACGGTACTGTGACCACACCCACAGGCTTTAAAGACGCTTATAAGCAGTACTGTGAGCTTGGCTTCCCTGCTTTATCTGCTGAAGAAGAGTTTGGTGGTCAAAACATGCCGTTCTCACTATCAACGGTCATCAATGAGATGGTCGGTACGGCTAACTGGTCATTTTCTATGTATCCTGGCCTATCGCATGGCGCTATCCAGACCATCGAGCACCATGGCACTGATGAGCAAAAACAAACTTACCTAGAAAAAATGGTCACCGGCGAATGGTCAGGCACCATGTGCTTGACAGAAGCCCATGCGGGTTCTGACTTGGGTATTATCCGTACCAAAGCTGAGCCAAATGATGACGGTACTTATAGCATCACCGGTCAAAAAATCTTCATCTCAGCAGGCGAGCACGACCTCACCGACAACATCATTCATATCGTTCTAGCCCGTCTACCAGGCGCGCCTGCTGGCACCAAAGGCATCTCACTGTTTATCGTACCTAAAGTGTTGGTCAATGAAGACAACAGCCTTGGCGAAAACAACAACGTCGTCTGTGGCTCTATTGAGCACAAAATGGGTATCAAAGCTTCAGCGACTTGCGTGATGAACTTTGATGGTGCAAAAGGCTACTTGATTGGCCCAGAAAACCGCGGTTTACAGTGCATGTTTACCTTTATGAACGTCGCTCGTATCGGTACTGCTGTTCAAGGTTTGACTGCAGCAGAATATGCGTTCCAAGGCTCATTGACTTACGCAAAAGATCGCCTAGCGATGCGCGCGCTATCAGGTGCCAAAGCGCCAGAGAAAGCTGCTGACCCAATCATCGTTCATCCAGCCGTTCGCAACATGCTGTTGACCGAAAAAGCCTTTGCCGAAGGTGGTCGTGCGCTCGTTTATTACCTCTCACACTTTGCCGATACCGTTGCCAAAGGCGAAGGCGATGATCTTAAATTTGCAGATCAAATGCTGTCACTGTTGACACCAATTGCTAAAGCGTTCTTGACTGAAACGGGGCTCGAAGCTGCCAATCACGGTGTTCAAGTTTACGGTGGTCATGGTTTTGTTAGCGAATGGGGCATGGAGCAAAACGTCCGTGATACCCGTATTGCTTGCCTATACGAAGGCACCACTGAGATCCAAGCTCTTGATCTTCTTGGACGTAAAGTGCTGGGCTCGCAAGGCAAACTGCTTGCAAACTTTGTCAAAATTATCCAAACATTCTGTGAAGAGAACAAAGAAAATGACGAGATGGGTCAGTTCATCCGCCCGCTTGCCAAACATGTCAAAGAATGGGGTGATCTAACGTCACGTATTGGGATGCAAGCCACTGAAAACCCAGACGCTGTTGGCGCTGCCGCGGTTGATTATATGTACTTTAGTGGTTATGTAACTTTGGCTTATTTATGGGCGCGTATGGCATTGGTTGCTCAAACCGCTATTGCTGACGGCACTGGCGAAAAAGCATTCTATGATGCCAAGGTCAAAACGGCTCAGTTCTATTTCACTAAACTACTACCACGCACCACGACCTATGTACAGCGTATCAGCACAGGCGTTGAGCCATACATGAGCATGGATGTGGACCAGTTTGCTTTTTAATTAGCCCCAAATCCCTCTCATATCGTATTTTTATCGGCAACATACTTCGGTGTGTTGCCGATTTTTTTTGGTATGGGTCTTACTGTGCTGATTATGATCGTTGATAGCAACCAGTCGCGTGCTTTTTATAAGTAGTTGCTCTGTCCAAAACCTACTCAATGACTGCAATAGTGGCTGCTAACTTTTGGTGCACGCACAATTCACGAAGAAATACACCCGCTCACAAGCTTATTTGTTAAACTTTGAATATGAATCGCTAAGGTTACATCAAGAGAACAGTTGATAATCTTAACAACTCCAATTTTATCTATTTAAACCAAAGGAATGTTTATGGCTGTTTATAACGCCCCTCTTAATGACATGCGTTTTATGTTGAATGATGTATTTAAGGCGCCACAATTTTGGCAAAATAACGAAAACTTAGCTCATGTCGACATGGAAACGGTTGATATGATTTTGGAAGAAATGGCAAAACTTTCAAAGAATATTCTATTGCCTATCAACCGTAGCGGCGACGAAGAAGGTGCAACCTTTGAGGGTGACGGTGTTGTTACTACGCCAGCAGGCTTTAAAGACGCGTACAAACAGTATGCTGAATCAGGCTGGGTTGGCTTAAGCGGTAACGCTGAATACGGCGGTCAAGGCTTCCCGAAAATGGTTACCATGCTCACCGAAGAGATGGTTTTTACGGCCAACCAATCGTTTGCCCTATACCCCAACCTGACCGTCGGTGCAACGCTGTGTCTGAATGCGGCTGCCTCTGAAGAACAAAAGCAAACTTACTTAGAAAAAATGTATAACGGTGAATGGTCGGGCACCATGTGCTTGACAGAGCCGCATGCAGGTACTGATCTTGGTATCATTAAAACCAAAGCCGTGCCTAACGATGATGGTAGCTACAATATCTCTGGTACCAAAATCTTTATCACTGGTGGTGAGCATGACCTCACTGACAATATCATTCATTTGGTATTGGCAAAAACCCCCAATGCCCCAGAAGGCTCAAAAGGCATCTCATTGTTTGTCGTGCCAAAATTCTTGGTCAATGAAGATGGTAGCTTGGGCGAGCGCAATACATTAGCTGTTGGCTCTATCGAACACAAAATGGGTATCAAAGCGTCTGCCACTTGCGTCATGAACTTTGATGATGCCAAAGGTTGGATGGTTGGTGAGGAAAACACTGGCCTATCCTCAATGTTCATCATGATGAACTATGAGCGTGTCACTATGGGCTTACAAGGTCTTGGTGGTTCTGAACTTGCTTATCAGAACGCGGCTCTATATGCCAACGACCGTGGTCAAGGCCGCAGCGATACGCAATTACAAAGCCCAGAAAAACCTGCGGATGCCATCATCCACCATGCAGATGTCCGTCGCATGCTATTGAACGCCAAAGCCAACACTGAAGCTTCACGTTGCTTTGCGATGTATGTCGCCAAAAACCTAGACGAAGAAAAATTTAGTACCGATCCTGAATCAGCAAAAGCCGCCGCTGCTCGTGTTGCCCTACTGACGCCAGTGGCTAAAGCATTTTTGACTGATAAAGCGCTAGAAGCAACCGTTGATTGCCAGCAAGTCTTCGGTGGTCATGGCTATATCCGCGAATGGGGTATGGAGCAAATCGTTCGTGATACGCGTATTGCTCAGATTTATGAAGGTACCAACGGTATTCAGGCACTTGATCTGTTAGGCCGTAAAGTGGCAAAAAATAACGGCAAATATGTCATGCATTTCTTGGGTGAGATTCGTGATTTCGTCAAAAACATGCAAGCGGATCATGGTATCAAACAAGCCACTTTGGATGCGGCGGATACGATTGAAGAGCTCACTACAACGGTGCTGAACAATATTGGCGAACGCAAAAACGAAATCAATGGCTGTGCGGTTGATTATATGCATGCCTTTGGCTACCTTGCTTACTCATACATGTTTGCGTTGATGGTAGAAGCCGCCAACGGTAAAGAAGGCGATTTTTACACCAATAAAGCCAAGCTTGCAGATTACTTCGTTGGCCGTATCTTGCCACGTATCGATGCTCATGCACAAATGGTCAAAGCTGGTAGTGACCCGATGATGAACTTTGATCTTGACTACTTTGATGTACCAGCCAGCTAAATGCTCATCATGAAGACCCGATAAAACCATGAAAAAAGGACAGTTCAATGACTGTCCTTTTTTTTGGCAAAATAACTGCTAACAAAATAATTCACTATCCATGCGTGGTTACGATTAAAATAGCGCAAGATAAGGTGTCACTTAAGTGCCATAAAAAGCCATGATTCCTAACAATATCATGCACATTGTTAAATAATAAAAACGATTGAAACAACCACAACAAAGGGTGCGACGTGTCAGAATTAAAACGCATATTACAACAGATTACAGCCCTAAGTGATGTGCCCGATCCTGCGGTGCTCAAACGCTTGATCGAGGAACTACGAGTCAGCGACAAAGAACCTGCTTTAGCCAACCAAAACATTCAAACCCTTATTGATATTCTCCATCAACATCCAGAATACGGCGATGGGCTTTCTAGCTTCGTTTTAAAACTGATTATCCAGTATCGTCAAATCGCGCTTTATACTGATACTGGAATCATGTCTGACCAAGGGTTTTTCAACAGCTTACGGCGGTTAATTGGTCACCGCTTTTTGCCAATATTGCCTCAAGACGATTCAGTTGTCGAATTGATCGGCTATTTATTTGATAAGCGTACCGACGAGCGCTGGCTTGCCAATATCGAGACTCAGAAATGGGATGAGCTTGTGCAACTGCTTCGGGTGGAGTCAAAACACCTAGACTTGGTTGCTACAGCAAAGAACAGTATTTTGAATGCGATTATTATTTTGTCTTATCGCATCAGCGGTCTGGGCTTACATCCTGATTTGATGGATTCTTATCCGCAGATGCTCAACTACTCCGCCTCTTTTGTTGCCCAAAACCAAGAAGCGGTGCTCTTTGTCAATCAGTATAGACAAGCGCATGAGCTCGATACCTTAACAGATATCACCCCAGAGCAAGCCGTTGATCCAGCGCCATTGCTGGTTATGATTGAGCAATGCGAAGATATCGTTGCGACTATCCGCAAACGGATCTACAAAACAGGTATTTCTATTCGCTTGACCAATATGATGCTGCGCTTAGATCAAAGCTTGCAGCGCATGCGTATCTTGACGGAGCTGGTCACAGACGACAATCAAAGAAGAGATCGCGCCGTCATTGAGTTGATCCAGACACTGATTACCACTGCCAATCGCCGCTATAGCATTGGTCACTTGATTGATAACAACACAAAACTCTTGTCACGCAAAGTCACCGAAAACGCCAGTCGCGTGGGTGAGCACTATATCAGCACCGACAAGGCTGGCTATCAAAAAATGCTCAAAAAGGCCTCTATTGGCGGTTTCGTCATTGCCTTTATGGCCACTATAAAAATACTGGCTTATCAATTGGCACTCGCGCCGATGGGTAGAGCATTTATTAACAGTATGATTTATGGCTTAGGCTTCGTTTTCATTCACGTGATTCGAGGCACAGTAGCGACAAAGCAGCCAGCCATGACCGCCGCCGCTATCGCTTCCACCATCTCTGAAGGCTCTGGCAAAAAATCGCATCAGTTGACTAAATTATCAGAGTTGGTCGTTGATATCTTGCGTACGCAATTCATCGCTATCATGGGTAACGTCATGTTAGCCGTTCCTGTTGCGCTTATTATTTCTTTTGCTTGGTTGCAGTATACAGGCGCGCCAATGATTGGCACAGAAAAAGCAAGTCATCTGCTGCATGACTTGGATCCGTTTCATTCATTGGCTCTTCCCCATGCTGCAATTGCTGGGGTATATTTGTTTTTAGCAGGTCTTATTGCAGGCTACTATGACAATTTGGCAGTATACAACCATGTGGGTGCGCGTATACAACGCCATAAGCTACTACAATATATCCTGCCTAAATCATGGCTTCAGCGCTTAGGCGGCTTTATAGAAGCCAACTTAGGCGCCATCATGGGTAATTTTTTATTCGGGGTCTTTTTAGGGAGTACCGCCACCATCGGCTATATATTTGGTTTGCCAATTGACATCCGCCATATTGCCTTTGCTTCCGCGAACTTGGCACATGGCCTATTCAATATATCTGCCGATGACATCAGCTGGAGCCTCATTTTAGTTTCTATACTTGGCGTGGCACTTATTGGTATGGTCAACCTGATCGTCAGCTTTTCGCTGGCATTGTTTGTCGCCTTACGCTCCAAAGAAGTGCGTTTCTTTGAATGGAGTCGCCTCACAAAGCTGGTCTTTGGACACATCATCAGCCACCCTTCTGATTTTTTCTGGCCGCGTGATAAGCCAATGAAGTATGCGCGTATTGATAGTCAAGGTCATATGATATTTGATGATACCTCCGCACAAAAAAATGGAAAAGCCGTACCAAGTAATTATGTGGTACGCCGGTTATCCGATGTCAGAATACTGCCCGAATCCAAGCAAGCAACCGCGCAAAATTCAGAAACCAATACGGACATATATTATGACAGTCAACCACCAGGCGATCACAATCAGCCTCATAACTCTCCCAAAAAGATTATAGACCTAGATGATGGACTAGCAGATGAAGAACTAAACAGTAAGCCTTATACCAATGATATCCAATACGATAAGGTCACCAAGACGCTCAATACTATCAATCACGATACTAACGATAGTATTGGTCATGAGTCAAATCATGCTGATGATGATAAGTCGACTGGTGATGCCAAAACACCTTTGCCAAAACCTAAAAAACCACCAAAGCTGCCTGATTAATTGGGTAGTTTAGGTGGTTTTATGCAAGGTCGATAGCTGATCTTTGACTTAATCGTCACAACATTTGTCATGAGAGTAAGCTAAAAGGGATTAATATGACATGTTACCTTTATCTTATGAATTATGTACTTTCAAAACAGCCATTACCTGCCCAACATACGCTTTGCTATCAAAAGCGTTTACGCGCCCGATGTGACGCCGCAGAACTTTCATGCCGTGGCTGAAGTCTATCTTGAAGGGAGCCGACACGATGATCCGCATCGGTGTTGGATCCGACGCGTCCAGCGTTGCGTCCTTAACCGCATTCGGATCTATAGAATTGGTCAACCAATCGGTATCTGTGACCAAACAAAAATAAAATCTTGACCTTCGGCATGCCATATTGCGTGTTCAAGAATAAGCAAGACTGCTGCTACAAACGAGTAGGAGCATTAGTTATTATGACAAGGTTCAATATGACCTACTGCTTCGTTATAATTGCTTCTTACCTCTTTCCAACTCTAGCAATAGAATTCTTGCATAAGTCATCGCTAGCCCTTGCAACTCCGTCAGTGAAAGTCAATAAACTGGTACTTTTGCAAGAGATCTAATAGTTAGTATTTTCATAGCGCCTATTTTGATTATATTTTTAATCATACTTATTATGATGAATTGGGCTAAAGCAGACAAAAATGATGTTAAGACAATTAAAGTTTTATCAAAAATTCTTATTATTATATTTATTTTAGATTTGATGATTTTTTCATATATATGGAGCAATATTGGTAGGTTTTACTAAGATGCATCTAAATGCAACTCTTATTCAGCCTGTTGTATTAAGCCAATTTTAACCCTCGCTAAAAACTTGAGCACTGTGCGCTAGAAGTTGTTACTTGACCATCACTCAAGCGATAAGCCAATAAATAATTGCCCCACACGCAGCCACCATCGAGCGCACGCGCATATGGCAAGTCAACCTCACCTTTTAGGGCCGCCCAATGACCAAACAGTATCTTGCGTGTGCGCGGTACTTGCCACTCAAACCAAGGCAAAAAATCGGTTGGCATCGGCTCATCAAGCCCAGCATTAAAATCAAACTCAAGCGCCCCATCCTGCTTACACAGGCGCATACGCGTAAAGTAGTTAGCAATCGCCCGCATTTTGGTAAATCCTGCAATATCATCATGCCACTTATCCGCTTTTTTACTATACAGATTAGGCAACAGCTCATCAAGCTGCTCTAAACTTCCTTGTAGCTGTGCCTCTAGCTGCTGCGCATAGCCTGCTGCTGCCTCAATGCTCCAGTGCGGAGGGATACCTGCATGCACTAATACCGTACGCTCATCTGGATACGCCAATATCGGCTGATGCCGTAACCATTCGAGCAGCTCCTCACAGTCATCAGCAGCAAAAATAGGCGCAGTTTTGTCTTTGCTCTTGAGTTTTGCCGCGCCGCGCCAGACGGCAATCAAATTAAGATCATGATTGCCTAACACAATGGCTGCCGCACCTTGCTCACACAATGATTTGACATCGCGTAACGTATTTAATGAATCCTCGCCACGCGCCACCAAATCACCCGCAAACCATAATTTGTCTTGCGCGGGATCAAAATTTAGTGTCTGTAGCAGTTGTAGATAGGCGGCATGGCAACCTTGCAGATCCCCAATGACATACTGATGGCGAAAACTCATAATCCCTCTATGATTTTTATATGATAATTGGGAGTTATTTGGATCAAACGTCTATATGGCGTGTTTGATTACTTAGATTGACAAAATCTGTAACGCTCAACGTCTCAGGACGTGCCTGCGGATCGATACCGCAAGCGGCAAAATCATCCTCACTCAGCGTCGGCAACAAGGTTGATTTTTTGAAGATAGCGCGTAGCGTTTTGCGACGATGATTAAAAGTTTCACGTACCACGATAGCAAAATGTGCTTCATCCTCTGCCACCACGGGTTTGTTGATATGCGGCGTTAGGCGAAAAACGGCACTGGTGACTTTTGGCGGAGGATTAAAAGCCCCACGAGGCACTGTGAGCAAATAATCTGTATCACAGTAATACTGCATGATGACAGACAGACGACCATAAGTTTTGCTACCAACGTCGGCTGTGATGCGCTCAACCACTTCTTTTTGTAGCATAAAGTGCATGTCTTGAATGACATCGGCAAAGCTCAGCAAATGAAACAAAATAGGCGTTGAGATGTTATATGGTAAGTTCCCGACGACACGCAGCTTACCGCGCTCCTCGCTGTAAAACTCACGATAGTCCACATGCATGGCGTTATCTTTGATAATCGTAAAATTTGGATGGCTATTGGCACCAATACGAATGCGTAAGCTGTCTGCCAAATCGCGATCTAGCTCAACCACTGTCATCGCATCTACTTCTGCCAATAGAGGCTCGGTCAATGCGCCCATACCAGGCCCAATCTCAATCAAATTATCATCACGCTCGAGACGAATGCTTTCCACGATTTCGCGAATCACGCTGGTATCATGCAAGAAGTTTTGACCAAAGCGCTTACGCGGTTGGTGCTTGGCTGTACGTAAACTGTTAGAAATGGCTTGAGCATCAAATGTAGAGTTGGACATAAGAGAGTCTTAATGTATAAAAGATAAATGAGAGATGGTAGCAATGTGCTGGTGTTATAATGGCAAATTATAACACAGCTCATAATTAGGGCGTGTTTTTGAGATATTCTATCTATAAACCATGTACAATCTAGCACAATCAACACGGCAGCTTTTTGCTCCCGAACCATTTACCATAATGCAGCTTTATAAGAATAAGGGTGGTACCCTAGTGAGGACTTGAACACTAGGCTGTGGGCTAGGAGTATCAAGGTTTAAAATCTCTGAATTGGTTGCAGTGTACTTCATGGTGTACTTACCATAAATATTCCATTAGTGATCGGTGCGCTATACAGGCATCGGAATACTAACCTTAGGTATAAATTTATATACCATGAAATTGATAGTATGAGTCGTTACGAACGTTATGTTAAATGGTTTTGACTAAATTATTCTGAGACGAAAATAATATGAAACAAGAAGAAATTAGAGAAAAAATGACCATTCTTATTGATAAGTTATTATCAAATACTTTAAGTGAGCAAGAAGATGACAAAGTTTTGGATGAAATCAGTCGAATTTCTCCATATCGATATTGGAGTGATTTAATTTTCTGGACTAACGACTACGTTGATGAGATTGATGGAAACCTTAAGTTAAAGCACGACGAGTTTTTTGATGAGGTATTTAACGGTTCTAAATTAAATGAAGAACAGGAAAAACAGAAAATCAAAGAACTTTTGGCACATTTAATAACAAATGATTTTTCAGGTTTGCCGATACAGTCTAGCATGGCTGTAAGCGCTGAAATTGATAGACTATCTCCTGATAAGAATTGGTGGGCAATCCTATATTCGAATACAGGCGTTTTGAATCCAGAGTTTATGGATAGAGAAGGTGATTTTAATTATGAACTGTTTGTTGAAAAGCTATTTGATTAGCATGAGTTTATTATTTGAGAGTATAGTTCCCATGTAGGGTGTCGAACCAGCGAAAGCACCTGATTGGTCATCCTAATGTATACCCCAGCGGAACCAGCTATTTCACCCTTCAAACCCATTTATAGGCCACTTAAAACATACCAGTATAATGGAACCACTTATATCAGGTCATGCTTGATAATTTATAAATAGACATAGCTGACATTAGACTTATCCCATAATGCCTAACACATCTAGATAAGACAGCAACTTATACAATAGTTCCACTAACAATGGATCTGTCTGCCATCTCATTTGCCATTACAATGGCTTGGTATAAACTCGTCGCACTTGCGCCGCCACGCCCTGCCAAATCAAGCGCGGTGCCATGATCGACAGAGGTGCGGATATAAGGCAAGCCTAAGGTTAAATTAACAGTATCGCCAAAACCGTGTGATTTGAGTACGGGCAACCCTTGATCGTGATACATCGCAATGACCGCATCACAGTTTGCCAAATGTCTGGACGTAAATAACGTATCGGCTGGCATCGCCTCAGAGATATTGATACCCGCATCGGTGAACTCTCGTAAGACTGGATTGATAATCTCAATCTCCTCCATACCCAAATGCCCACCCTCGCCTGCATGTGGATTGAGGCCGCAAACCAAGATACGAGGCTGCATGAGACCAAACTTCTCTCTCATGTCATCGATGACGATTTGTACCGTTTGGCGTACATTGTCGGCAGTAATCGCAGCAGGTATGTCTTTTAATGGCAAATGGGTAGTGACAAGCGCGACTTTCATCGCTTGATTGGCTAGCATCATGACGACTTTCTCACAGCCACTTTGCTGCATAAAAAACTCAGTGTGACCGCTAAACATAGTGCCATCTAACAGCTTGATACCAGCATCTATCAGCGCTGATTTTTGTAAGGGACCTGTGACGATAGCGGCGACTGTTCCATTTACTGCTAACTGATGAGCAATGTCTAATTGCTGAGCCACCATCGCTGAGTTAGCAGTATTGATTTGTCCGCCAGTAACTGGTCCTGCGCAAGGGACGTTAAGCAAAATAAAAGCACTATCAGCATCTATATCCTGCTGTGCTATCTGCTCGGCCGCGTCCATATCAAAGTCATCAGCCTTGTTGTCAATGGTTTGCCAAATAGGCACTTCTGTCAACACGCCAGCTGAAACCAGCTCATTTGCACGGACTTGCATCGCGTTTGCGTCAGCGGTCACCCAGATGGGACGGTCAAAATCTTGCAGCTTGCCCTCTGCCGCCAAACTCAGTACGACATCCATTCCAATGCCCGCAGGCTCACCTGTCGTGATTAATAATGGACGTTTTTTTTCTGTCATAGCAATAGCCTTATTTTATTTAAGCTTTTGATTTTATTATATTTATCGTCAATATTTTCAGTTGTTACGTTTAGACAATGGATGCGGTCTCTTATTTTATGCATAACAACCACTGTAGATTTAGTTGCTTACCCAGCCTAAAAAATCACATAATGTGTTAAACTTTCGCTTCTGATTGTAGCATTTGCAGGCAAATCTAAAACCATGTTTTGGTATTTCTAACGTAGAGAAATACTGTGCCTGTTTTGCACGCTCATCAATCTCTTTTTTATACCCATTTTGACTCATTAGGCACTCATGGCAGAAAACGACAAAACCGACGACTTACTCAATCAGACACCGCCGCACAATATCGATATTGAAAAGGCATTGCTCGCGTCTTTGATGAGTATCGAAGAGGCGTATGATAAGATTGCCGATATCGTCACCAAAGATGACTTTTATGCGGGGCGACATCAATATATTTTTGATGCGATTGCTCACCTTGCAGCCGTGAATGAGCCTTATGATACGGTCATGGTACACGACTGGTTAGAGGCGCAAAAGCTGCTCAAAGGCGCAGGAGGTGACAGCTACTTAGCCGATATTTTGAGCCAAAGTCCGGCAACATTGTTTAACCTGACCGCTTACGCTCAGCGCGTACGTGAGCTCTCAACGCTGCGTCAGCTCATTACCACCGGTAATGACATGCTAGCGCTGGCCTACAATCCAAAAGACCAAAGCGTCAGCGATATCTTGGACAATGTCGAAGGCAAGATATTTAGCATCAATGAGCAGCATAACAAACGTGCTGAGCAGCGTGGCCCTGTCGGTATTACCTCGGTCTTAACCAATGTTATTGATCAGATCCAAGAGCTAAAATCCAACC
Organism: Psychrobacter sp.; assembly: GCF_030454045.1. Taxonomy (GTDB): domain Bacteria; phylum Pseudomonadota; class Gammaproteobacteria; order Pseudomonadales; family Moraxellaceae; genus Psychrobacter. Next base: position 23,356 of record NZ_JAKDJE010000003.1, on the reverse strand, counting down.
CCGATGGCATGATTGGCTTGCAGACGCCATTTGTCGAGCTGAATAATAAAACGCAAGGGCTACAATCAGGCGACTTGATTATCGTCGCCGCTCGTCCTTCTATGGGTAAAACCACCTTTGCAATGAACTTAGCAGAAGGGGTTTTATTCAATGAAAACCTGCCCGTTGTCGTGTTTTCGATGGAGATGCCGGCAGAGTCTATCGTCATGCGTTTGCTGTCTTCATGGGGCGCAATTAACCAGACGCATCTACGTTCCGGGCAAATGAATGAAGATGAGTGGGCAAAGATGATGAACGCCATTCAGCATCTACAGTCTAAGCATTTATATATTGATGACAGTACCGCCTTGCCGCCATCCGAGATGCGCTCACGCTGTCGACGTATTGCCAAAAACCATGATGGTCGTTTGGGTGCCATCGTCGTCGATTATCTCCAGCTGATGAAAGTACCGAGCCTAGATGGTAACCGTGTGGGGGAGATCTCTGAGATTTCTCGTAGTCTAAAGGCACTCGCACGTGAGCTTGAATGCCCAGTGATTGCCTTGTCGCAGCTTAACCGCAGTCTAGAGAACCGCCCAAACAAGCGCCCCATCATGTCGGATTTGCGTGAGTCTGGTGCAATTGAGCAGGATGCCGATTTGATTATGTTCATCTATCGTGATGAGGTTTATAATGAAAACTCAGACCTCAAAGGCGTGGCGGAAATTATCATTGGTAAACAACGTAACGGCCCTATCGGCACCGTACGTTTGGGCTTTGAAGGTCAGTTTACCCGCTTCATTAATCTAACCCCTGAATACTATCAGGGCGTCAGTTTTGAAAATGACGAGTAATCAGCGTTATAACATTTAAGTCTTAGTAAAATGTAAGTCCATACCGATTTTGGCTTACTCATAAGTTAGTAAGTAGCTTTAACCAAATAGCCAGTATAGTATCAACTCCGTTGATGCCGTACTGGCTTTATCACTTCATAATTCCACTCATAAAGAAGGCGATTATGCGCACCATTACCATAAAACCAAAAGCCATTACTCATAATCTCAATCAAGTAAAACAACGCGCACCGCAAGCAAAAGTCTTAGCGATGGTCAAATCCAATGCGTATGGGCATGGCGTTGCAGCGGTATTACCAGCCCTGCAGCAAGCAGATGGTATTGGGGTTGCGACTTTAACCGAAGCATTAGAAGCTAGACAACTGGGCTGGGATAAAACCATTGGTCTAGTAGAAGGGGCATTTAGCGCTGATGAGTGGCAACAAGCCATTGATCATGATATTAGCTGCGTGATTCACCACGGACCACAGATAGAATGGGCACTGCAAAATATCCCACCAGCTGGTAGTGCGACTAATGTGGTTTGGCTAAAATACAACACGGGGATGAATCGCTTAGGCTTCAATGCTGAGGGCGTACTATCAGCAGCCAAGCGTTTGCATGACGCAGGTTATCAGTTGATCCTAGCCACACATTTTGCCAACGCTGATGATCATGACCATCCATTAAATGCCATGCAGATTGAGCGCTTCTCAAGTGTATTAGCGACTTTGAAAGATACCATTAGCCTAGATATCAAAGGCTCATTATGCAACTCTGCTGGCATCGTCAACTTCCCAGAGCACCATTATGATTGGGTACGCCCAGGCATCATCTTATACGGTAGCTCGCCTGTCGTCGATAAAAGCGCGCAGGATTTAGACTTGCAGCCCGCGATGGAATTTAGTGCTCAAATCATGGCATTACAAACGGTCAGTGCCAATGATGCGATCGGCTATGGTAGCCGCTGGCGTGCGCAGCAAGACACCAGAACCGCTCTCGTGAGTGTGGGTTACGGAGACGGCTACCCGCGTGTAATAAGTGACGACGCTTATGTCACCGTCATCGACACTAACGACAATCAACGCTACCGCTGTCCTGTGATTGGGCGTGTGGCAATGGATATGATCGTCATTGATGTCAGTACAGCGCCTGAAAGCCTTACTTTAGATAGTAAAGTCATGCTCTGGGGCGATGCGCCGCGTGTCGATGAAGTGGCAGGACATGCTGGGACCATTAGTTATGAGCTATTGTGCCGTCTCAGCATACGTCCAGACCGTATACAGGCCTAGGTACTCACCTTAAGCAAACCGTTATTGATAGCTCATTGATGTGAGTTTAGTCTACTTGGTGAGCTATGTAATCTTGGTAAAATTGCACGTTTACATTGAAAGTAAATACGCTATACTAAAAGTTTGTTATCAACCCAGTATACGCACTGACGCGATGCTATTGAAGACTGATGACGTTTCACTGACTGCGATCGACTGCTAGGATTACTATGAGTTTGCGCCATTTTTTAACCTTATCTGATTTAACCAAACAAGAACTAGAAAACTTAATCAAACGTGCAAGCGAATTGCGTAAGATGCAACATGCAGGCGAGATATATCAGCCGTTTGTTGGTCGTACACTTGGCATGATATTTGAAAAATCCTCGACGCGTACGCGTATCTCCTTTGAGACGGGTATGGGTCAGTTTGGTGGTAATGCTATATTTTTATCACCCAACGATACGCAGCTCGGTCGCGGTGAGCCGTTAGAGGATTCTGCTCGTGTGATCTCCAGCATGGTGGATATCATCATGATTCGTACCTTTGGGCACGAAAAAGTCGAGACCTTTGCTGAATACTCAAGCGTCCCTATTATCAATGCGTTGACCGATGACTATCATCCCTGCCAACTACTTGCTGATATGCAGACTTATTATGAGCATCGCGGTAGCATCGAAAATAAGATCGTCACATGGGTCGGTGATGGCAACAATATGTGCTCATCCTTTATGCAAGCGGCCAACCAGTTTGGTTTTGAATTACGAGTAGCAGCGCCTTATGGGTTCGAGCCTGATCCAAAGCTTATGGAACGTTTCTCACATTGCGTGAGCTTGGTCGAAAACGTCCAAGATGCGGCAAAAGATTCTAACTTAATTGTCACCGATGTGTGGGCAAGTATGGGTCAAGAATCCGAGCAAAATACGCGCGCACGTCGTTTTGCCCCTTATCAAGTGACGCCGTCTCTATTAGACAAAGCTGACCCTGAAGTGGTGTTTATGCATTGCTTACCTGCTCACCGCGGCGAAGAGATCTCCCATGATATGCTGAATGATCCGCGCTCTGTTGTGTGGGATGAAGCCGAAAATCGTCTACATGCGCAAAAAGCCTTGATGGAGTTTTTGCTAAAAGACAAAATCAAGTTGTCTTAATCACTTACACACCCTCATAGCTAAGCAAAGTAAGTTACTTGTCAAGCAAGACACAAAAAAGGCAGACTATATACTAGTCTGCCTTTTGCATTATTCAATTCTTAGCAAGCGTATGGATATGAATTAACGCGTGAGCGTCGTTACGCCATCTGCACCTGCTTTTAATAGCACATCCGCTTGGTTCGCCGCAAAGATACCATTACAGACCACACCTACGATATTATTCAGCTCTTTTTCAAGCGCGATTGGATTACTCACATCCAAGTCATAAGTATCTAGAATGACGTTGCCGTAATCAGTGACAAAGTCTTCACGATAGACAGGCTCACCGCCCAATTTTGCTAATTGACGCGCGACATAAGAGCGCGCTTGCGGCAGGACTTCAATTGGTACTGGAAACGCGCGACCTAAGATCTCAACGCTTTTGCTCTCATCGACCATACACACAAACTTTTTGGAAGCAGCCGCGACGATCTTTTCGCGAGTCAATGCACCGCCGCCGCCTTTGATAAGTTGCAAGTGTTCATTGACCTCATCAGCACCATCAATATAAACATCTAGCGTACCAGCAAAGTTTAGATCAACAATTTCGATACCAAGCGCACGCAGTTTGTCTTCAGTCACCTGTGAGCTGGCAACCGCACCAGCAAGCTTCAATTGTGGCAACAACTCAATCAAACAATTGACCGTACTACCCGTCCCTACCCCAAGTATCATATCATCTTCGATATAGCTTAGGGCAGCGCGGGCGGCGGCTTGCTTTTGTGCTTGCTGATCACTCATCATAAATCCTTGGAAAATAAACGTATGGTCTTAAAAAAGTAAAAGGCTAAAACAGATAAAATGCGCGGCTATTATAACCGATGATATTCATCGATGTTAGCGCAATCACATCATTAATTGGCTGGTCACTGCATATTTATCGAGTACTGGACTGATACTGATCTTTGCCGCATGTCTTCACTTTAGTGGCTTTCGGGCATAAAACCCTAAGAAAACTGCAATTGAGTCTTGCAAGATACTCAAAATCAGCATAGGCTAATCTATTTCGTTTTTATATTCATTCTGTTTAGGGATTACTATGCTGTCACACTGGGTACGAGCCATACTACAAGCCACCGTCTATGACGTTGCTATTCAAACACCACTTGAAACGGCGCCCAAGCTGACCCAACGTTTTGCCAATGACATTCGTTTTAAACGTGAGGACTTACAACCGGTCAAATCCTTTAAATTGCGCGGTGCTTATAATCGTATCAGTCAGCTAAGCGATGAGCAAAAAGCGCGCGGCGTTATCTGCGCCTCAGCAGGCAACCATGCACAAGGCGTGGCTTACTCGGCGCGCAAACTGTCACTGAATAACATCATCGTCATGCCAACCACGACTCCCGACATCAAAGTAGATGCCGTCAGAGCACTCGGTGGTAATGTGGATCTGCACGGTGATAGCTTCGATCAAGCAAACCGCTATGCTATTGAGCGTGCTGAGCGCGAGGGCCTGACCTTTATACCGCCTTATGATGATGAATTGGTGATTGCTGGGCAAGGAACCATCGCGCTTGAGTTGACCCAACAGTGGCGTAACATGGATTATGTGTTTGTTGCCGTTGGTGGTGGCGGTCTGATTTCAGGTGTCGCCGCATTTTTGGGAGAAGTGGCACCGCATGTCAAAGTGATCGCGGTAGAAGCGGAACAATCAGCTTGCCTAAAAGCCGCACTTGAAACGGGTGAACGTGTCAAACTTGAGCAAGTCGGACTGTTCGTCGATGGCGTGGCAGTCGCACAAATTGGTGAACTGCCTTTTGACGTCGTGCGTACGCAGAAAAGTGACAATTCAGGCCCTATCGTGGAGCCTAACGTCGTCACCTGTAGCAACGATGAAGTCTGCGCAGCGGTCAAAGATGTGTTTGAGGAGAGCCGCAGTATCGTGGAGCCTGCAGGCGCGTTAGCGGTTGCTGGTATGAAAAAATACCTTCAAGCCAACGAGATTACGGGCAAAAACTGCGCGGCCATCATTTGCGGCGCTAATATGAATTTTGACCGTCTGCGTTATATTGCTGAGCGCACTGAGATTGGCGAGAAAAAAGAAGCTATCTTTGGTGTTACTATCCCAGAACAAACTGGCGCTTTCTTGAACTTCTGCCGCAGTCTGCATGGTCGTAATATTACTGAGTTCAACTACCGTGCCGATAGCAAAAAGTCACCAGACTCAATGGAGCCTGCCTCAATCTTTGTCGGTATTGCATTAAAAGAAGGTGAAAAAGAGCGTCAAACTATTAGTACTCAATTGGCAAATGATGGCTATAGTGCTTATGATTTGACCGATGACGATATCGCCAAATCGCATATTCGCCATCTGATTGGTGGTCATGCCAAGGTCGAAAATGAGCAGCTGCTACAGGTGGTGTTTCCAGAGCGCCCAGGTGCCTTACTTACTTTCCTAGAAAAATTAGGCGATGATTTTAATATCACTTTATTCCATTATCGTAATCATGGTGCCGCTGAAGGCCGTGTACTGGTTGGTCTACAAGCCTCAGAAAGCAACTCTCGCCAGCTACAAGATGCCTTACTAGACATCGGCTACGACTGCATGACCGTCAATGACAATATTGGCTATCAGTTATTTTTGAAATAATGACTTAACGGGATATATTTAGACCTTATTATAAAAGCGACTTGTCATATGATGGGTCGCTTTTTACTTTCTATAATCTGCTACAGACGGCGACGAACACAAAACCTTATTTGTAAATACCAAATATGCCCTCATATTATTTGATATAAAAACAAATACAGAGTGAGCTTTATGAAAAAAAATACTGATGATAACACCCAAGGTTTGGTCAAAATTCGTCTCGATAAATGGTTATGGGCCGCTCGGTTTTATCGCACGCGCACCCTTGCCAAGCAAGCCATTGAAAGCGGGCGTGTGCATTATGGCGGCAGCCGCGTAAAAACAAGTAAAGAGATTTCAGTCGGTGATGAGCTAACCATCCGTCAAGGCTCAGCGACCGCCATGACCGAAAAAACTGTCATCGTCGAGGCACTATCGGCCCAGCGTGGCAACGCTGCCGCCGCTGAAGTACTATATTCAGAAACCAAAGAGAGCGAAACGCGGCGTGCCTATTATGCAGAACAGCGCAAACTTGCCAACCTTGCTCGTCCTGATAATAAGCCCAACAAAAAAGAGCGCCGTGACTTACAGCGCTTTAAAAATAAGCAAGATTGATATGGTCAAAGAATCAGGGTCACGTGACGCTATTGTCTAGTCTCTATCCTTGCCATTCCAAGCATTAAGCGTTACGCTAGTCATTGCTTTACTCGATTGCATGCTAATAAAAGCCACATGAATAATGCTGGTTTCTTATAGCATGTTTTTTTTGTTATAAAAGGTCATGTTATGCTGATGAAAGCCTGTACTCCCTCGTCTGTATTATTGGTTTGTTTAGGAAACATCTGCCGCTCCCCTACCGCTGAGGAAGTTTTCCGTCAGCAGGCAGCAATCGCTGGACTCTCCATAAAAATAGACTCAGCAGGCACCAGTGACTGGCACGTTGGTGACTCGCCCGACGCACGCTCACAGCGTCATGCCAAGTCTCACGGCTACAAAATAAATAAGCTCGTTGCACGCCAAGTCAGCGCCGATGACTTCCGTGATTTTGATTTGATCTTAGCCATGGATTCACAGAATTTGGCTGACCTACAAGCCATTAAAGACGACATGGCAGAGTCAGAAGAGGACTTAGCCCGACTGGCCCTGTTCAGTGAAGAAGACCCTACCTATGGCGGTACCGATGTCCCAGATCCATATAAAGGCGATAACGATGATTTCGAAGAGGTGATCGAGCGTATCGAATCAAGTGCAAAGGCTTGGATTGAAAGCTGGAAAGCCTGCTAGCCATAAATTCTATATTTCTGCTACTCTTGCATCCGTTATCCTCTATAATATGGTTAATCCTCTATAAAAGAGCTGCAGCGTTAACCGCGCTTGAAGTATCACAGTTACGTCTGCACTCAACTGCCTTGTATCTCTTTTAAATTGAATCAACTATAGCTACCTTATTATTTATTATCATTTTGCCCCATAGGCTATGTTATGACCCAAGCTGCACGCCTTGATCTCGACGCTCAGACCATGACTATAAATGACTCATCAGCGACTCTGTTAGTCAGTAATTCAGTCGATTTGGCACATAGCAATACGATGGCACTGTCGTGTGTCGCTGACTCTGTAGTGACGTTGACCAATGAGGCACAGCTTGATGACTTTATGGCAACCTATGCAGAGGATGTAGAGCATCAGCTGTCATTATTTGTCTTATCTGGCGGTAGCAATGTTTTATTACCAGCAGCGTTAAATGCGGTGGTATTGCAACCCAAAATGCGCGGTATTCACCTGACTGCACAAACTGACGATTATGTCGATATCGAAGTAATGGCGGGCGAAAACTGGCATGATCTAGTCGTACATACAGTCAATCAAGGCTGGTATGGGTTAGAGAATCTTGCGCTCATACCTGGCCTAACTGGTGCAGCACCAGTACAAAATATCGGTGCGTACGGAGTGCAATTAGAAGACTGCTTACAATATGTACGCGCCTATCATTTACCGACACAAACTTGGCACCATTTATCAGCGGCCGACTGTCAATTTGACTATCGTGATAGTATCTTTAAACGCACGCCAAACACATGGCTTATTAGTCGCGTCGGTTTCAGGTTACATACTGATCCTACCAATATTTTAGCCAGCTATGGAGATGTACAAACTGTGGCGCAGCGCTATGCTGAGCAGCAAGGACGAGTACAAGCCACACCCGTTGATGTCATGCAAGCCATTATAGATATTAGACAACAAAAGCTACCAGACCCAAAGCAGCTACCTAATTGTGGCAGTTTTTTTCAAAACCCTATTATTGGTCAAGATCAATTTACGGCGTTGCAAACAACTTATCCAGCTATCGTTGGTTATCCGATGCCTGACGCGATGGTAAAAGTTGCCGCAGGTTGGCTCATTGAGCAAGCAGGATTAAAAGGGGGCGGCATCGCACCTATCATGACTCATAAACATCAGGCGCTGGTACTGACCAATCATACTCCTTATCAAGCAACTCAAGAAGATGTGGAAACAGCACAGCGCTATATCGCCAACATCGTCTATGAGAAATTTGCAATTCAGCTATCACGTGAGCCAGTTTGGGTGAATGCTGATGGCTTAATTGGATATGCTGAGCATGTGGTCTAAACAATCATGGTCTAAACGCTTATGGCGAAACTATTTGCGTTCAGCCGAACGAATGGTGAAGCTATTCCGCATCATCAATATTACCTTTGTATTAGGCTCAACGTCTGTTATTTTAGTCCTAATCAGTTTGTTCACACCGCTATTCTCACAAGCCGTTGTCTATATATTTGCGCTTCTTCCTTTACCAAAAATGCCTTCTGCTGCTATGAGCTCTCCGCCGACTGCTTACGTGGTATTAGGCGGTGGTCTAACTAATGATAATAACAATCAAATCATCCTCAATCGCTATAGCCTGAACCGTGCCCGTACCGCGGCTGGGGCCTATCACGATCTTCCCTTACCTATTGTACTAAGCGGCGCTGAAGCCCCTTGGCTAGGTCAATGGCTCATTGAGCATGGTATCGATGGGCTGATAAGCGAAAATGCCAGTATGAATACGTGCGAAAACGCCCGTTTTACAGCCAAGCGTATTCCGCTTCATCACGTTTACCTTATTACTGATAGCTACCATATGGCACGTGCGCGCAGACAGTTTGCCTTGAATGGTATTAATAGCACATCACTTAGCGCACCACTGCCAGTTAGACGCGACTGGACGAAACCTGCGCAAAACCTAAGTCATTCACGGCGGGCTGTTTATGAAATCGCCGCCTATCTACGGGATGTGATACGTCCGCAAATGAACTGTCGTCACGCTGATGATGTGACTTCACAGCAGCTCCTAACACCGCGAGGCAGTGCCAAAAAAGTATCTGATGAATAGGTTTTTATACTAAACGCGCAGCTAATATCGTCATATGATGCTACGCCTCATTCTAATGCCTACAGATCATCCACTGCATTTGCGATGGGTGTATAATAATAAAAGACACTGCTATTGAAGAGAGTTACCATGCTCAGTATATTTTTATTAATCCCATTAAGTCTCATGCTATTTGTGGTTGCCATCTGGGCGGTGCGTTATGCGGTAAAATCAAACCAGTTCGAAGATTTGGACAATGCATCACAGCGTATCATATTGGATGATCGTCAAGAGCGCAGGCAAACCATGCAAGCTCATGAGCGCGCGGTGCAGTCGCAGTCCTTTGCAAATACCGATCCGTCAGATGACAACGTTGATAAAGATGCGCTCGTTCGTACTGATGTAGAGAAAAACACAAAAATCTAACCTTTATTCTCCTCTCTTTTCATCGTGTAATGATGAGCTTTCGTTAGATAATAATCGTGTCTATAGATACGGCCTTTATGACTTTTAGGAGATGCATCCATGACCATGGCTTTACTTGCTGCGGCATTACTGATGGGTTTTTTTGGCTCGCCGCATTGTTTGGGTATGTGTGGCGGTCTTGTAACAGCATTTGGGCTGTCTATGAAAGATGTCAGCCCTACTAAACGCCGCGCGCTGGTTGCCACCTATCACGTTGGCCGTTTAACCAGTTATGCACTGCTGGGTTTAGTTGCTGGATTTATTGGCATTACCGTACTAGAGCCGCTTATAATGGGTAATAGCATGCCGCGCATCTTGTTAGGACTAGTACTAGTATTTGTCGGTGTGACCATGCTTGGTGCCCCATTCTTGAACAAACTTGAGCGTTTTGGCATGCGCTTTTGGCAGTATCTGAGTCCACTACGTCAAAAGGTATTTCCACTCAATACTTTTCCGCGCGCACTAACAGCAGGTTTGCTTTGGGGCTTTTTGCCTTGCGGTTTGGTATATGGCGCTCTACTGATTGCAGTGGTCGCTCACAACCCATTAAGCGGTGCCGCATTGATGTTCGTGTTCGGTTTAGGAACCATACCGATGCTGGTTGCAACGCACGAGACAGTCGGCTGGTTACGTGACAAGATTGGTCGTTTTCGCTTAAGGCAGTTAAATGGCGCGGTGATGGTACTCTCAGGTCTGGCTGTTGCTGTCGTACCTATGGTCATGGCAAATATGCATGGTGGACACGGTGATGGGCATGCGCATATGGATCATAATAGCCATTCTGCGATGATGTCTGAGACTGATGCTCATGACATGAGCCACATGAATCATGAAATGCAAGACATGGACCATCGTATGAATGATACGGATCATGGCATGCATGATATGGGTGATGACGCCACCTCCATGCATCATGGTCAATAATTTCTAACACATAACTCGAGTACTGCGCGGACTTTACCAAGCGTACAAAAACCCCTTAATATCAAAAATGATATTAAGGGGTTTATTGGTTAAGTGATACCTATTTATAGTAATTATTCCTGCCACTGCTCAAGCGTAAACTTGGTTTCTAAATGCTTCTCTAATGCTGGTATATTAAATGCGTCATCTTCACTGACAAAGCTAATGCTAATGCCTGTTTGCCCAGCGCGGCCCGTACGACCAATACGGTGGACATAATCATCTGGTTGATCCGGCAAGGTATAGTTAACGACATGACTGATATCATCAACATGGATACCGCGCCCTGCAACATCTGTCGCCACCAAGATAGACGCGTGACCATCCTTAAAGCGCTGCAAGTATTTCTCACGTTTTTGCTGAATCACATCACCTGAGAGCATGACAATCTTATGTGCTTGGCGCAGTTTATGATAGAGACGCTTGACTTGATCTTTGCGATTGGCGAATACAATGACCTTTTCAACGGCCTCATCACTGATAATACGCTGCAGGGCTTCGAGTTTTTGATCTTCTGTCAGTAAGTAAAAGTGCTGATCAACCAATTCGCTGGTTTTGTGTTCTGGCTCGATTTCCACAAACTGCGGCTCATGCAACCAGCGATACGCCAAATTCATCACATCTTGGTTAAAAGTAGCAGAAAACAGTAAGCTTTGACGGTCTGTATTGGCAGGCATACGACCTACTAAGCGCTTGATATCAGGGATAAAGCCCATGTCCAGCATGCGGTCTGCTTCGTCCAATACCAACACCTCTACTCGATCTAAATACACCATGCCTTTATTGGCAAGATCAATTAGACGGCCAGGCGTTGCCACCAAAATATCAACGTATTGGCGCTCAAGCTCATGCTGCTGGGTTTCGTAATTGGTACCACCCATGATACAGACACTATGCAGCGACGTATATTTGGTCAATGCTATGCAGTCGTCAAATATTTGCTGAGCCAGTTCGCGAGTTGGCGCCATGACCACAGCGCGCGGCTCACCAAGATAGCGCTCTTCGTCGTTGGTAAATGGACGCTTAAGCAAGGCTTCCATAATAGTCAGTAGAAAAGTCGCTGTCTTACCGGTTCCCGTTTGTGCCTGTCCGATGGCATCTTGACTTGCTAGTGTATGCGGTAGTATTTTCGCCTGAATCGGCGTGAGTTCCGTGAATCCCAAATCACTCACTGCCCGCAGGGTTGCGGTTGAAAGTGGCAAATCAGTAAACGTCGTAAAATGACTCAAAAAAATATCCTTTTAAATTAGTTGCTTATATGTTGTCCATTACAGATCATCTTATAAAGAGCAGTCTACTATCGATAAAAAATTCCTGCCATTATGGCAAAGCTGTCACGATAGATAGTAAACAAACATCCAAGCATAAAAAAAGCCAAGCCCAATACCTGCCCTACCAAATATGCTGTTGTTCACTCAACATGGGTAAGACAAGATAGGCTTGACTCAATAGTATATCAGGTGTTTGTACAGACATTATATCTAAACTGCTTTAATGTCTGGATAGATTACTCTTCTAACTTTCTGACTTCTTCAGCTTGTAGGCCTTTTTCACCTTCTACTACGCTGAACTCAACTTTTTCGCCATCTTTTAAAGAACGATAGCCATCACCCTGAATCGCGCGGAAATGGACAAAAATATCTTCTCCGCTGTCACGTTGAATGAAACCAAAGCCTTTTGAGTCATTAAACCACTTAACGATACCTTGCTCACGAGCTGACATAATATTACTTCCTAAAAAAGTTCGCTTAGCCCCAAATTCCTTTGCAACATTGCATATAAACGGGATCTAAGATGATGAAATCAAAAACTTAAGAGTACTAATCTAGTCACAGTCATCTTTAAAACGCTTATATAAAAGAAAGCCAATCTTGCAAACTATCTCTCATATCAATGACAGTAACAAACTTGCAATATTTATTGCATAAAAAATATCATAGCACGGGTTTTTAGCAACATAAAGACTTTTAACACGCTTTTTAATGCATGGGTGAGTTTTTCCTGTAATTTTTTTATAACCCAGCCTACAAGCTGCTATTATAAAGGGATACGCTGGATCAGCGTGTGCAACCTATTTGTCATGCATACCTTATTCATTATAATAAATCATCCACATATTTAAACAGCGATAGAGATTACTATGACGTCCTCTTCTCCATCTACAGCAGCAGAAAATCCTGCTGACCAACACATCGATCAGACCCTCAATCACAAACTGCTACTTGTGAACGGTGTCAATCTAAATTTATTAGGCAAACGTGAGCCTGAAATTTATGGCCATATGACGCTGGTAGATATCGAAAAACGCTTGGTCGAACGAGCCGCTCAGCACAGCATTGAATTAACTTGTATACAGTCAAATCATGAAGGCGATCTAGTAGACAAGATCCAATACTATGGCTTATTAGCAGACAAATCTGCCCAAGCTGATGCCATTATTATCAATCCTGCTGCATTTACCCATACATCAGTTGCACTACGTGATGCCCTATTGGCCACGCAAAAACCCTTTATAGAGGTCCATTTATCCAACGTTCATGCGCGTGAGCCTTTCAGGCATCATTCCTATTTGAGCGATATCGCAGTCGGTGTCATCTGTGGTTTGGGTCACATAGGGTATGAGATGGCATTAGAATATTGGCTAAGCAACATGTATAACATCAACACTATCAACCAATAGCATCATAGCTTTTGATGAATAAAAAACCTTGTCAGACGATTAAGGTATCTTTATTTTTCACACATTAGTTAAACAGTAATTGTTTGATGAAAATAATAGAATTATGACTGAGCAAACAATCCACTATATGGTGATATGAATGGCAAAAACGTCCGGAAAGCGCTTTATGAAACTCGCTGGCATGACAGCAAGCATCGCCGGCAAAGCCGCTAAAAACTCATTTAAGCATCTCTCAAGTGACGAAGAAAAGCGCCTACAAGCTCGCTCAGACTTGATGCAAGACGTGGGTATCCAAATTGCCGAGACGTTAGGTGAGATGAAAGGTGCGGTGATGAAAGTCGGACAAATTGCCTCACAGTACAAAGACGTGTTCCCGCCTGAGGTTGCAACTGCCCTAGAAAAACTCCAAAAAGATGCACCGCCCATGCCTTATGCGCAAATACGTGCACAAGTTGAGCGTGAGCTTAAAGCACCGATGGCAGAGCTGTTCAGTGAGTTTGACGAGACGCCATTTGCCGCAGCATCTATCGGGCAGGTCCATAAAGCTGTGCTACCTTCTGGACAAAGAGTCGTGGTCAAGGTCCAGTATCCTGATGTCGATGAAAACTGTGATAGCGACCTCAAACAGGTGCGCATGGCGCTAAAAATTGCAGGTGTGCTCAATATGAGTAAGCAGTTGCAAGAGCAGTTATTTAATGAGATTCGACAGAGTCTACACGACGAATTGGACTATACCAAAGAAGCGCACAATCTGCGTGTATTTGGTGCCTTTCATGCTGATGATGAAGGTCTCATTATCCCAAAAGTCATTAGCAGCCACTCTTCTAGACGGATTTTGACACTGACTGAGGAGATGGGAGAGACATTGACCGTCGCTGCAACATGGGACAATGCCATTAAGCAAAAAATAGCAAAGCGCTTGTTTCATTTTACCGCAGGACAACTATTTAGTCTGTACCGTATGCATTGTGATCCGCATCCAGGCAACTTTGCTTTTCGGCAGGATGGTAGTGTTGTGGCGTATGACTTCGGCGGTATTCGTAGTTATAGTGACAACGAGGTCCAACTATTCCGTCGTTTTGCCAAGCATGCTATCAAAGGCGATGTGACCGCGCTTGAGCAAGACCTTGTCGCCTTAGATATTCGCCGTGATGATGATAAAAACATCCCTGGCGAGTTTTATGAAAAATGGCTATCTATTGGTCTAAAACCACTATCTATCCGCCCATACCAAGAAGGGCCATTTGATTTTGGTAGCAGTCAAATACACCATGAGGCGATTGCCCAAATGCGCACTTCATTAAAATACTTCGGTCAGTTTCAGCCCTCTGCCACCACCATGATGTTAGACCGTACCGTATCTGGACAGTACTGGAATCTGGTCAATCTCGGCGTTGAGACTGACCTCTCGCCGCTCGTTGATGAGTACATCGAGGTCTAATAAGCGATCAATTGACAATAGCAGTCAAACCTGTCACTAAATGTGGAGCGCGTGCCCGCAGCGATCACAAAAGTCTGCGCCTACTGCATGACCAAATTTACCGCAGTTCGGACAAGTGACAGGGTTGAGCTGCGGACGCATATTACGAGCCAGCTCAGAGGTAAAAATACCGGTCGGTACAGCGATAATCGAATAACCTGTGATCATAACCATGGTTGCAATCGCTTGACCTAACGGCGTCTTGGGCGACATATCACCATAG
Organism: Psychrobacter sp.; assembly: GCF_030454045.1. Taxonomy (GTDB): domain Bacteria; phylum Pseudomonadota; class Gammaproteobacteria; order Pseudomonadales; family Moraxellaceae; genus Psychrobacter. The sequence continues at coordinate 8,324 of NZ_JAKDJE010000003.1, read as the reverse complement.
CCAACTGTCGTCATCGTGACGACTGCCCAATAGATAGACAATGGAATACTAGTAAACCCGTTCTCAGGCCCCTCTACTACATAAATAATTGAACCAAAGATGGTTACCAATAGCACAAGGGACAAGAAAAAGACTGTAATTTTCTGCTGACTGGTTTTGAGTGCAGACGCCAAAAAACCTGCTTGTTGCATATAGGCTTTGAGTTTTAGGACACGGAATACACGTAAGATACGCAGTACTCGTATGACAAGTAGATACTGCACCCCTACAAACAGTAAGCTCAGATAGCTTGGCAGCACAGACAGCAAATCCACTATCCCAAAGAAGCTAAACGCATAACGCAAGCGATTGGGTGCTGAAAAAAGCCTGAGCGCATACTCAATGGTAAATAGAATCGTAAAAAACCACTCTGCATAAAAAAACAACGTGCCATATTGCAAGCGCATGTACAACACACTATCAAGCATGACGACAGCAACACTGGCCAAAATCGCAATCAACAATACAATATCAAAGAGCTTACCCAAACGGGTATCTGTACCTTCGATAATAATATGCGTACGGTTACGCAAGTGTGTTAGGGCTTCAGCAGTTGGTTGCTTCATAGAATCAGTAACTTTATAAAATCAATGGCTTGATAGCGTTCCATGACTTAAAATGTGATGGATAAGGGCAAGTTGGTCAAAATAGTTAAAACTGGTTTATAATATTGCTCACTTATCACAGTGAATACAATCTATAATTTGCCACAGTGTAGCAAAAAAGCACTCTCAACAACATACAAATCGTTAACGTGCAAGTAGCGCTATTACCTTATGTAGACAAAGTAATGATCGTATAAAATCAAATGATCAGAAATTAAAGGTTATAACTAACCGCTTTTTTGCACATAAAAAACAATACGTAAACCTTAAGGATGTTATATGGCAGGCCATTCAAAATGGGCAAATATTAAACACCGTAAAGCCCGTCAGGATGCAGTAAAAGGTAAAATATTTACCAAAATTATCCGCGAAATCGTCTCAGCTGCCAAACAAGGCGACCCCGACCCTGACAAAAACCCGCGCTTACGGGCGGTTATCGAAAAAGCGCTATCAGTCAATATGACTCGCGACACGATCAACCGTGCTGTCGACCGTGGTACAGGCGGCGGTGATAATGAAAACATGGAAGAAGTCAGTTACGAAGGCTACGGTGTCGGCGGTGTAGCGGTACTGGTCGAAACCATGACTGATAACCTCAATCGTACGGTCAGTGAAGTACGTCACGCTTTTACCAAATGTGATGGCAATCTTGGTACTTCAGGCTCAGTGGCTTATCTGTTTACCAAACGCGGCGAAATCACCTTTAATGATGTAAGCTTAGAAGACGAAGTCATGATGGTGGCACTAGATGCGGGCGCCGTTGATATCGAAAACGATGGTGAAAGCTTGCTTGTCATCACTGAGTGGGAAACTTTCGGTCAAGTTCAAGACGCGCTTAACGCTGCTGGTCTTGTCTCTGACAATGCTGAGGTGACCATGTCACCCTCTACCACGGCTGAAATCGACAACGTGGAAGATGCTGAAAAAATCCTAAAGATGATCGATATGTTAGAAGATGCGGATGATGTGCAAGAAGTTTATACTAACGTGAACTTCTCTGCTGACGTCATGGCGCAGCTTGAGGGATAGCCAGCTTAATAACTAAATACTGGCAAGAACACCCCCAGAAAAAAGCACCAAGCCATTGTCGGTTTGGTGCTTTTTTCTGTTCAATCACTCAATAGTTCAAACGTTATGTTTATCTTTACGTTCTACACCTAACCCCTTCAAGCGCTAGCAGATATTTCTTCTTATCTAATCCACCTGTATAGCCACCAAGCTTACCGTCGCTCGCAATCACTCGATGACAAGGCACAATGATACTAAAAGGATTTTTGCCATTAGCCTGTGCAACCGCGCGGAACCCCTTCGGGCTATTAACACGCTGCGCGAGGGTGGCATAGCTGATGGTTTCGCCATAGCCAATCTCTTGCAGCGCCCGCCATACGCCTTGTTGAAACTCAGTACCCAAAGAAAAATCTAAGGGCAAGTCCAATGTCTTGCGTTTACCAGCAGCGTAATCTTTGAGCTGAAAGATCGCCTCTATCAACAATGCTTGAGTAGGCTCTTTCATGCTTAGGCTATTGCTGTCTATAAAGGTGAAGTCTTCATCTGTCAGGCTATAATATTTTTTAAGCTTGGGAACAGATTTTGAGCTGTGCCAAGTATTACCGGGCAGCAGCCAGTTGGCTTCAACGAGCACAGGTTGGTCATGCTCATCGAGACGGGCAATGAGCGTTAATCGATACGATCCAAAAGCTGCTTCGGTCACTATCATGGCTTTGATTTCCAAATTATTTTAAAGATTGTTTAGCCGTTACAAATAGCGGTTCTACTCTTTGTCATCTGTCTCAAATAAAGCAGCGACAAATTGCTTCGGACTAAAGGCGCGCAAGTCATCAATCGACTCACCCACACCAATATAGCGGATAGGTACATTGGTCGTTTCAGCGATATTAAATACCACACCACCTTTTGCCGTACCATCGAGTTTTGTGATGGTGATACCCGTAAGTGGTACCACTTTGTCAAATAGCTCAACTTGGTTAATGGCATTTTGACCCGTGCCAGCATCGAGTACGATCATCCCTTCATGCGGGGCGCTTGGGTCCGCTTTACGCATCACGCGCACCACTTTCTCTAGCTCTGCCATCAAATGCGTCTTGTTTTGTAGGCGTCCAGCCGTATCCGCTATGAGTACATCGATATTTTTTGCTTTGGCAGATTGCATCGCATCAAAAATCACCGACGCACTATCAGAGCCATGGCCTTGTGCCACCACTGGAATGTGGTTTCGCTCGCCCCAAATCTGTAGCTGCTCGGTGGCAGCCGCACGGAACGTATCCCCTGCTGCGAGCATGACTGATTTGCCTTCACCTTGCAAACGCTTGGCAAGCTTACCGATAGTAGTGGTTTTGCCAACACCATTGACACCCACGACCAAGATCACGAATGGCTTTTTGCTGGTATCAATCACTAGCGGCTCAACCTTAGGCGTTAGGATATCAACCAGCTCACTTTGCAAGGCTTTATAGAGTGAGTGAGCATAAATAAGGTCACCACGGGCAGTCTGTTCGGTGAGATTCTTGATAATACGGTTGGTTGCATTGACACCGATATCAGCAACCAGTAGCTGGTCTTCGACCTCTTCTAATAGCTCGTCATCAATCTCTTTACCACCGATAAGAATACTGACCATGCCTTCGGCCAAGTTTTTGCGTGACTTACTAAGCCCCGTTTTCATACGATTAAACCAGCTGCCTTTTTTCTTATTGTCTTGTGGCTCTGCAGCAGGCTCTTGCGGCGTGGTTGCTTGGGTATTGCTGCTAGCGGCTGGACTTACGCTTGGCGTGTCCCCGAGCTGCTCTTGTAGTGGCATGGTTGGAACGGTTGAGGCGGTGTTAGCGTCGCTTGCCGGCGCTGTTTTGGCGTTTGAAAAACTTTCAGAGCTACTTGTAGGAGCATTTTGCTCTTCTGTCATGACAATGGGCGTGGCCAGAGCAATATTTTCTTCTGACTGATGATGAGAGAGCTCTTCATTTGCTGTATTGTGTGCTTGTACAGCCGTACGCTCTGTTTCATCAATAATAGGCACCGATTGCACCGGTAGACTGGGTAAGGTAATATCATCGTCATCTAAATCATCGAGACCATCATCAAGATTGATGACCACACGGTTGCTATTGTTTGGGTTATTCATAATTTTGCCCTAAAAGTAATTGCTATCAATTATTTGTTTATTGTAGAGAAGTTTATAGATGGCCATATGATTTTTTGCCATACAACCATTAATTTTGGTCTATTTTAGCATAATTCCAGTCATGCTCGGCCCTTACCATGGCAGACTGTCATCAAAAATCCGCTGTTTAAAAAGACATCCATTAATATAAGAAAGTTTTGCTTAAGGTTTGGACACAAAACTCTGACTTATTACTTGCCAGACTTCGCCTACTCTACCAAGACTTAGTCTAAAATTATTAGGAAATACTCATGTCATTATTCTCTACATCTTCTAAGCGCATCGCGAGTACCAGTGCGGCTGTTTTTTTGATCACTACCCTCTGTTTGACAGGTTGTAATACGACGCAAGATATTAGACCGACTGCGAGTGTTATGGTAGGTGCTCAGACCTCTTTATAATGCGCTTTGTTATTGTGATTACCACTACTCTCTTTCGTCATCATTTTATATAAGTAGACCATATCATGCCATTGTCTTCACCGCTCACTACTACGCCGTTACGTATCGCCTGTGCTCTAACGGTGGCAACATTATTTTCTGCCTGTCAAACCACCTCATTACCTTCTAGCATGACTACCACCACAAAAAACACGGTCACGACAGATGGGTCATCTCAAAGCGCATTTAGTAAAAATAAAACAACTGATGAGACAAAGCCCTCTGCATTGACAATGGATATGTCAGGTCGACATGAATATCAGTTAGAAAATGGCCTAAAAGTGGTCATAAAAGAAGACCACCGCGCACCCGTTGCCATGACCCAGATTTGGTATCGGGTGGGCTCGGCAGATGAGCCGCTGGATAAAGGCGGCATCTCTCACTTACTTGAGCATATGATGTTTAAAGGCACTCCTGATGTTTCAAGTGATGATTATGAGCGGTTGATTGCCAAGTTTGGCGGGGTTAACAATGCCTTTACCAGTTATGATTATACCGGCTACTACGAGCTATTCCCTGCCAATCGTATGCCATTGGCGTTAGAGCTTGAAGCAGATCGAATGAAAAACCTCACCTTCAGTGACAAAGAGTTTGCCAAAGAGCACCAAGTCGTCATGGAAGAGCGACGTCAGCGTACTGATGACAATCCCCTTGCCAAAGCTTACGAATCATTTCGTTTGCTAGCATTGCCTGACAGTCCAAAGGGTGAATCTGTCATTGGGCCCATGAGTGAGCTAGAATCCATCAAGCTCTCGGATCTAAAAGGCTGGTACAAGACATGGTATGCACCCAACAATGCCACTTTAGTCATCGTCGGTGATGTGCAACCACAAGAGGTGATCGCTCAGGTCAAACGCTACTTTGGTAATCTTGCGCCAAGTGACGTGCCTAAGCGTAATTCGGTTCGTCAAAAAGGCTTTCGTGGTTATCAAAAAGTAGACTCTGAGCAAGCGGTGCAAGTGCCCGTTTTGCTAATGGGCTACAACGTACCTAGCTTGGTGACGGCAGGCGCAAACGATGAGAAGCAGGCTTATGCCTTATCACTTGCTCAGGATGTACTAGATGGTGGTCTATCTGCACGCTTGGAGAGTCGATTGATACGTGAACAAGGCCTACTGACCACGGTTGGTACTTCTTATGACTTACTAGATCGCGGTGATGGGCTATTTATGATCCAAGCGACAGCGCGTGAAGGCGTTAGTTTGGACCAAGCACAACAAGCGATTAGCGCAGAGATAGAAAAGCTCAAAACCGATCCCATTGCCGCCGATGAAATCAGTCGCGCCAAGACCAATGCCGTCACTGGCCTAGTATATGCACAAGACAGCATGGAAGGACAAGCACGTATGATCGGCTCATTACAGTCTATCGGGCTAGATGATAGATTGCTTGCAAAACTACCAAACAAGCTCGATGGTATCAGTGTTGCTGATATTCAAGCTGCCAGTAAGAAGTATTTGGTTAAGGACAATTTGACGGTCATGCATATCGTGCCACCGAAACAAGACACGCCCAAAGCAAAATAGCTGGCACCTATTATTATAATGTCCAATCCCATGATCAAACCGTATGCTGAATAAGAAGAATATCATGACTCAGAATGACCACGATTTACCTGCAAAAAAATACGATCTAGAGGCAACTGTACTGTTTAAGCAGCCCTCTACTTTTTCGCTCAAAAAGCTGTCCTCTATTAGCACCGGTATTGTTTTTGCATTGAGTATATTGACCACTACCGCTCAAGCAGACAGTGCAGGCGCTGAAGATTACCGATCCCCTGCTGCGGTCGATACCAGTGCGCCCATTGCTGCTCTCTCTACACTTACTAGTGTTGCTGAAGCAAAGCCTTTAGAGGTGACAGTACCAACCATTCAAGAATTTAAAACAAAAGCAGGCGTGCCTGTCATGTTTGTGCAGACAACCGCATTACCTATCGTCGATGTGGACTTACGCTTTAACGCCGGTAGCGCCCGTGATGGCAGTATCAATAAAGACGGTTTTGGCATCGCCAATATGACCGCAACAATGCTTGAGCAAGGCTCTAACCGTCTAGATGAAGATGCGTTCACCCGTGCGGTTGAGACATTAGGTATCAATCTAAGCAGTAGCGCCTACAAAGACATGTTTATTGTGTCGCTACGTAGCTTATCTGACGATAATCACCTTTTGCCAGCGGTTGACTTGATGACACAGATGGTGAGCGAACCCACATTTGATGAGGCGATTCTTGCCCGCAATAAAGCAAGGCTCCTCGTTGGCTTGCAGCAGCAAAAACAAGACCCCAATAGCCTTGCCAGCATCGCTTTTGACAAGGCTCTATACGGTGATCATCCTTATGCGCATCCATCTGTTGGCACGCTAGAGAGTGTCCCCAATATCAAAAAGCAGCAGCTAATAGACTTCAAAAACCAGTATTTAGTAGTAGCAAATGCCTCTATCGCCGTGACAGGCAATCTGACATTGGCACAAGCGAAAAAATTGGCTGAGGACATCACAGCCAAACTGCCAACGGGTCGTGCTGCCGCTGAATTACCTGAGCCTAAACCTCTGACCAAGACACAACATATTCATATCCCCTTCCCAAGCACCCAAACCACGGTATTAATGGGACAGCTCGGCAGCAAACGTGCCACCAACCCCGTAGCCCAGCAGCAACAAACCAACTTTGCGGTTGGTAATGAGGTGATGGCTGGTAGTGACTTCAATGCCCGTTTGATGACTGAGGTTAGACAGAATCTGGGGTATACTTATGGAATTTCAGGCTCGATGAACCCGATGCTAGCACGCGGACCTTACCAGATTGGCTTTTCGACACGTAATGACAAAGCACGTGCGGCAATCGATGCAAGCCTAAACGTTATCAATGAGACTCTAGATGAGGGCATTACTCAGGATGAGATACGCCTCACGAAAGACAATCTCAAAAATAGCTTCCCGATGGGTTTTGCAAGTAACGCAGGGATCAATGGTTTGCTAGGGATGATGAATTTCTATCAGTTGCCAAATACTTATTTGGCAGATTATATCAACCGTATTGACCAAGTCACGCTATCGGGGGTCAATAAAACCATGCGTGATACCTTAAAACCTGAGGATTTTTTGATCGTGACAGTTGGACAAGAGGATCCTTGGATGCGCACAAATACTGAATAGTAATTTTGTATGAGTTGGCTAACTCAATTTACTTGGGTAAAAAAATCTGACAGGATGTTTTGTGAGTGGCATAAATATGTGAATTAAAGGATGTGCTATATACTTAACGACTCACATATTTACCATATCTCACTGTACTTGCTTACTACATTAAAGAAACTTGCTACATCAAAGAAAATGACGGAGTTTTCTTGTCAGAGATAGTCAGTTCAATATCATAACTCAAGTTTTGAGGCCTATGCGTCGCACCATTGTAGCTTAGTCGAATGACATGCTTATCATAAGAGCTTACTTTATAGCTGCCATTAGCAAAATTATGTAGTGTTGGTATTATCAATAATGCTTCAAGTTGGCGATTATTGGTTTTGATTGAAATATACTGACCTTCACGTAGATATAAAAAATAATCACAATAGTCATTGACCATCACTTCTGCCACGCGCTCGACGACCTGATTGCCTTGCTCTTCTGCTATTAGTTTTGGACATACGTCGGTACGCTTTGATGCCAAACGCGCATAAGAATTTGTAATACTGTTTTTAATGTTCTCAGCGTTTTTGGCAATATCATCGTTCGTCGTCTTATCTGCTATTAACGCGCTGTTTTCAGAATAGGTTTCTGAGCTACAACCACTCAGCAACAATGTAGACAAAGAGACAGCTCCTGCCAGCACAGTATGTGCATGTCTTGAGCGAGCCCCCTTCCTTCTACTATTGTTCGAATTACTGCATCTTGCGCTTACTGAGTCCTGATTTATCATAAATCTCGCTTATAATAACCATAATCTTCTTCCTTGAAGAGTAATAAGGATATAAAGATAGTGAATAAAAATATTCATATTAGAACATAAATATTAGACCTCTTGCAAAAGTACCGTTTTATTGACCTTCGTTAACGGAGTATCAATGG
>NZ_JAKDJE010000055.1 GCF_030454045.1 Psychrobacter sp. | reverse complement strand
AAGTAGAGTTCAATAATATACGTTGTGTCTTACAACTACTTTTGCAAGAGGTCTAAGATAAAGACTTTTGGGAGGAAGATGGTCTGGTTCAGTTTGTGAAGTTTTCAGATAGTGGCTATCAGTATGTGAGCTTGGCGGATACAAAAGAAGCATTTGAGCATGAGATTAAAACATTGAACTGGAAAACCTCTGATGCTAAGTTACTTATCAATCAAAAAGCCCCATTCTTAGTTGACTCAGAACTATATAGAACTTTAAATATTCGCTTGCTACAAGATATGCTTCCTTACAGTCGTTCAGTAGAAAGCTATATTGAATTTGCCAAAGCACCTTTAATGTTCAATGGCAAGGTAGTAAGAGAGCATAAGTTTTCTAGCGAATCACAGTATAAGAATAATATATGTGGAATTAAAAAATATGGTAATGCAGCGGGTTTAGCAGAGGAAAGTATCCATGAGCAAATGGAGAATTATTATGACGCCTGCCCGAACCCCTACGAAGACTATGTTTATAATATAGAAGTCGCAGATTATCATACTTACTTTGTTGGGCATGATGCGGTGTGTGTAAACGCTACAAACACGTAGGCATCATCCATGCTAACCTAACCCAAGATCACAACAATAATAATAGGAAAACGCATGCCCACCGACACCCGCCCGATTCTCGTCTTTGATGTTAATGAAACCTTGCTCGATATCAGTACCCTTACGCCTTTATTTACGCGCCTTTTTAATGATGGAAATATACTGCGCGAATGGTTCGCCCAGCTGGTGCTGTACTCGCAAACCCTGACCTTATCAGGACTGTATACGCCGTTTGGTGAGATTGGGGTCGGGGCGCTGCGGATGGTTGCTGATATTCATGGCGTTGAGATTACTGATGCCAATATTGACGAGCTAAAGACGCGCATGGGCAAGATGCCTGCATATGCCAATGTCGTGCCCGCGCTGACGCTGCTTAAGGAAGCAGGCTTTCGACTGGTGACCTTGACCAATTCAGAATCCAGCGAGTCACCGACGCCGCTAGAAAAAGCGGGGTTGAGCGAATTTTTTGAGCGCTCATTTCATATTGAGGCGGTGCGTCAGTTTAAACCCGCACCCGCGACTTACAATCTGGTCGCCGAGGCACTGTCCGTGTCCACATCCGAGCTGTGTTTGGTCGCGTGCCATCTGTGGGACACGATAGGCGCGCAGGCAGCAGGCTGTCAGGGCGCGTTTTTATTGCGTCCGCACAATGCGTTATTGCCCGCCAACCACGTACCAACGCCCGATTATATGGCGGATGACTTACGCACATTAGCGCAGCAAATCATTGCGCAAAATACCGACTCATAACGTCCAAAAAGAAACACCAAACAAGCCACCCAAACAGGTGGCTTTTTTATATCTGATAAAACAGTTGGGTGTGAGGCCGCTTATAAAACTAGTGCTTTAGCAGTAGTAGGCTTCTTTGTCTTTTAGCGCGTCTTGCAAATAAGCAACCAATAATTTGAGCTTTTGATCGGGCTGTTTTGATTTGGGATACACCGCGTACATGCCCATGCACTTACGGGTAAAGGGCTGCAAAATCTGCGTGAGGCGCTGCTCTTGTAACGCGTTATAGACCAAGGCTTGCGGCAAAAAGGCAATGCCCAAATCACTCAGCGCAGCATGTTTGATCGCGCTTAAATGATTGCTATGGAAGCGGCCACTTACGGGCAGCAGCAGCTCAGTACCATCCTCATATAACGGCCACAAGTCGCTACTGGTGTTATCAAATTTATAGATGAGGCAATCATGATTTTGCAGTTGGGCGGGGGTTTGCGGCGTACCATATTTGTTGAGATAATTTTGGGTGGCGCAAATCACCCATTGACTGTCTATCAGGCGTTTGACAATCAAGGAGGAGTCTTCAAGCTCCGCCGTTCGGATGGCCAAATCAAAGCCATCTTCGACCAAATCAATCAAACGGTTGGTGATGTATAGCTCTACGGTTATCTCAGGATGTTTTTTACAAAATTCAGCGATAGCCGTGCTGAGTAGTAAGTCAGAAGAGACCACAGGGGCGGTGACGCGGATATGGCCTTTCATGTTTTCGCCATAGCCGATGACAGCATTTTCCGCTTCGTGAAAGGCAAGCTGAGCCAATTTGGCTTTGTGATACAGCGTTCGGCCGGCATCGGTCAAGCTGAGTTTTCGGGTGGTTCGGTAGAGCAGTTGTGCATTTAAGTTGGCTTCTAGGCGCGCGATACGTTTGCTCACTACAGAATTGGTCAGCGCCAGTTTGTCAGCAACTTTGGAAAAAGAGCCTTCATCGACCACCAAAACAAACAAAACCATGTCATCAGCTTTAATCATACCGATTCTCTAATCAGGGTAATATATTTCGTATTATAGCAAAAAAGGAAAATAACCTTGTCTGATCATGCTGTTTATCTTTGCACTTGTAAAGCGTAGAGTGTGTGAACTCTACCCTAAGCACAATGAGGCTGTTAATCTGAGCGATTAAGTGGCTGTATGTAAGGACTGTGTTTAAGGGCGGCGTTTAAGAGTGGTGTTTAAGGATGCACAGACGATAACAGGGAGAGGGAATTTTGAATCAGACTGTCTATGGGCTACTTGCCCTATTGCCAATCATACTCAGTGGCATATTTCTTATTGGTCTACAATGGTCGGCCAAAAAAACCATGCCGATCATTTTGGCGGTAACTGCCGCGCTCGCACTTTTTATTTGGGACATGACGTTTAACCGCGTGTCGTCCTCTATTCTTCAAGGGACTGTGATTACGATATCGGTATTGTGGATCGTATTTGGTGCCCTGTTCCTATTAAATACTCTAAAACACACGGGCGCTATTGCAGTGATTCGCGCAGGTTTTATCAACGTATCGCCTGACCGCCGAGTGCAAGCCATCATCATTGCATGGTGTTTTGGTACGTTTTTGGAAGGTGCATCGGGCTTTGGCACACCGGCTGCAATTGCGGCTCCGCTGCTGGTCGCGATAGGGTTTCCTGCATTGGGTGCGGTGCTTATGGGGATGATGATCCAAAGCACGCCCGTATCGTTCGGGGCGGTCGGTACGCCGATTGTTATTGGGGTGAATAAGGGTCTAGATACCGTGGCCATCAGTGCGCTGCTGGCGCAAGAAGGCATGCAATGGGAAGAATTTTTACAACTGATTACCACCCAAGTGGCGATCATTCACGGTGTGATTGGGACGTTTATGCCGCTGCTGATGGTGATGATGCTCACCCGCTTTTTTGGTAAAAATAAAAGCTGGAAAGAAGGCTTAGCCATTTGGCCCTTTGCCATCTTTGCAGGGTTGGCCTTCACTGTACCTTACACTTTAACGGGTATTTTCTTGGGTCCTGAATTTCCATCGTTGATTGGTGGACTGGTCAGTGTGGCGATTGTCATTCAGGCGGCTAAAAAAGGATTTTTGGTACCAAAGACCACGTGGGACTTTGAAGCCAAAAGCAGCTGGCCAAGCGATTGGATGGGTAAACTGGTGGTCAGCAAAGAAGATGTAGCCACCCCAGCAGGCAAGACCATGTCTACGCTGATGGCATGGTTTCCTTACTTGCTAGTGGCGCTGCTACTGGTGTGTTCGAGAATGTTTGCTGACTTTAAGGACTTGCTCAGCAGCGCCACGCTAGATTTTAATACGATTTTGGGCGAGGCCGATATCAGTGCAGGTTTTAGTCCTTTATACTTGCCCGGCGGCCTGTTGTTAATCAGCGCCTTAATCGCAGCTTTTGTGCAAACTAAAAATCCAACGCGTGCGCTGGGTGATGCTTTGAGCGAATCAAGCAAAACCGTCTTAAGCGCTGGGTTTGTGCTTATTTTTACCATCCCTATGGTTCGGATTTTTATCAACTCTGGGGTCAATCTATCCGATGTCGCGAGTATGCCAGTTGCCAGTGCTGAGTTGTTTGCAGGCACGTTTGGCAGCGCCTTTCCGCTGATCAGCTCAACCATCGGTGCCCTAGGTGCGTTTATCGCAGGCTCGAATACCGTATCAAACATGATGTTCAGTCAGTTCCAGTATGAAGCGGCCATGAGCTTGCACATCTCGCCCTCACTCATCATCGCAGCACAAGCGGTTGGCGCCGCGGCGGGTAACATGATTGCCATTCACAATGTGGTGGCCGCATCAGCAACCGTTGGGCTGCTTGGGATGGAGGGCGCGACGCTGAGACGCACCATCTTACCAACCATCTATTATGTGTTGTTCAGTGGCATCATCGTTATGGCAGCCATTTATCTCTTTGGCTTTCAAGGACCGCTAACCTTATGAATGCACAGCAAAAAAAAGAGCAAGTAATGAACCGTTATCGATCGACCGCCTCCTATACAAGCCAGCTACCATCAGATCAGGTGTTGGTTAAATTGACCAAAATACTGGGTGCTGCCAATATACAGGCAGATCCAGCAAAAAATGAGCACTACCGCATAGGCTGGCGCTCAGGCGGCGGTAGCGCGCTGGCAGTGTTGTTTCCGCAAACGCTGTTTGAAATTTGGCAATGTCTGGAAGTGTGTATTGAGGGCAACTGTATCATCATCATGCAGGCGGCCAAAACAGGTCTGACAGAAGGCTCAACGCCCAGCGGTGATGACTACGACAGACCCGTGGTGGTGATCAATACACTGGCGATAAATAAGCTGTATTTGATCAATGATAATGAGCAAATTATCAGCCTACCGGGTACGACTTTGCATCAATTGCAGAACGAGCTAAAAGCGGTCAATCGAGCGCCGCACTCGGTGATTGGCTCATCGACTTTGGGGGCGTCAATCGTCGGCGGTGTCTCCAATAATTCAGGCGGCGCGCTGGTCAAACGAGGCCCTGCTTACACGGAGCTGTCGCTGTTTGCGCAAATCAACGAGCACGGTCAGCTGGTACTGGTGAATCATTTAGAGGTCGATTTGGGTGATACGCCTGAAGAAATCCTCACCAATTTACAAAACGGCTATTTTGACAAGTCACAGTTATCCCAAAGCAACAAACTGGCCTCAGACAAAGAGTATGTCGCCCGAATACAGGATGTCAATGCCGACACGCCGAGCCGCTTTAATGCGGATAAGCGCAGGCTGTATGAAGCCAGTGGCTGTGCAGGCAAGTTGGCTGTTTTTGCCGTTCGTCTGGATACGTATCCCACCGCAACCAAAGAGCAAACCTTTTATGTCGGTAGCAATAGTGTGTATGAGCTGGCACTACTGAGACGACAAATACTATCGAGCTTTAAAAATGTCCCTGAAGTGGGCGAATATATGCACCGCGATATATTTGATGTGTCTGCCAAGTACGGCAAAGACACCTTTTTGAGCATCAAACATCTGGGTACCAATGCTTTGCCTAAGCTGTTTTCTATCAAAGGCAGTATTGATGCCAAACTGAGTAAGTGGTCATGGGTGCCCAATCATTTGACCGATAAAGTCATGCAAATGATCGCCCAAGTACTGCCGCAGCATTTGCCCAAGCGCATGCTTGAGTACCGCAACCAGTATGAGCATCACCTGATTATCAAAATGAGTGATGAGGGCATCTATGAGGCACAGTCTTTTTTAGAGTCGTTTTTTGCAGACTCAGAAACGGGCAGTTATTTTACCTGCACGCAAGCTGAGTCAGACAGCGCCTTTTTGCATCGCTTTGCTGCCGCAGGGGCCGCCATACGTTATGAAGTCATGCATGAAGAGACCGCCGGAGAGATACTGGCGCTCGATATTGCTATCCCGCGTAATACGCTTGATTGGCTGGAAAATTTGCCTGAGAGCATCACTCAGCACTTAGAAAAAAAGCTGTATTACGGTCACTTTTTTTGTTATGTGTTTCATCAAGATTATATTTTAAAAAAGGGCAGTGATGCCAAGCAGGTCAAAAAGATGATGCTTGAGCTATTAAACAAGCGCGGTGCCAAATACCCTGCTGAGCATAATGTCGGCCACTTATATGAAGCCGAACCTGATTTGCAGCAATTTTATGAGCGCCTAGATCCTACCAATACTTTTAACCCTGGTATCGGTCAAATGCCAAAAACCAAACGCAACTGCGCGTGCTGTTTATAGCCATTTATAATGGTGATGAGGCTTGAAGTGACAGTCGCTTACTTTTACGCATCACCACCGCCAATCCGCTCCGCCAACGCCTGCAATTTTGGCACTATGATTGCCGCATAGTCGTCCGCTTCCCAATTAGCGCTTGGTACACTGGCATTGAGCGAATAGGCGTATTGCCCCGTGGCGACATCATAGACGCCCACCGCGACTGCCAATATATCAGTAGAAAACTCCCCATCAGAGACGGTATAGCCGTATTGCTCATAGTGCTCTGCCGCGCAGGTTAGGGCGCTTTTTGCATGAGTAAACGCTTCATTAGACAAACTTTCTTTTAAATTGTTAATAATGACCGCCTGCCTTGCCCGTGAGCTTGCTGCATAAAACGCTCGCCCAATCGCCGTGCGTGCCACGGGTACCGCTGAGCCGACTTGCAGGTTGACCGATAGGCGAGCGGGGCTACGGCAGCAAGCATGATAGCGCATCTCTCCTTCCACCTCGGTTGCTAGATTCACTGATACCTCATTTTCGCTAGCAAACTGTCTCAGTAATGGCTCAGCGTACGCTACCATGTCATGGCGACTCCATGCCGTGGCACTCAAGCGCACCGCATTACTGCCCAGTTGATATTGTCCGTACTCATTGGTACGCAAAAACCCGAGCGTAATTAATGTATGGATCAGGCGAGTAATGGTCGCTTTTGGCAGTTTGGTCATCTGACACAACTGCTGATGGGTAAGGCGCTCATGGTGTTCAAAGGCAGCCAGTATAACCAGTCCGCGGCCTAGTGCGGTTACAAATTGCCGATCATTCAATTCTTTGCTTTGGCTTATCAGTGACTGCATTCGATCGAGTAGCGGGGTTGTGTTTGATAGGGGTGTTGTCATTTTATACTCATCTTTTTTGAATAGTGGTTTACAGCGCCGCGAAAGTTTGCTTAAATAGTTTTAAATTATGAAACTAAGTTTCGCACAGCGGAATAACTAAGTCAATGACTGGTTACTCAAATTATGTATTTATCACCACTCATCAGTCAGGATGACTGATATCAAGGAGATCCACATGGCAACATCTACCAGCCCACGCTTTGATTGGGAAGATCCTTTTTTATTACGTGATCAGCTCACTGAAGAAGAGCGTATGGTCACTGACAGTGCCCGTCAATTTTTTCAAAAGGAATTGATGCCCGGTATTATCAATGCCAATCGCAATGAGCATTTTGATCGTAATATCATGCGTCAAATGGGTGAGATGGGTCTGCTTGGCGTGACCATCGAAGGTTACGGCTGCGCAGGTCTATCGAGTGTGGCTTATGGTCTGATTGCCAAGGAAGTGGAAGCGGTCGACTCAGGCTACCGCTCAGCGATGAGTGTGCAGTCAAGCCTAGTGATGCATCCGATCTGGGCATATGGAACAGAAGAGCAAAGAGAAAAGTATCTGCCAAAACTTGCCACAGGTGAGTACGTCGGCTGCTTCGGTCTGACTGAGCCTGATTCAGGATCTGATCCTGCCTCAATGTCAACGCGTGCGCGCGCCGTTGATGGTGGTTATGAGCTGACGGGTAATAAAATGTGGATTACCAACAGTCCTATCGCGGATGTGTTTGTGGTCTGGGCAAAAGATGATGCAGGCGAGATTCGTGGTTTTGTCTTAGAAAAAGGCATGAAAGGCCTATCTGCGCCGAAAATCGAAGGCAAGTTCTCACTACGCGCCTCGGTCACTGGTGAGATCGTCATGGACAAGGTATTTGTGCCTGAAGCCAATGCTTTTCCAGATATCCGTGGTTTAAAAGGGCCGTTTGGCTGCTTAAATAAAGCGCGCTATGGTATCGCGTGGGGCAGTATGGGTGCAGCAGAGTTCTGCTGGAAAGCCGCCCGTCAGTACACGCTAGATCGCAAGCAGTTTGGTCGTCCGCTTGCCGCCACCCAACTGGTGCAGTTAAAGCTTGCCAATATGCAAACCGAAATCGCGCTTGGTCTACAAGCTGCACTACGTGTCGGCCGTTTGATGGATGAGCACAATGTCGCCCCTGAGATGATCTCCATGATTAAGCGTAACAACTGCGGTAAAGCGCTCGATATCGCTCGTATCGCCCGCGATATGCATGGTGGTAATGGTATCTCTGATGAGTTCCACATCATCCGTCACGTGATGAACTTGGAAGCCGTCAATACTTACGAGGGCACGCATGATATTCATGCGCTTATCTTAGGCCGTGCACAGACAGGCATTCAGGCGTTCTTTTAAATATTTTTAGCTAAGAATATTTAACAAAGTGGTACTTCATTACGTACGTTGCTGCTTGGCTTTTTGTAAAGAAGAGCATTAACAGTGGCGTACGTTTTTCAGTTGTTATTCCTCATCTATTCAATACACGTCACCACAAAAGACGAAAAATACCTGATGAATAGCAATTTTATGCTCAAACAGGCCATCAAAGACAATAAGGGATGATTATGACGGACATGGATAGTACGCAAAAGGGCGCATTGCAGGGTATCAAAGTGCTTGATTTGTCGAGAGTGCTGGCAGGTCCCTCTTGTACGCAAGTGCTCGCTGATCTGGGTGCAGACGTCATCAAAGTTGAGCGTCCACATATCGGTGATGAGACGCGCCACTGGGCACCGCCAACCTTCAGCGATGACACCTCCGCTTATTACGCTACCATCAATCGCAATAAAAAATCATTCACGGTAGACATCACCACGCCAGCAGGGCAGACCATAATCAAACAGCTCATCGCTGACAGTGATATTTTGGTAGAGAATTTCAAAGTCGGCGGTCTCAAAAAATATGGCCTAGATTACGACAGCCTAAAACAAGACAATCCGCGCCTGATTTATGCGTCTTTGACAGGGTTTGGGCAGACAGGACCAGATGCCAAGCGTCCCGGTTATGATTATATTATTCAAGGGTTGTCAGGGTTGATGAGTATCACAGGACCAAGTGATGGCGAACCACACAAAGTTGGCGTCGCAGTGATTGATTTATTTGCAGGTTTGCAACTGACCATTGGTATCCAAGCGGCGCTATTGGCGCGTCAACATACTGGCGTTGGTCAACATGTCGATGTCGCACTCTTAGACAGTGCGCTGTCTATGCTAGCCAATGTCGGCATGAATCATTTGGCTTCAGATAAGATTCCACCAAGATTGGGCAATCAGCATCCTAATATTGTGCCTTATCAAGTGTTTGCGGCTAAAGGGGAGGCGCACTTTATTTTGGCCTGCGGTAATGATCATCAATTTGCCAAACTGTGTGAGGTATTGTCAGTTGATTGGCATCTTGATAGGCGTTTTGCGACCAATCCCAATCGCGTTGCCAATCGTGAGCTGCTGTGTGCTGAGTTGACTAAAGCGTTTGCCAAACATTCGCGTGATTATTGGCTGGCGGCTTTAGATCAGGTGGGCGTACCTTGCGGTGCGATTCATAATGTCGCGGAAGCCTTGGCAATGCAGCAAGCACAAGCGCGAGAAATGATCGTGAGTTTCGCTCAGCAAGGCAGCCCCGTTCGCGCCCTTGGTAATCCGATAAAACTCTCTGCATCCCCTGTCAGCTATCGAACGCCGCCACCGCAGTTGAGTGAGCATACTGACAGTACGCTTGCAGATTTAGGCTACGACAGCGCAATGATCGCCAAGCTAAAGGCGGACGGCATTGTTTAGTTCAATGCTTACCACAGTATCTCTACAGTGATAAATACTAAAAAATGGAATTTTTAAACAAAACAATCTAAACCAAGTAGTGTAAAACAAGGAATGTTAAGCATGAAAATATACAGCCATGAAAACCTAAGCCTGCATAGACCACTGCCGTATTTTATTTACGGCAAAATGTTTGAGCCGCTGGAGATACCAGAGCGTATGGCGGAATTGTTAAAAGAACCAGCAGCATTGGGTTTAGAGGTTACCGCTGCCACCGATATTGGCATGGCGCCCATATTGGCCGTTCATGATAATGAATCCTGCAAATACGTCACATAAGCAATCAATTATGAGTCAGCCATAAAGCCCAAATGCCGCTCAATTTGTTCAGCCAACTTAATCAATACCGCACTCACCTCAGCCCGTTTAGACTCATACTCTCCTTGCAGAAAACTCACTGCCATACCAGCAACTGCCGTGCCTGATGCATTACGAATATAAGTACCCAAGCAGTACATCCCATCACGCAACTGCCCATTATCGAGCGACACTCGACTTTCCTGAATCGCCGCAAGCTCGGTGGATAAA
The DNA here is from genome assembly GCF_030454045.1 of Psychrobacter sp. Taxonomy (GTDB): domain Bacteria; phylum Pseudomonadota; class Gammaproteobacteria; order Pseudomonadales; family Moraxellaceae; genus Psychrobacter. The sequence goes on along the minus strand of NZ_JAKDJE010000055.1, from coordinate 9,844 downwards.
TCCGCAAAGTTTTTGACGCCATGTTGGGTCATGGGTGTCGGGAACTTCTCTTTATACAGTGACTTTATGCTATCCATTGACAAGGTTGAGAGCATGGCTTTGCCTGTCGCCGAAAAAACCGCAGGCACGCGCACCCCCGCTCGGAAGGTAAAACCAAGTGGAGCAGGCGACTCATGACATGCCAAAAAGACCACTTCTCCCAAATCCAATTTTGACAACGTCACCGTGTGTTGCAGTAGCACTGGATACTGCACGATCAAATCTTTAAACAATCGTACAACGCCTTGCTGCTGCTCATACTTGCCTGCCCAATACATCAAGTAAGAACCCAAGTAAAAACGGCTCTCAGGGTCTTTGTAAATGACATGCTTGGACAGTAAGCTCTGCAAAATATTGTGCGTAGAGCTGCGCGGCAATCCAAGCTCTTTGGCAATATGAGCGGCTGTCAGCGGCTGGGCGCTATCGGTAATTAAGTCCAAAATCTGAAAGGTTTTGTCTAGGGCAGGTACGGCAGTCGAGCTCATAAATAACCTATAAAGTGAAATAAAATAAGGGAGTACAAGATAATTGTCAAAATGATGAGATTAAGGGTTGCAAATCGCGACATATCGTTCTTATAATGATGTCTCGTATATAGAATACGTGTTCAGTATATTGAACAAAAAAATAATTATCAATCATTATCTCATGATTACTATTATATCCACTCTTATAAACATACCTATATGACAAGGAGCGTCAACATGTCAAATACGCTACAGTTATCCAATCCAGACCTACTCAAACAATCTTGTTTTATCAAAGACGGCTGGCATGCTGCCAGTGACGAGGCGGTACTTGAAGTCGATAACCCATTCAACGACGAGCTTATCGGTACCGTGCCTAGCCTCACGACCGATGATGTCAATGACGCCGTTGCCTATGCTCATGAGGCGCAAGTTGCTTGGGCGGCAAAAACTGCCAAAGAGCGTGCAGAGCTGCTGCAAAAGTGGGCAGATCTGATTGATGCCAATAAAGAAGATTTGGCTATCATCATGACCGCTGAGCAAGGCAAGCCGCTCACTGAATCACGCGGCGAAGTGGGTTATGCCAATAGCTTTATTCGCTGGTTTGCCGAAGAAGGCAAGCGCGTTTATGGCGATGTGATTCCTGCCAATAGTGCGCAATTACGTCATGTCGTGCTCAAGCAGCCTGTCGGTGTTTGCGCTGCGATTACCCCTTGGAATTTTCCAGCAGCGATGATCACGCGTAAAGTTGCACCAGCGATGGCAGCAGGCTGTACAATTATCGTCAAACCTGCGACCGAAACGCCATTCTCAGCATTGGCGTTGGGCGCTTTGGCAGAGCAAGCGGGCATTCCTGCAGGCGTACTCCAGATTGTGACGGGCAAATCATCAACCATTGGTGAAATCCTAACGGGTGATGCTCGTATTCATAAGCTGTCGTTCACGGGCTCGACAGAAGTCGGTCGTACGCTAATGGCACAATGCGCGCCGACTATTAAAAAGCTATCACTCGAGCTGGGTGGCAACGCGCCATTTATCGTTTTTGATGATGCCGATCTTGAGAAAGCCGCTGCAGGTCTCATCGCTTCTAAATACCGCAATGCGGGTCAGACCTGTGTGTGCGCCAACCGTGTGTACGTGCAAGACAGCATCAAAGATGAATTCTTAGACGTCTTTGTCAAAAAAGTCGCTGAACTAAAAGTGGGTAACGGCTTAGAAGAAGGCGTGGATATTGGCCCGCTTATCAACAAAAAAGCGTTAGATAAAGTACAAGCCCTGCTAAAAGACGCCTTAGATAAGGGTGCCAAACTGGTCACGGGCGGTAGTGTCAATGATGCCTCAGAGCTGACTTATAACCCAACCGTTATTACCGATATCAGCAGTGATATGGATATCGCTTCTGAAGAAATCTTTGGACCAATTGCGACTATATTTACCTTTAAAGACGAAGCAGAAGTGATTCGTGCTGCCAACGATACCATTTATGGCTTGGCTGCTTACTTCTATAGTGGCGACTATGCTCGCTCATGGCGTGTCACCGAAGAGCTTGAGTACGGCATCATCGGTCATAATACCGGCCTCATCTCTACAGAAGTTGCCCCATTTGGCGGCGTGAAGCAGTCTGGTTTTGGCCGCGAAGGTTCAAAATATGGTATTGAAGACTATATTACGACCAAATACTGGTGTTCTGACATCAGCTAATAAGTAACTCGGCTAGCATTTAGCAGAACATTCGTTTAACAAAAAACTTAACGAAACATTTTAGATATCGAACGGTGTTTTATCTCAGACAAGCACCGTTTGATATCACTAAGTCTCAAATGAACCGCCAATCACTAGATGGCATTTATGTTACGAACACAGAAAAGGACATTCCCATGACTACCAATCAATCATTACTTGAGCGCCGCAAAGCTGTTTTACCAACAGGACTTGGGGTTGCCTTTCCTATCTTTGCAGAAAAAGCAAAGAACTCAGAGATTTGGGACATCGAAGGCAAGCGTTATATCGACTTTGTCGGTGGTATCTCAGTATTGAACACCGGTCACAGCCATCCAAAAATTACCCAGCGTGTGCATGAGCAGCTCGACAAATTTACGCACACTGCGGCGCAAATGATCAACTATGAGTGCTACGTCGATTTGGCAGAAAATCTGTGTGAAAAGGCCCCTATCAGCGGCGATACTAAGGCGTTTTTTTTGACCACTGGTGCAGAAGCGGTCGAAAACTGCATCAAGATTGCACGTGCTAAAACGGGTCGTCCAGGCGTGGTTTCTTTTGTTGGTGGCTGGCATGGTCGCACCATGATGTGTATGAGCCTAACAGGTAAAGTGTTGCCATACAAAAAGAACTTCGGCCCAATGCCAGGACCTGTGTTTCATGCATTGTTCCCTGCAGAAGAGCTGAATGTGACCGAAGAACAAGCGCTACACAGCCTTGATATGATCTTCCAAGCAGATATCGATCCGAGTGAAGTGGCGGCGATGATTGTTGAGCCAGTCCAAGGCGAGGGCGGTTTCCATCAGGTAACGCCATCATTTGCCAAAGCACTACGCGAGATCTGTGATGAGCATGGCATCGTGCTTATTTTTGACGAAGTGCAGTGTGGTTTTGCTCGTACAGGGACATTGTTCGCCACTGAGCAGTTAGGCGTTGAGCCTGATTTGATGACCGCTGCGAAGAGCTTGGCGGGTGGCTATCCTATCTCTGCGGTCATCGGCCGTGCTGATATCATGGATGCGCCGCAAGTAGGTGGTTTGGGCGGTACTTACTCTGGTAACCCACTGGCTTGTGTGGCTGCGCTTGCCGTTATGGAAGTGATCGAAGAGGAAAACTTACTGGAGCGTAGTGTCGAGATTGGCGATACCATCGCGTCGTTCTTAAAAGGCTTGAACCTAAGCAGCATCGGTCATATCCGTTATAAAGGGGCGATGCTAGCGTTTGAGCTAATCGATAGCGAAGGCAAACCTGATGCCGCTGCTGCTGCCAACCTAAAAGCAAAAGCATTTGAGCAAGGCTTGCTACTAGCGTCTTGTGGCATGTATGGCAATGCTATTCGTGTAATGGTGCCATTAACGGTTGAAGACGAGGTGCTACAAGAAGGTCTTGATATCATCAAAGATATCTTAGCAGCTTAAGAGCAATCGAGTGCCATACGCCGCAGCGATGGATCGTTGTTAATCAACCTTATGTTCGATTAACAAGTTATAGTGAAGATAACGGCAAGGCTGCCATGATGACATTCGTTTTCGATGTCTGTTTCGAGCGGCGCCTTGCAAGTCAAGGCGCCGTTTTTTTTGACATAAGACAATAGCAAGTGCGTCTTAGGCGCAGCGAAATACAGTAAATATAATGGGTATTACTCCATTAAATAGAAATAGTGTAACCATCAATGGTTCACACGGATGACACACAGACAAGGAGTAGGTTATGTCTGAATTAAAGAAAACGTTAGGTGTTTTTGATATCGTTGCACTGGCTTTTGGTGCGATGGTTGGTTGGGGTTGGGTCGTACTAGCGGGTGGTTGGATTATCTCGGCAGGTATATGGGGCGCAATCAGTGCATTTTTAGTCGGTGGTCTTGTGGTGGTTTTGATTGGTGTGACCTATGCTGAATTGGCAGCATCCATGCCTATCACAGGGGGCGAGCACACGTATACACACCGTGCATTGGGAGTCAATGTCTCCTTTATCTGCTCATGGAGTATTCTGTTTGGGTACTTCTCCGTCGTGGCGTTTGAGGCGGTGGCACTGCCAACCGTTGTCGAATATGTCGTTCCCAATTATAGTCAAGGCTATCTTTGGAATATCGCAGGCTGGGATGTCTATGCCACGTGGGTCGCGGTTGGGATGCTTGGCTCCATCATTGTCACCTGGCTCAACATACGCGGTATGGAAGTCAGTGCTTGGTTCCAAAAATTGGCCGTCGTCGGTATTTTCTGCGTCGGACTCTTACTGTTCGTTGGGGCATTATTGTTCAATCCTGAGACCTCAAACTCAGTACAAGCACCAAGCTTTATCGGTGGTATGGGCGGCATCATGACGGTGATGGTAATGGTACCGTTCTTATTTGTCGGCTTCGATGTGATTCCGCAGGCCGCAGAAGAGATCAATCTGACACGTCCAAATATCGGCAAATTTTTGATTGTCTCTATTATCATTGCCGTGCTTTGGTACGCGGCTGTCGCTTGGAGTGTGGGCAAAACCCTGCCGCTATTGCAAGCACAAGATTCAACATTGGCGACCGCTGATGCGATGACCAACGCTTGGAATGGTAAATGGGCGGGTACGCTGCTCGTGATCGGCGGCGTATTGGGTATTTTATCAAGCTGGAACGCGTTTCTTATTGGTGGCAGTCGCTTATTGTACGCTATGGGTAAAACGCACATGTTGCCACAGTTTTTGTGCAAGCTACATCCTAAGTACAACACCCCAGTCAATGCGATCTTATTGATCGGTGGTCTTGCGACACTAGCGCCATTATTTGGTCGCAAAATGCTCGTGTGGATTGTAGACGCTGGTGGATTCGGTATCGTTATTGCTTATACCTGTGTGGCATTGTCGTTCCTTGTGCTGCGCTATCGTGAGCCTAATATGATACGTCCATTTAGAGTACCAGCAGGTAAATTGGTTGGTGTCATCACAATCGTACTCAGCCTTGGTATGTTGGCGCTTTATCTGCCAGGTATGCCGTCGGCATTGGTTCCTATCGAGTGGTGGATTTTCCTTGGTTGGACGGTTCTTGGCGGCGCAATGTATGGCTATGCGTCAATGAAAAACCCTGGTAAGAGTAAAGAGATTATGGATCATGAGCTGCATGAGCTCAAAATCATTAATCAGCAATGGTTAAAAGACAATCCATATAAAAAATAGAGCTGTTAGCTACCATTTAAAAAAAGCCTAACGTCAAACGTTAGGCTTTTTTAGTGCAAGCAAGTGCTTATATTTTAAGATTTATCACGGATCAGTTTATAGTTTAAGAATTCAGTGATGCCAAGTGTACCAAGCTCACGACCAAACCCTGAGCGCTTGACGCCGCCAAATGGGGTATTGGCTTCGGTACCAGAAGGTGCGTTGATAGTCACCATGCCCACTTCTAGCTTGTCAGCGATATCTGCAGCTAGGGTGGCATCTTGGGTCTGGATAGAGGCGCCCAAACCAAACGGCACATCATTGGCAATCTTAATGGCGTGCTCGATATCACGTGCTTTGTGGATGACGGCAACAGGGCCAAACAGCTCCTCACGATAGATATCCATCGATTCTGTGACATCGGTCAGTACCGCAGGCTTGAACCATGCACCAGGCTTGTCCTTGACTAGGCCGCCTTCGACTAAGACAGTCACACCTGCTTCAATCGCACTGTCTAACTGCCCTTGTAGATTGACTGCCGCTGCTTTAGACGACATAGGGCCGATAAAGGTTTTGTTATCAAGTGGGTCAGCCAATGTCATGTTGTTGACAGCCTCGGTGAAGCTTTCAACGAATTTGTCATAGACAGAGTCGATAACGATTAAGCGTTTGGCGGCGTTACAGGCTTGGCCGGCATTACCAAAACGCCCAGAGATCGCGCCTTTTACGGCTTTTTTGATATCCGCATCAGCGGCAACGATAAAGGCATCTGAGCCGCCCAGTTCTAACACGACTTTTTTCAGCGCGCCGCCTGCTTCTTTGGCGACTGCTTGTCCAGCACGCTCAGAGCCAGTGAGTGAGATGCCATGTACGCGCTTGTCATGGATGATGGTGGCTGCTTGATCATTGGTGGCAAAAATATTGTTGTAAACGCCATCAGGGACGCCGACCTCTTTGAACATATCAGCGATCACTTCGGCAGTCTTAGGACACTGAGGCGCGTGTTTTAAGATAATGGTGTTGCCTGCCATAAAGTTTGGTGCAACAAAACGTGCCACTTGATAATGTGGATAGTTCCACGGCATGATACCGAGTAGGACACCAACGGGGAGCTTCTCTACCGATGCTGAACCTTTGCTGACATCAATCTTATTAGGCGCAAGTAGCTGCTCGGCAGTGTCTGCGTAGTATCGATAGATCTCAGCGACCAGACCGATTTCCCCTTTTGCTTGTGCAACAGGCTTACCCATTTCACTCGCCACGATACGAGCCAGCTCTTCTTGACGTTCAAGATAAATGTCAGCAATTTTGTGCAAAAACGCCCCGCGCTCGCTTAGTGAAACCTGACGCCAGTCTTGATAAGCACTGTCTGCTTGCTCGATGACTTGCTGGATATCTTGATCAGTAGCGGTAGGGTAGGTTGCTTCTAGTTCACCAGTGGCTGGGTTATTGATTTGATAATCGCTCATAGCGCTGTCCTTGTTTTTGATGTGTTATTGGATTTGATATCCATTTATATTCGTCTTCTTATAAGTATACTTTTGCTTACTGCTAAGTATGCTTTATTATGGTTCATCCTATACCAAGCGGCACACTGTAGAGTGACGATTTGGTCACAGGTTGTTGCTGAGTGATACAGTGGATATTGCCGCCGCCATAGACAATCTCGCGGATGCGTACGCCGATTACTTGATGCTGAGTAAAGATTTTTTCAAAGTGCACATACACCAATGACTTATTAGGCTCGTGTTCTGTAACTTTAAACTGAATACTCATCTTAATACAGATTGAAAATGCCACTTCCATTGCTGGAAATGGCATTTTTTTGCTTAATATATCTTATCATGACTGAGATTGGCTCCTGCACAGATAGAGGTAGGCAGTCAGCTTATGACTTTTGATCAGCGTCAGGTGCTTCTGATTTGATATCTACTTTTATTTCATCTTCTATTTCTGGCGATTCCGCTTTGCTTGCTTTTTCTTTACTCAGTTTGACCTTTGGACGTTTAGGAAGGGGTTCTACGTTTTTGATGGCCGCGCCAAAAGCAGGTTTGGCCGCTTTTTTGAGGCTTTTTTGGATGCGCCGTACAGCGAGTGCGTCAGCTTCAGCTTGTTCTTCTGCCAGCGCAGTATCGTACAATCCTTGGTATACCGCGACTGTCTTTTCGATCATCTCACGCATGGTGAATTTGTTGGTCATCTCAGGTCGCGTCACACTTTCTAATTGATTGCGCACCGCTTTACATAACGAGTTGGCATTGTGTTCTTTTACCAAACCTTGCGGATAGAGCGGTTGTAAGATTTCGCTAAAGGCGGCTTTATCCCAACCAATGACAGGGGTGCCCAGATGTATCGCTTGCAGGGCATTGATGCCAATGGATTCTGGTTCATTGGCAAGCGCCATAACGATATTGGCCGCCGATAGCCATTCGCGCATGTCGTTGCGTTTACTACCGACATAAGTAATACGCTCAGCCAGTCCTAAACTATGGGTACGTTGACGAAAATCTTCATGAGCGACGTCACCATCTTTATAATCATCGTCCATGATAATGACGTGAATATTGGGGAATTGCTCTTGTAAGTTGCCCAAGATATCAATCAGCCATTCCTGACCATACTCGTTGCCAATCACCGTTGGGAACACGAGCCACTTCTTATGCTCAAGCTCAGGATACTCAGCAAACGTGTGACGTAACCAATAAACAGAAGGATTATGACGATATGGGTAGCGCCGAGTATCAATGCCGCGATAGATGCGCGTGATGACTTTGGGATCGGCTTCCTCGCGGCGCAGTCTTCTTGTTAGATATTGGGTGACGCTATCAGAGACGGTTATAATTGTATCGACATTGAGTAGGGCTTGAGAGTATTTATTGATAGGATAAAACCCATACATGGTCGAGACCAGCTTTGGGAAACGCTTGACCCGCGCTCGGCGCATGGCTAGATGTAGTATCCATGCAGGCGTACGCGAATGTATGTGAATGACATCAGGCTCATATTTTTCGATCAAATGCCGCAGTGCTGAGACTTGCAGCAATGACAGCCACGATTTTTTGTTCATGTGGACTTGATGATAGTGATTGCCATCACGCTTGAGCCGTCTGACCAAGTCATTGCTCTCATCAGCGCTAGAAACAATGATCGAGGTATGCCCGTTTTTGACCAGTGCGCGTCCAAGATGAAAAATACCGCGCTCGGATTCATCATGCTTCAAAGACGACAGTAGGCGCATCACTTTCATAATAACATAGGTCACAGGTTAGGAGGATCAAGCTGCTATTGTCAGTTAAAAGCGCATAAAACTCAACCATCAAGATAAAAAGATGGCGTCAGATATGTGGCTTTTTGCCACATTATAATCATGATTGCGTTGGCAAAAATGCCTAAAATCTTTAGCGGCGCTTTTGTATATGCTCAGCATTGGGCAACACTTGTTTTTCGCTTAAGTATTTCCAATATCGCTGCGGTAGATATTGCCTGTGTAGCTTGGGATTTTTGCGCTCCTTGATATTGACGTTGGTAAAGTAGCCTTGCCAAAACTTTTGATAACGCTGCTCATCAGGGCTATGAATGCTGGCAGGATTGCGTAGTACCGCATCATCAAGGTCGGTGATGGTTTGTAGCGGCGCGGGACGAGTCGGTGAGCTGTTACTTTTATTATAATAAACGCCATAACCACGTGTCAGATCATAGATTGCCCAGTGTTGGTCTTGATAACGCTGGCGAAAATGCTCTCCGATTAGTGGCAAGACATTAAAATCAGGCGCGATCCGTGCAAAATAAATATCATCGGTCGTGTGCTCAAAACGTACAAAGGCCTCCATGCGATGCTTTTCACGGCCGACGGATTTGACCGTCTGTACGAGCTCTAACACATCCAAGTGACCAAGATCTTGCATAATATTTCGGCTAGGGTAGTCAATGGCATACTTAACCACACGAAACAAAGTGGTGCCGATATCGTCCTTTTCTGACAAAAACCCCCACAAAATATTGCGCATACCTGAGCGACCAAGCAAGCTATTGAGCTTTACCAGTACCCGCTCTGCATGGTCTTCATTGGTTGCAACACCAGTCGCTTGCGCAATCAAGGAGGGTATATAACAGTCTTGAGCGGTGAGTTTGAGTGAGGCGTCATCTTGCAATCGATTGGCATAGACATAAAACACCGCACTGAGCCACCCCTCAAAGCTTGGCTCATACAGCACGATGCTGGGTGTTAATTGACCGATAGTATAATTGTCGTTTTGCACAAGTGCTGACATGGTTTATCCTGAAACGATGTGAAATGTATTTTGGCTCGTCATAAAATCTATGTAAGTATTGTTAAATACTACTGGTGGATATTTTTCTTGCGTGCTGTTCGCATCGCGTGACAGAGGGTGCAAAAAATATCACCAGTAGCGCTACCTTTTTATTTTATCGATTTTAGGGCGTGTTGAACATTCGACCATGGCACTGACAGCGACTATTTTTTAGGC
>NZ_JAKDJE010000054.1 GCF_030454045.1 Psychrobacter sp. | reverse complement strand
ATATCTATTTAGCAGCGACGATTATCCATTTACGGTAATTGTCAACACACCCTAGCGCGTACCTATGAACTTATGACGTTTATTTAACCATTGTTTTATGCTGCCTTTTGACAGTATTTAGGTCTACACAATTAAATTTAAATAGTTACGCTTGACTATTTAGCCCTGAATGTACTGCCATGTCAGTACCAAAATGACGGCGGCTACTGTCCAAGCGACAACGCCTAACAATAATGCCTTATATAAGCTCATATAACTGATGCTAAAAAATACCACCAAGGTATAAATCAAATGCGGTATCACACCCAGCATACTAAATATCAGGGCAACCCTTAAATCAGTAGGACTGCGCTCAGTACCAACAATGAAGTGACTGATGAGCGTAAACGTGGGGAAAAGAGGTGCAAGCGCCGCCAGATAAAAAAATCGCGTTTGTGCAAATAATTGAATTGCCAATACCATCAAAGCGCCAATGAGCATTTTTAGCCAGATCATGATGGATCACTCTCCTATTGAGTATGACGGGCTGAACATAGCCCAATCAGCCATCATACTAGAGTCTACAAACTGACATAAGAGGCATCGCTGATTAATTGACCCATGTGATAAAAAAATGCAAAAAACCCCATTTAGCTACGCTGCTAAATGGGGCTAGTACTTTTATTAAGAAAGCTTTTACGAATTACTTAATCCTTTTTTGGCTTTAGTGCCGCGCTGATGTCTGCTAGCAATGGGGGTATATCATGCTTATCTGCGATGACCTCAATCATTACTAGCTTATCGGTAGTCTCGGCAGCTTTGTTTAAAGCCGCTTTTAGCTCACCTGCTGTTTCTGCTTTGAGTAGTAAGCTATTCGCTTCGGTTGCGCCAAACGCTTTTGGCATGATCTGCCAATCGCATTTTGGGATATCGTTGTAGTATTGGTTTTCACCATGAATCGTACGCTCTACGGTATAGCCGTCGTTATTGATTAGGACGATGACTGGATTGATACGCTCTTGAATCATGACCGCCATTTCTTGAACCGTCAAGAGCGCCGAGCCATCACCAATCAGTACAACGCTGCGTTTATTCGGTGACGCGATAGCAGCACCTAAGCTTGCTGGTAATGTATAGCCAATCGAGCCCCACATTGGCTGCCCATAGGAGGTCACCCCTTCTGGCAAACGCACATCACTGATACCAAAATAGGCGGTACCTTGCTCAGAGAACACCAAATTATTATGGTCTAGGCGATCAGCGATAATATGCCAAAGATCATCTTGGCGGATCGCTTCATCGTCTTTGCCGTTTTGCTCATGCGGCTTGACGGGCTCACAAAAGGGTTTGGGTACAACATTGATACCAGAGGTCATGACTTCATGCAACGTCTGTAACGCATCCTTTAATGCAATCGGGGCAAAATTCTTACCACTGATAGAGGCACGCTCATAGTGCAGGTCGACCACCGCGTCCTCATCGATATCTTGACTAAACCCTGCGGTGGTCGTATCGGTGTATTGCACCCCTACTTTGATCAGACATTCGCAGTTTTCTACCGCGTCTTTGACAATGGGACGCGAGGCAACGCCTGCATAAGTCCCTGCCCAGCGCTCGCTATTCTCATCAAGTAGCGTCTTGCCCCACGATAGCGTGGTATAAGGCACGTCAGTATCGGCAATCAACGCTTTGAGCTGCGGCTGTAGTCCCAAGCGATGCACCATGAGATCTGCCATTAGCGTTGTGGTTTTGTTTGGTAAAAACTCTGTTAGCGCTTGCTTGAAATCCGACAACGCAGCTTGGCTTGTGATGTCTTCTTGGCTGTCATCAAGCTTGGTGGTTGGCGGATAAATAGGCTGACGCGCAACATCAGGTGATAGCAGCAGATAACCTGGGCGATGCTTTTTGAGAATCAATCGAATTACTCGATCAATTTCTGAGGCGGCATTTTCAGGCGTCAGTTGCGCGCGGGCTACCGTGACAGGCTCAACCATTTTGATAAAGTGGTTGAATACCCCGTCGCCAAGCGTATGGTGAATACGGCGTTTGGCATCTTGTAACGCGGTACTTGGCGCACCCACAATATGCAGTACTGGCGCATACTCGGCAAAAGAGCCTGCGGTCGCGTTAATCGCTGACAGCTCGCCAACACCAAAAGTGGTCACCATAGCAGCAAATCCACGCTCGCGGGCGTAGCCATCAGCCGCATAACCTGCATTTAGCTCGTTAGTATTGCCCACCCAGCGCAGCTTCTCAGAGGCGAGAACATTGTCCAAAAAGGTTAAGTTAAAATCACCTGGTACGCCGAATATCTCAGAAGCCCCTGCTTCTGCAACACGATCAAACAAATAATCAGCGATGGTATACTGTTGACTCATTTTTTATCCCTATACCTTATCTTTGTAAGTATTGATAATTGTGAATGTAATTAAAATGGAATTATAAGAGGCATCCCAGCTTATTTATGGATCACAAATCTTTTGGAATACATATTATAATAAACCGTTATAACATACATTTGTAAGCAGAGAATACGCCTATTTTAATAACTTTAATTTTTTTTGCTCTAAGTGTTGACACATCAAAAAAACTGCGTATAATACCTCGTCATCATCTAGACGATAGATTGTTTATCAGATGATTTAGCGGGATTAGCTCAGTGGTAGAGCATAACCTTGCCAAGGTTGGGGTCGAGAGTTCGAATCTCTTATCCCGCTCCAAATATTTAAAAAGCCTCACTTCTCTTTATACGAGCAGTGAGGCTTTTTTTTGTCCATTTTTCGGGGGCGGTTCAGTTTTGTACGCCTACGCCGCGGTGAAAAAGGTCAAATGCCAAAACCTGTTGCCGATATGAGCTCTATTTGGAGTCCAAGCGAGAAAGCGATGGTTGATAATGCGCTGTCTGTGTCATTTATCGGGTCTGTGGAGACGATTCAGCCAAAGCTTGCTGAGTTTATCGACCACTACCAACCTGACGAGCTGATTGTTACCGCTAACGTCTATGACCAAGCAGCACGTCTACGCTCATTTGAGCTCATCTCTCAGTTAAATTTGTTTACTTTACAAGGTGATGCCGCCGTTGCATAATAATCAAAAGCACTAATTGGAAACCTGACATGGAAGCTACCCCTGTGATTGCAGCATCGTTGTTTATTGGCAGCTCTATATTTTTATATATAGTCGCCTTTATTATCGTTCTGGTATTTTTTGGCTATTTAACTTATCGTGTCAGCCCGAAAGGCAAAGCTCGGCGTGAAGAGCGGCGCAATCGTGATAGACGCCGCTAAATTTAATATTCACTTTAGTGTAAATAAAAACCTCCTACTCTAGCGAGAAGGAGGTTTTTATTTACTCTGCTTTATTTGCTAAACAAATAGCACGCCGTCCTCGGTTTGATGCGCCTTTATATCAACATCATAAACCGCGCTTAATTGCTCGCTATCCATAACCGCATTAGGCGAGCCTTGAGCCACAACTTGTCCATTATGTAATAGCACAACGGCATCGGCATAGCGATGTGCATGAGTCAAGTCATGTAATACGACTAAGATGCTTTTATGTTGACGGCGCGCCAGATCACGCAAATAGGTTAATAAAAAACGCTGATGGCGAATGTCTAAATGGTTGGTTGGCTCATCGAGCATCATAATGTGCGTGTCTTGCATCAGCGCGCGCACGATAGCTAAACGCTGTTTTTCGCCCCCTGATAGAGTCTGTACTCGCGCTGATAGCAAATGACATAGCTCAAAATCCTCAAGCAAGCGTCTAGCCTGACTCACGTGCTGAGCCTTTGGTCGTTGATACCAAGCTAGATTAGGGGATACGCCTAGCAGCACATAATCTAATACGGTCAATGGCAACTCAAAACGCTCATGCTGTCCGACCCAAGCGATATGACCATGGCGCATGACCTCATCAATGGGCTGACCATGAACGCTAATCTGTCCATCAGTTTTAAGACCTGATCCGGTATGCTGCCCTAATATAGCATGTAGCAAAGTGCTTTTTCCCGCTCCATTAGGGCCAATAAAAGCCACTAACTTGTGGCTAGGTAGCGTCAGCGAATTGACGCTTAATAGCACTTTAGCGCCATGAGCGATATGAATACCTTGTAAGCGTAGCAGCTCAGTATTATCTTCATGCTCATGATAGTCTATGGTAGTGGTTGTAGCTGCCGTAGCAGTTGAATTGAACATAGAGGGCATCCTTGATAATTACTTGATTAACGACGGCTACTACGTACAAACAGCCAGATAAAAAACGGGCCGCCTAACAGCGCCAGCACAATGCCAACGGGCACATCTATTGGATAAGCCACATGCCGTGCCATACCGTCAATCACGAGTAGCAGCATCGCGCCCAGCCAGCCCGACCATATCATTAGCCGCATCCGTCCACCGCCAAACAAGATAGCTAGCAAGTTGGGCACCATCATGCCAATAAAGCCAATCACTCCGGCCAAAGATACTGCTGCTCCCGTTAACAAAGCTGAGGCAATAATTACCAGACAGCGGCTCAAGCCAACCTTTATCCCTAAAGATTTTGCCGTTGTTTCACCTAGCATTAACCCATCTAGTTGACGACCCAAAGGCAGTAAAATAATGAGTCCTAGCACCATAGAGATAATCGAATAACGTAGCGGCACAAAGCCTGCTTCTGCCATACTACCTGATAGCCAGTTGGTCGCGGACCTAAGTACCATATCATCAGACATAAATAAGATTAGGCTCACCACCGCCGCGCAAAAGGCACTAATGACAAAGCCTAAAATCAGTAGCCCCATCTGACCGCCGCCCAAAAACCTATGACAGCCTAGGATAAACAAACAGACAATCACACTACCCATAAAGGCGGCAAAGGGAATACCAATACCGCTGACCCCAAAAGCAAGCACTAGCACCACGCCCAGTGCCGCACCGCCTGAGGTACCGATAAGACTTGGATCAGCCAGCGGGTTTTCAAATAATGCTTGCAATGCAGCGCCGCTCACCGATAGTGCCATACCAACAAGCAACGCTGTAACCACACGCGGATAGCGCAATTGCCAAATGGTCTCATCTAAGTGCACCGGGCTTGACCACTCACCAAAGCCAATACCCAATCCCAACCAAACCAGCAGCAATGACGCTAGAGCTGCTAAGACATAGTAGACGCTCTGCTTATATTTAGAGGGTATATTCAACGCGCCGACATGAGAGCGACTCTGACTTTTGGAAGTGGCACTGTTTGACATAAGGATATCGTCTGTAGCGTGATAAATGAGGAGTTAAACCGATGAATCATGACAGTAGAGGTTTAGAGTGCCCGCTACTTTGCCATATCGTGTAGCGATTTGATGGCCTTTGGAGAGTTTAGGCCGTAGCGTAAAAACTTATCGGCAGGCCAAAACTCAACCTTATTATTTTTGGCGGCATTACTTACGGCAATCTCAGGACGCTTACTAAACTTACTGACGCCGCCGATGATCTTTTGATTATGATCGGCGATGATAATCACATCAGGCTTGGCAGCCAGCCAGCCTTCACGCGACATAGGTTTGAGTCCTGAGACATTCGCCGCATTAATCCCGCCTGCCCGGCGAATCAGCTCATCCCCCACCGTCCCTTTGCCTGCGACAATGCGCCCATCATAGCTTAAGATATAGCGTTTGCCCGTTTTTGCTAACGGCTGCATGTCCTGAGACCAACGATCTGCAAGTTGTTCAGCTTCACTGCGGTTACCGATATAGATACCTGTCGCTTTGATGCTATTGGCAAAATAATCGACGCCCTCTTTTGGCGCTACGTTAGCGGCTTTGACATTTAAGTCATTGAGGCGCTGATAGACACTAACCGGCTGCACCATATAACTACCAAGTACCAAATCAGGCTTAACTGCCAACACGGACTCTGCGGTAATGTTGCGGTGCATCCCCACTTTTGGCACATCTTTTAAGGCAGGATGGCTATTGGTCGCATCTTTGCCCACCAGCTTGTCGGTCGCACCAAGTGCGACGATGATATCTGCCACATCAGGACTCATGGCGACGATGCGCTCATAAGCTTGTGCCGATAAGGCAGTCAGCGCGCAGATACTGCCAACAAAAAAAGATGATATGAGGCGGGAGCGAGAAAAAGAAGATGATAATTGCGCGAACATAAACGTTCCTTGTAACTGTGAATCATAAAAGAGGAGTCATGAATGGCTAACAGCCCTTTCATTAAGCAGGCTGCGCCGGATTATTGTGCATGGCAGTATGCTGCGCCTCTGCATTCAGCCCTTGTGAGAATTTAGCCACAATATCAGCAGTGATTTTTTGCCATGCTGCAAGCTCACTAGTGCCTTCCATACGCTGACCAAATACAGTCAAAATACTACTGCCAAACTGATCGAAACCTTCGATACACGTGACGATACCATCAGACGTTGGACGCTTGACGCACCACAATTGCGCCAGCTGCTTGTCTTTTAGGTGCAAAGTGAAGTTATTGTGACTCTTATCTAAGATGTTGATCCAGTCGCCCATGCGTTTGATGGTTTTTACTGTACCGGTTTGAATTTGTACCAGCCCTGAATTGCCAACAAATATCATAATAGGACACTCGCTATCACGCGCTTGCTCAAAAACAGCACTCATCGCATCAAGGCTGAGCGAATATGCAGACCCTGTAGGCGCTTGACGGTAGCTACTGGCGCGATCAACCTCAAGCTTATTTAAAATGTGATAAAACTGATGGACGTCCGTCATCTTGCGCCATCGACGCTGCAACTTGTCACGGTTATCATCACTCAATTCGTTATACTGCCAAGTCTTGGGTACGGTTGCCTCATCAAGCGTCAGCTCGGTTATATCGACCGCTTGCGCATGCTTATCGACTAACTTTTGCCAACGCGCGATATTGTCATCGCTTAAATCGCGTAAAAACACCTTATCGATCGCAGCGCCCTGCTCATCAAAAAACTGAATGCTATAAGAGGGCTTATCACTCTTGCTAAGATCTGTCACAGCAAGCATATGCTGCCAGCGTCCCATAAAAAAACGCAAATCTAAACCACCAACATTGAGGGCAATGCCCCTTTTTTCTCCAAGTTTTAGATTGTGATATGGTGCGGTTTTTTCATGGACGGCTAAGGCGTTACGTACGATACTCTCAACAGCACCGAAATTCTCTAGCTGCTCAAGCACTGCTCTGCATTGGCCACCAATATATTGGCTATGCGGTGAGGCAAGTAACAGCTCAAACTCGCTTACACCCAATACCGCCGCGCCTTCGGTCGGAAATAACATCGGTGTCACCGTTTTTTTATCTTGGTAGGCCTGCCAAAGTACCAAGTCTTTTTGGCCAAGCTGAATGGGGTGAGTCATGGTCGTATCCTCTATTAAGCAAATATAAAAGCGGCGTCTTTATGCTTTTTTAATAAAATGCCGGAGCGCTCACTGACAAAACGCATTATGACCAACTTTTTTTTATTTGTAAATGATAATAATTATTATTTGCTCATTGATAACCAATCTCATTTGTATTAATCTATGCTTACTTTGTTACTCAAAACTAAGAATTATGTAACTTATATTTACTCAAACTTCCTTATCCTTACTGTGTAAACTTATGCCAATATCTAATACTTTTAAAGTTTCTTACAAGCCTTTGAGTGCCGCTATAACGCTTGTATTAGCCGTCACGATAATGGCAAACGCGAAAGCAGCAGATCCTTATCAGCTCAATAGTCTTGCTGATAGCGAGCAAAGCTTGGCAAATAGCGCCATGCCTAGCACCGTACTTGATCCTATTGTGGTAACTGCCACCCGTTCAAACCGAGCTCTTAGCGACGCCCCTGTCAAAGTAGATGTCATTAGCAGCAAGCAAATCGAGGATAATCATGCGCATACCCTAAAAGAGGCGCTAGAATTATTGCCTAACGTTTATCTCAAGCAAGTACATGGCAAGACGGGCTATGAAGTCAGTATGCAGGGTTTTACAGGCGATCAGGTTTTAGTATTGATTGATGGTCTGCCTATCACCGCCAGTACAGGCTCGACAGTCAATCTCAATCAGTATATGACCATGGATATCGAACAAATTGAGGTGGTTCAAGGAGCGGCATCCGCGCAATTTGGCAGTGCAGCAATGGGCGGAGTGATTAATATTATTACCAAACCTATTAACAAAACCAAAGCTTATGTCAATACCGAGCTTGCCACCAATGGCGATCAAAACCCTTCAGGTAATGATATTGATGCCAATAAACGCTTTATCGCTGCCGGCATCGAAGGAGCACTGGATCCAGCGCAGCGCCTGCAGGCCCGTCTGTCTGCTTCTTATTTAGATGATGATGGCCTAAATACCGATACCGCGCGCTGGCCACGAATCAAAGACGCTAGCGAACAAACGCAGGTAACAGGACGTCTCAGCTATACCCCTGATGATCGTACTATGCTTACGCACTCAAAGCTGTGGGCTGAGGCGAGCCGCTATAGTGAGGACGATACCAGCCGCTTTAATCTCCGTGTGGCGCAAAATATTTTGCCGCAGCAGCGTGAGGAGTCGATTAACAAGGATCGTATCAGCATCGGTGGTAGCACTGATATTCATCTCAATGAAAATACGCAAACCTATCAGTTATCTGCGCAAGCATTATATGAAGACTATCAAAGCGACTCAGATACCCTATCCAATGAGGTGCTTGCATCAGCGCGAAATACAAACATCACCACCGCGCTAGGTCAGGTGCAGCTTGATTTACCAGCCATCGATTCAGGTGCGCATATGCACTTATTGCAAGTAGGCGGACAGGTGCAGCGCGACACCCTATCTCAAACCAAAAACAGTATCAGCGAGCTTATCAGCGATGAGGTCAGCCGTGATATGGGCGAGCTATACCTCCAAGATGACTGGCTGATTGGTGCTCATTGGGAGATACTCACGGGCATTCGTTATCAAGATGATCAAGACTTTGGCGATCATGTGGCACCAAAAGTAGCTGTCAAATACAACCGTACGGACGCAAGTGGACGCGATCATATCTTTCGCGCCAGCGTCGGCAGCGGCTACCGTGTGCCCAACTTAAAAGAGCGCTATTACGTCTTTGACCACAGTAATTTGGGCTATAAAGTCATGGGCAACCCTAGCTTACAACCTGAAACCTCAACGAGCTATCAAGTCGGTTATCAAGGGCAGATTGGTGATGATTTAAACCTATCCATTAACGGCTTTTATAACGATGTGGAGGACTTAATCCAAACGGATAACGAAAACGCCATTATCGAAAATGGCATCCGTATTTTTCAATATACCAATATCGATAGTGCCTACACTTATGGCGGCGATATTGGCATCGATTGGCAAGTGGATGATCGCGCCACCCTACAAGCCACATACGCCTATCTAAAAACCAAAAATGAGAGCGCCAACAGCGAATTAACTTACCGTCCTAATCATAAAGTCATGCTGGCACTCGATTATCAATTGAGTGATACATTGCAGCTTATTCCTAGGTTGAACTACGAGTCTAAGCAGCTGATTGATACTGACGCGCAGTCCTACTCACCATCATGGTGGACGCTTGATAGTCAATTGAACTACAAGATTGATGATAATTTTAGTCTGTATGGCGCGGTGAATAACATCTTTGATACCCAGCGTGATGTACGCGATACCAGTGATTATCGCCCGATTGACAACCGTGAGTGGCTAATTGGCGCACGTTTTAACTGGCAATAAGCTGGATCACAAAATCTTTAACCCTTACTTTCATCGTTTTACTTAATATCATCGTTTTATTCAACAGGAGCTTTTTATGTCATCTTATTTACGCCTGACCAAAACATCTGCCTTAGGCGCACTCAGTGCCGCCATATTAGTTGCGCTAACCGGCTGCGGTAGTGATAGCGATAACAGTAGTAGTGGCGGTTCAACTACGGCACCACCCACGGCTACGGCGAGCTTTAGTCAAAGCGCTGAATGGACGATCAGTGGCGCGAGTCTCAACCCTAATGTGCAGACTTGTTTTGATTTTGACAGTGATAGCGAGGTGGACTGTAGTAGCGCCACGTGGGACGTTAAATTTGATAATCAACAACGCGGGGTCAGTCTTTGGTCAAACAGTGGCAGCTCAGGCGACGGTGATGGCGGCGTGTTTGGATTGATGGATTGGTCAGAGCTAAGCGCTTATAACAACGGTATGCAAGACCCAAAAACCAATAGTGACATCACGCACCATTATAACGAAGATAACAGCGGCGGTATTTTTGATAGTGACTCATGGTACGCTTATAATATTGCAGAAAATCATAAGCTATATCCTAATAACCGCGTGTACCTTATCACAACAGACCATACCGATCCGGCCACTGCCAGCAGTGTGCAGCAGCCTATTTATGCCATGCAGATTATCAACTACTACAATGAAGCTGGAGTATCTGGCCACCCAACCGTGCGCTGGATTGATACCGCAATGCCGCGCGCCGATCAAGTCAAAACCAAGACCATTGACGCCACTAGCAACACGGAGTGGACTTATCTGAATCTAAAAACGGGTAACATCGTTGATGATGCTACAAAACAGTGGCAGGTGGCATTTAGGCGTGACAGTGTCAAACTAAATGGCGGCGCGTCCGGTACCGGTAAGGTCGGTGGTTTTGTCGCCAATACTCCAGACGGCTACTATGATGATAAAGACGAGCCTATCAAAGCTAAGTTCATGACTGACAATAAAGAGCAAAGCCTTGCCAATCTATTGAATGTCACAGACTTTGATACGCCAAAATCAGCACGCAGCTGGATGGTGGATAGCGACAGCTCAGATCTAAACCCGGGCTACACCGGCACTTATCCAAACCTCGATTTTGGCTGGTACACTTATAATGGCATGACTCATCAACTCAGTGCAAAACCTGATGACATAGCTCAAGGCGCGCTGATCCGCTCAAACAGTGGTGATAGTTATGCGCGCATGCGTCTGACACAGATTAATTATCCTGATGCTACCACCACCAAAGCCACCTCTTGGGTATTTAAATTTGATGTCCAGCCTGCTGAATAAATAAGATAAGTCATCAGGTTTATTAAAAATACAACTTCATATAAGCAAAACACCAGCCATAGTTATTATGGCTGGTGTTTAAGTTTAAAGTACTCCCCAATGTCTAGACCAAATTATCATAAAATTAAGATAGAATTGGGTTAATAAAACGATTCATTATCCGAACTATTGTTAGCCAGATAAACCTGTTGTGCAGGAGTATGGTAATCGAGCGACTGATATAAACGCTCATGATTGTAAAACTCGAAATACTCTTTCAAACCTGCTCTTGCCTGACTGACTGTCTCAAACTGTCGCAAATAGATGCTGATAAATAGCGTCTAGTCCCATTTGCCGTAGTAATCGCCTAACTCGCTTTTCTCCCACTTGATAGCATAGTTGCCTCAAATACGCTGTCATGCGTTTAACCCCATAAAATGGGGTCTTGGTGTACTAAAACCCTTGTTATCAGGTTCTAGCAGTTGTTTACAAGTGCTCAGGGTAGCTGTGAGGACTTTTTTTAAGCCAGTCTCTTTCACTTATGACTTGCCCTAGTTGCCTATGTAGTTCATCGATAATAGCTTGCTGGGCTTGTTCGTTGGCTTGCTGTTTGGTATTGAATGCAGTAGGAATAACTGCCAAAGCCTGCTTTTTCCAGTTGCTGATTTGGGTTGCATGAACCCCATATTCTGCGGTTAACTCGTTGAGGGTTTTGTGTTCTTTGATGTCTAGGTTGAGTAGCGGATAGGCTTGACCAAACCCGCCAGTGCCGGTATCAGCCAGCGCGCAAAACGTTGGATGTAAAGCAATTTTTAGCACTTCTGAGTTGTCACTGTTTGACATAAGACTGGTCGTGGCCGCTTCGATATGTTTGAGAATCCCCAGCACCTCAAGATAGTAAGTCTTGCCAGCAGGTGTGAGAGATATTCGATGCGGTGTACGATAAAAAAGTGATAAGTTTAGCATCTCCTCCAGCTGAGCCACTTGCTTACTGATGGCGCTTTGAGTCATATGCATCTCTTGTGCAGCATGATTAAGAGTAAAGCTCAAGCGCCGCGCCGCTGTCTCAAAACACGGTAACGCAGTTGTTGAAGGATATCTTCTAAACGCTAATGGGTCTGAGTCTCTGTCTTCATATCTGCCTTCTAGGACGATCGCCAATAGACCTTCATCACCATGTCTTGCCGAGGTAAGCCAAATTGAGCTTTGAGCTGACGTCTCAACGTTTTGGCATCAGACGCTTCAAGTGCGCCCCACACCTTATCAATACTGAGGGACAACTCACTGAACAATATATCTATTGTCGATGAGATGACCTGAGCAAGGTCTATGGCGGATGAGTTTACAATATGGCGGATGTTGGTTTGTTTAAAGTTGGTGGTTTTTGTTAATGATGCGCTCAGCTCAAGATTGTTTAAATAGTCAATATCTGCGGCATCATTGGTGACAGCAATGACAATTGGCGCTATCGGATTTTGCCAAACCTCTAACAAATTGGCCACGGTCGGCATTGAGGTTTCATCACAGATCAGCAAACACTGTCCGGTCTCAAGATGGGCAACCTTTTCAGGATAATCACGCACGCTTTTGATCTTGCTATCAGCTTGTAATGCTCTTGCCCAGTTACCCCCTGGCGTATCTCCATGAATATAGGTATCAACCCAGCCATAGACCGTTTGGCTATTGGCATCTTGCCACGCTTTTCTGAGCGTATAATAACGCTGCAGTTTTGCTGATGCACTGATAGTTTGATCCCTCTTTTGGGTGTCCGCAGTCAGCTCAAACAGATACGCGTAGCCGGCATGATTCAGTGGCGTGTCGCTCGGTGCGCCGATCACCAACCGAAACATATTTGGACTGGCATAATACCCATCAATCACCGTGAAGTCACGCTCTTGCTGCTTTATTGCAAGTTTACCAAGCTTTTTTGCCGCCACTTGCAATAGGTGAATGTATTGCGACTTAATGGTGACAGTCTCATCAACAAAGTCATCAAATGCAATAAAATAACGATCGAGCGCTGCCGCTTCAGATCGAGCCTGATAATGTGCTGGATTGTCTATTGATAGTTTTTCTAAAGGATGCTTACAGGTTTGTAATAACAACCCATCATGATAAACCTCTGCGATCTGAACCAGCAGATCGTCACCAACCTTGGTATCATCAAAGGCTTCCACAAACATCGCCAGCTCATCTTGATGCTCGTCATTCACATGATTCATAAACTTGATTTTGGTTGCCACGGGCAGTGGTACTTTATCAGTATAAACGCTATCACAGATTTGGGACATAACCGACCCCTTATTTTAAAATTGATGGTATAAAAAAGACGCGATAAGGCGCTTGAGTCACTCGGGCGTCTTATCTACTCATTGTTGTACTAAAAATGGATGTGCTAAAAATAAAGGCGTATCCAATAACGCTAAAGACAAACGAAAACGCTCTGGTCTCTTATCAGAGACCAGAGTCTGTTAGGATTTTTTTAGCGGCATCTGTTAGACGACCCTATTTGCAGGGTTTACTCTAAAACCCCTTGGCCTTATCAGCCGTAGTGGTATAAAAAATATTAAACGCACTGTTTGCCCCAGTCTTGACCACTTTGCCATCTATCAAGGCACTGGCCTCAAAATCAATGCCGCCACCTGCGCTTTCACCACTGGCAATATTGGGTAGCGTCAGTGAGCGCAACACCACTTTTTTATCAGTCACCGCGGTGTCTGATTTGGTCAGCTTCGTACCGCGCGGTTTGACGACCTCCCCTTTGATCACTGCTTTAGACAAATCATCATAAATAATGTCAAAGTCTAATAACTGCGCCTGCTTAAGCTGAGCTTGTCCATTAACGACAGGGATACCGACGAGCGACTTACTACCGCGGTGAATCATGCGATTGTCCATCACTTTGCCATTATCCAGCGCTCGTGCTTCAGCAGCAATTGAGCTGGTACGATTCATCAGCATGACTTTATAACCTGGTACAGCTGCTTTACCCTTTCCATCAAATATATCATCGACCAGTTCTGGAGCGTTGCTAGCGTCATTAATTACGATGCGCGCTGAGGTTTCAGATACAGGATAGTCCTTGCCAGCAATGGTTAAATAACGCGTGTCTGCATAGCTGCTCTGTGTTTGCATAATCCCAGTGGGCGTCAGATGAGCGGCAGCCGTTTGTGCAGACACAGCGGACGTGCTTTGACACCCTGCTATCCCAAGAGAGAAGACAGCAATAGAGGCGAGTATGGTTTTAGATAGTAGGTTTCCCCCAAAGAGGCTGGACTGATATATGACATAAGCGAATCTCATAGAATAATGGGTTAGATTGAGCATACAGGATAAGACATTAACAAATAATATTGATAATGATTATCATGTGCATTATTATTACGACATTGTAACTGGTTGTCAATCCTTACTCGCCAGCAACTGGCACTGATTAATGTCTATCTTTTACTTTTATCAATTCTTGCAAACGCTCACTCAGTGTCTCAGCCCTCCTCAAATTCATCACAAAGGATAATAATGTCAACACGCCTTAAAAACCTTGTAGTAGCGGCTATCCTCCTAGGAGCCATCATGTCCGTAAGCCATGCCAAACCCGATCTAGAAACCCCTGTCAATATGAGTGTGTTGCACGCAAAGGACAGCGGCTATCATTTTACCCATCACACTTTTAGCGCGCCTGCCCCTAATATCACCGTCTCAGGCACAGACAATGAATTATCAGCACAATGGCAAAATTATGCCAAATCGCGCCACTATCAAGTGTGGTTGGGCATCCCTAAAACGCAAGCTGATGCTCACCCTATAAAGACGCCAAAAAACGCGGGCAAGGTAATCTACATGCTCGACGGTAACGCCGCCATTGATGACCTCGATAAAGATTTTTTACGTGCGATTTCTCACGCTTCACCGCAAGAGTCCGCGCCCATCTTGGTTTTCATTGGTTACCAGACGCCTTATCGTTTTGATGTTGATGCCAGAGCATACGATTACACCCCGCCGTTGCTATCAGCAACAGCAGGTAAAAAAGATCTCTTTAAAGAAGATGGCAGAGACAGATTGAATGGCGGCGCGGCGCAGTTTTATGACACGATTGAGCAGCAAGTAAAACCTTGGGTGTATGAGCAGTTGGGCACCAAGCCCGAGCAAGAAGCGCTTTGGGGTCACTCGTACGGCGGTTTGTTTGTGCTGTACAATTTATTTGCGCATCCAGATGCTTATCAACATTACTTTAGCGCTGATCCGTCGCTGTGGTGGCAAGAAGGAGAGATGATAAAATACTGGCAAGCATATCAAGACCTGCCTCCATCGAGACTGGCTGAACTGGCCAAAACCAAGCAATTGCGCCTCAGTTTTAGTCAATCGCCAAAACAAACTGCTGCCCTATCAGACAAACGGCCCAATCTGGTGGGTGCTCCTCTTAGCAAACAGGCATTTGCTGAAGAAGTCTGTGCTTATTTTCAGGATAACTGTCGCTATCAAACGTTTGAGCAGTCCCATGGCGAGGTATTTAAAACCTCATTATTAGAAAGTTTAGAACACTTTTAATGTCAAAGATATGAGCGCCCATTGATCAAGCGTGACTGATCATTATGTTTATATATTTATTTTTTACTTGTTTGCTACGTCACTATTGACCAAGCAAAAAATGCCTGTCAGTTCTGTCAGTCACGCAGCTTTTCATTCACTTTGACCCAATTATTTGACCTGCATGGCGCACTGTCATTTTAGCGTTTGCTCTACTCGGCATCATCTAATAACTGATTGAGCTCATCTACCATGACATCATCGATGATGTTGGCTTCTACATAGCTGACCATCTCATCGATGGTGGTCAGATCCATCGCTCTAATGCCCAAATCCGAAAGCTGCTCGTTGATAGATGCTAAGCTGTCATTATCATCAGAGTCGTCCAACAAGTTTTCCTCAAAACGACCTCTCACAAACCAATACATTCTTTCTAGTACGGTGTCTTTTTTGGTCAACGTAGAGTAGCCATCGCCATAGATAAACAAGTTGAAATGATAAGGTATTTCCACATCATTGATGAAAAAGTTACGTTGGCACTCTAGTGTATAAGCTTGAATCTCTTCGCTGGCAGTGCTGTCATCATTTTGAGTGTCTTCATCATACTCAATCGCTTCTTCTATCAATCCGCCCAGCAGTTGATAGCCACCCACTTTGATTTTGTGATTATAAATGATAGAGGAGTCTGCAATTGCCTCAAAAATAACGGCACTGACATCCAAAGTATGGTTATCAATATCATAAAATGCCTTTAGTGCTGGCAAAAACTCCGTCAACTTGTCTTCAGGCACCTCAATGAGAAACTGCTGCTCGTATATCTTGATCATGTCTTCAGGCGCATAGGTATTCGCCGTGTCGGTTTCATTTCTGCCAGTGGGCTGTAGTGGTAGGAAATTATATGGATTATCTTTGGTCATTCGAGACTGCCTTTTTGCTTAAATGATTACACTGCTCATATATTTACAGTATGTTAGATGCTACTAGATTTTGGTAGTCCATACTCTGCATGATAGAGGACGTCCGCGTCTTCAATCGTTAATCGATAGCTTTTGAGGATAGCGCCATGTGGCAAGCTGTTTTCATACAGCTGATAATGCTCACAAATACTTTCTTGAATCACAAGCTCACGCTCGCTCTCATCTAGCTTAGCAAACCCCTCAGGCAAACGTACTTGCGCAAAACGTGCCGTCGCACCGCAAGATATCCAGTTTACTCCGCTCGTAAATGTAAAATCTACTTCAGCTCGTAAGCTATATTTGGGCAAGGTAGTAGAGCCATTTGTTAAGTTCTCTTTAATCTGAGCAATATCTTCTGTGAATGGCTGATACGGTATCTCAAGTACGGCAAATAGCTTTTCTAAAAACTCATCTGCGGTAAAGTATTTGTCCATATAGCTGCCATCAAGCCCAAGATGCTTATTGGACAATACATGGCGCAAGCGGTCGCAGGCAGGAATGGTGTGCTTGAGAGGATAGCCCATCGCTCTGACAATATCTTGCGAACGTAGCTCAAGTGTGGCTATCTGATTGATCACATAGTGTGCTAAGAGATGGCGTGGATGATAACGGCGGGTATATTGAGATTGGTTAGCAATGTGGCTCATGATATTGAACACCTCAGACTCCTATAACTCCGACGAAAAAGGTTGAAATACGCCCAAATAGGCAAAAAATCAGGCACAAATGAGGGTGTCGGAGTACAGGCTCATGCGCTTTACCAAGGTTATTTTATATCGTGCTGGAAGTTGCAAGGTTTGTTATGCTGCCATGAGACTGTTGTCACAGACGGCGATAACAAAACTGTTAAACCCACGATAGATCATTCAATGATGATAGCACAACAGATGCGATAAAATAAATAGCGTTATGTTGAGTTATTTTTCACTGGTACACGACTAGGTTCTTAAATGAAAAGCATCTTATGTTGAATTTTAAAATTACCTTTATTTATTACTTATTTTTCATGCACTTCCCTTTTCTAGGGCGTTCATACTGAGCGTTGAGTTAACAATTCTTATCAAAAAACAACTTTTACAATCAACCTCGGCTTGCTATCTTGCCTCGCAACCCTTGTATTCTCAAAATACCTGCCCCACTTTGACTTATCACCCGCTGTATAAAAGCGTGTCCCTGTTTTAAAAATAGTGATAGAAATGAGAACGATCACAGACAAACAAAGAAAATAGCGTAGATAATATGGAGATATTGACTAGCTATTTGACGCCGTTTGGCAAAGATTTAGCCATTTTTAGCCCATTTAGTGATAAACGTTTGAATTAGGGACACGCCCTAGCACCTGCTTTGTATTGGATTTTATGACACATAACCTTGAGGCGAGCGCGAACGCTCGCCGCACTCAGTATTTTCAAGTATTTTTGATGGGCGTCAGTGCCTTTATTATGAACACCACAGAATTTGTCCCTGTGGCGCTATTGAGCGATATCGCCCAAGACTTCTCTATTACCACAGCAGAAACGGGCTGGATGTTGACGCTCTATGCTTGGATTGTGGCAGCGATGTCATTGCCGCTGATGCTGCTGACCAGTCGATTTGAGCGTAAAAGTCTTCTTTTGGGTCTGTTCGCCGTCTTTATTGCCAGTCACGTGCTGTCCGTCTTTGCTTGGAGCTTTGACGTACTGCTTATCAGCCGAGTCGGCGTTGCGCTGTCTCATGCGATATTTTGGTCCATTACAGCAGCGATTGCCATCCGCGTCGCCCCCAAAGGCAAGAAAGCCATGGCACTGAGTGTGCTCGCAACTGGAACGTCGCTTGCAATGGTACTCGGTGTGCCATTAGGACGCTTGGTCGGACAGTGGTTTGGTTGGCGGGCGACATTTGGCGGTATCGGTGTCATTGCGCTTGTCGTCTTTATTTTGCAAGCGAAGCTATTACCCACGCTGCCCAGTATGTTTGAGGGGTCTTTTAGAAAAATTCCAGAGCTACTCAAAAACCCCTTACTGGTTTGTCTGTATTTACTGATCTTACTGGTCTTTACGGCACACTATACGGCCTACTCTTATATCGAGCCGTTCATGCGTCAGGTCGGCAACATCAGTGAAAATGCGGCGACTTTTGTATTATTGCTATTTGGTGCCGCTGGGATTTTGGGCAGTATCATATTTAGCCGTTGGGGTGATAGATTCAATACCCAGCTAATGCTGATGTCGACGATACTGATACTGGCTGCGATGCTGACGTTGCTATTTGCCGTGACCTCGGTATGGGCGCTCGGTATCAGCGCCATACTGTGGGGAACCGCGCTGATGCTTCTGATTATCTCGATGCAAGCCAAAGTCATTATGGTCGATGTCAATGCACAGGACATGCTGATGTCGATGTTCTCAGGTATTATTAATTTGGGCATTGGCACAGGTGCGCTGTTTGGTGGGTACGCGGTCACGCACATCTCACTATCTAGCGTGGGCTACGCAGGCGCCGCGATTGCCAGTGTGGCGCTCCTGCTGATGTTATTTATGATAAAGCGCTTCCCTGAGTTAAGTAAACGTCTTGGCTGATGGCTAGTGGCTCGTGACTAAATAGCAACTTCCTCAAAAATCCACTTTACCGCGTAAGGCTTTGGTTTTGCCGCGCTGAGTTTTTTGATCGACGCGTTTGCGTTTGGCATTTCGACTGGGCTTGGTCGGCCGTCTGGTTTTATTGACATGCGTGGCTTTATTGATAAAGCTTTGTAGCCTGTCAAATGCATCGATTTTGTTACGCTCTTGCGTGCGAAACTGCTGCGCTTTGATGATGAGCACGCCTTCTTTGGTGATACGGCTGTCTTTGCTATCTAGCAAGCGCTGTTTGTACGCATCACTCAGGCTTGAGGTGTGTATATTAAAGCGTAAATGGATGGCAGAGGACACTTTATTGACATTTTGCCCGCCTGCGCCTTGTGCGCGTATGGCGCTGATTTCCACTTCATTGTCATCGAGGCTAATATGGTTGTTGATAAAAATCATAATGTGTTTTTATATACGAGTAGATATGGCTCATGATAAAGCATTATAGATATACCTGCTACTTTACCGATAACTGCTGTCTCTCCAAAAGTTGACGACTGCGCGCAATTACTGGCGCATCGACCATCTCGCCATCTATTTCAAATACCGCTTGCCCACTTTTCTCGTACGCTTCTATCACCCGCGTTGCAAACTCAAGCTCACGGTCTGTGGGATGTAAGTACTGCTGCACAGTGGCAACTTGCTTAGGATGAATACACAACATCCCTGCCATACCCATTTTTGACCACAAATTTACTCGATTACTTAACCCTGACTCATCTTTAAAATCAGGATAAATGGTATCGATTGGCGGCGATAGCTGATGTACTTTTGAGGTCAAAATAAGCTGATAGCGAATCTGATTGGCAACTATCTCGGCTGATGGCGTCCCTACTTGTACTTGTAGATCATTACACAGATCCAAAAACCCATAGCTAAACGCCGCCAGCCCGCCTGCTTTTGCCATGCTATCGATTTGGTATAGCCCGATGGCACTCTCTATCAAAGCGATTAAAGGTAAACCTATCAGCTGATACACACTTTCGATATCTTCGGCGCGCTCAGCCTTAGCCAGTAGCACGCCAGCCACGTTAGGCATTTGCTGACAGAGCACAATGTCTTTAAAAAACTCCTCACTACCCGCTTGATTGATACGCAGCCAAATGGGCCGATAAGTTTGCTTTGCATTTTGCTCATCGTAGTAGTTTTTTAATGCGTCTCGAGCCGCCGCTTTGTCTTGCTTGGCAACGGCATCTTCCAAATCTACGATGACGGCATCTGCCCCACTAGTAAAGGCTTTTTCTATTCTATCGACTCGCGTCGCTGGTACGAACAGCCATGTTTTATTGTGCGAAATAGTTTTAACTTGATGATTGGTCACTGAATCCATGCTTGACGCCTTTTAATTATTTGACAGTATTATGACACGATGCCGCCTATTTTTACTTCACACTAACCGTCTATTCAATGACAAAGTAGGAAGAGTAGCTATGCAACTCCCTAAAAATAGGTGTAATGGACAAAATTCATGCTAAAAAGTAGGTGGTAGTCGCTAATGGACA
>NZ_JAKDJE010000114.1 GCF_030454045.1 Psychrobacter sp. | reverse complement strand
TTTACTCTTTCTCATAGTGCTATCCTAAATAATTTTGCTTATCTAGGACAGCCCCTAATTTTTTAAGTCTTCGTAGTATTTAGACATGTTTAAGCAAGTCATGGACATGTTGTTGCCACCATTGAAAATGTATTTGAAATCCGTTCCTGATTTTTTTAGATGCTCATAAAACAAGACATAAGCTTATCGGCTTATGTCTTTTACACATTTAATAATCAATGAAGTATGGTAATAGATCTTTTGCATGAGTCAGCGCTAGCCGTTGAAGTTCCGTTATTTAAAGTCAATACAACAGTACTTTCGCAAGAGATATAGTTATTATTGGTTTTTAATTGTCGTGTTTGAGGTCTGGATTTTACTTACGGAAAAATTTTATTTATAACCAAAGTGTTGGCATGGCAGTCAGATTTTTGCGCCCTTGATGGGTTTAAAGAGCCTATTAATTACTGCCTAATGAGTGACATGGATTTAGAGTTAAATACGTAAATTTACATTAATCGAACTTCGGGGCGGGGCGAAATTCCCCACCGGCGGTATTTTTTTTTGGGTGATATCATCCAGCTAAACAGCCCGCGAGCGCCTTGTTCCTTGTGAACAAGGGTCAGCAGATCTGGTGAGATGCCAGAGCCGACGGTTACAGTCCGGATGATAGAAGATCGACCAAGCTTTTGATGCTCCTAGTAATAGGAGCTTTATATGTGCTTTTTTAAACGTGGAGCTTGGTACTATTTATTCTCATCACCCCTGTTCATCTTATTGATTGGAGAAAATCAAGATGGCAGGAACATTTTTTATCATGATCGCGTGTTTTATGTGGGCATTGGATACCTTAATCCGCTACCCGTTGTTAAGCTCCGGTTATTCAACCTTGCAAATCGTTCTTATCGAACACATTACGCTGGTATTATTTGTCAGCCCCATGTTGTGGCGTTACCGCCATGTTTATCGTCATATGTCTATCAGCGGATTTTCAAGTTTGTTTTTTATTGGCGGCATTGGCTCGGCTATAGGTACCTTAGCGTTTACCGAAGCGTTCCATTACTTGAATCCTACTATCGTTATTTTACTGCAAAAGCTTCAGCCTATCGTTGCTATTTTCCTGGCCTATTGGTTACTGAAAGAGCATATTGAAGGGCATTTTTTACAATGGGCGGCGGTCATTTTACTGGGCAGCTTTGTGATGATGTGGCCAGATTTACGCGCGTTAGGCAACGCTCAATGGCACTATTCAAGCGATACGATAAGTCTGTTCAAAGGCTACGGTTACACGCTAATTGCGGTGATCGCATGGGGCGCTACCACTGTATGCGGTAAGTATTTGTCCCATCAGCATATACCGGCGAATGCCATCATGTCGGGTCGATTTTTTGCTGGGCTGTTAGTGCTCTTACCCATAGCATTGGCGCATTCAGATGAATTATCCATGATGACATCGATAGATTTGAGTCTTATTGTCGTCATGGCCTTACTAAGTGGCTTTATTGGTATGTGGTTTTACTACCAAGGCTTGAAAACGATCCCCGCACAACTAGCTACCTTGGCCGAGTTGTCTTTCCCCGCCTTCGCAGCCCTGATCAACTGGGTCTTCCTCGACATGGGGCTGACGGGCTACCAAATCATTGGTGGCATGATGCTGATACTCGGCAATATCGGCCTGCGCATGAAAAACCCAAGAAGAAATGACTTAAGCCCTGTGATGCAATAAAAACTGCGACATATGAGCCACGTACAGCACAAAAAACTAGGTTGACTGATTTTTTGTGCTGTTTAGCTATGCTAAACAAACCGTAGAGGTATACTTGATAAACTAACGATTCGGTGAGAGGTTTATTATGATTAAGAGAATCATGATTTATAGTTACAAATCAATAAAATAAATATATACGAGAGAAAATAATCCTAGGCACTTTCTTCAGCCTACTTTGACGTGATTTTATTTGCAACCGTGCATATGCAGTCCCTGGATTGCTATAATCTAGTGTTATAACCCTTGTAAATATCTGATTAACTGTCATAAAATAGCGTTCTTTGTGTTTATGTTAGAATATTTTGCTAGAAAACATCTGTTCTCTCTATGAATGTTACCTGTGTAAAAATATCTGGTGACAGATGATAATCCCATGCTTATTAAGTGGCGAACGCTCACTCTACGACACTCATCACCAGTAACGTTATGGTTTGGCATGCTGCTTGCATGCTTTGCTTGGATCATGCATGTCTCAGTGTTGCTGGCGCCTTTATGGGATGATGATGCCCATTTAGGTCACGGCATTTGTATCAAGCTTGCACCGGTTGTCTCAACGGCTAATCAGTACGAGCAAATACAGGCGGATATTACTCATACTGCTCACAATATGCCTGATGATAGCGCAGCTTATCATCTGCACCATCATACCGTTTCGAATTCCTTATCATCGACTTCAACAGTAAATACCCACACAGAACTGTCGTCAAAACAATTACATAGCAAGCATCACAGCGAAAGCGCTGATCCAGATACTGTAAAACATCCCAGCTGTGATATCTGTCTTTCTATGACAGCAGTACTTGTGCCTGAAGTATTTGCACATGCTCACCCTGCTTTGTTTGAACTACCCTCAGTATTAGCCGCTTCTTTATATCATTCAACCCCCCCGTTTTCTGATTGGTTTTTTACGACCTCTCACCCGCGCTCCACCTCAACCCCTATTTAAATAACTTTAAACATTCATAGTTCAATATTTTATTGGTACATCGACAATTCGCGATCAATCAACAGGCTTTTTTTTGCTTTGATTGATGGGCATGTATTCGTTTGTCTAAAAGAAAATATTCAAAAAAGCTGCCCAAAATATTGGGCTTGAAATGCTATTTATTTATATCAGTACCTATTCAGTAAGTATCTCATCTAAGCTCGTAAGTGGCTTGGATTGTATGTTGTTGCAAAAAACTGAATAACTGATTCAATTATGTTTTAGGAGTCATGTTTATGACGATGGCATTGTTAACAGCAGCGTTGTTAATGGGATTTTTTGGTTCACCGCATTGTTTGGGTATGTGTGGTGGTATTGTCGCAGCATTTGGGCTGTCTATGAAAAACACTAGCCCAGCAAAAAAACGAGGATTAATCGCCACTTATCATTTAGGTCGATTACTCAGTTATGCCTTACTAGGGTTGATTGCAGGTTTGATTGGTACGGCTGTACTCGCGCCATTGATGGTGGGGAACAGTACGCCTCGCATTTTACTTGGTTTGGTATTGGTTTTTGTGGGGCTGACCATGCTTGGCCTTCCTTTTCTAAATAAGCTTGAGCGACTTGGCATGCGCTTATGGCAAGCGTTATCACCGCTACGCACAAAAGTGTTTCCCTTAAATACGGTTCCTCGCGCACTAGCAGCGGGTTTGCTCTGGGGCTTTTTACCATGCGGTCTTGTATATGGTGCATTACTCATTGCCGTTGTAGGTCATGATCCCCTAACAGGCGCTGTTTTGATGTTTGCTTTCGGGCTTGGAACGATTCCGACGCTGGTTGCGACGCATGAAACAGTCAATTGGGTACGCCATCATATTGGGCGTCTACGTCTACGGCAATTGAATGGTGCGATTATGATGATATCGGGATTGGCCGTTGTCGCTGTACCAATGGTCATGGCAAATATGCATGGACATATGGATCATGGGCAAATGAATCATGAACAAATGAATCACGAGCAAATGAATCACGAGCACTGAAAACGACACAGCCTGACTCTGCTTCTAGCGCTTGTCACTGTTTAAATCGTAAGGCTTAAATTACAAGACGTAAGATGATGAGCGTCGCCTTAAGAGCAAAGCCATATAGCCCATTATTATTTAAGGATCTACTAATGAGTAGACAAGATCAGAAACCAAAAAATTCTCAGCATTACTTTACCGTGTGGCGTTGGCACTTTTATTCAGGGATTTTTATTGCTCCTTTTTTGATTATTCTTGCTTGTACTGCGCTTGGCATGCTGCTGATGTCTAATACGACGGGCCGAGATTACGATCGCTTGACGGTTACGCCACAAACCACGGTACAAGCGCCTGTTTCCACTCAAGCCAAAGCGGCGCTTGAAAGCACGCCTGGTAGTACACTTGTCAAATACATCGCGCCACGAGAGCCTGATACCGTTGCGCTGTTTCAAGTACGATCAGACAGTCAAGATAATATGGTGGCTATTGATCCTTATACGGCAGATATCGTCAAAAGCATACCAACGAAAAGTAATTTGTATCACACTTTTGATGCGATTCATGGAGATCTGCTGTTAGGAACGGTAGGAGATTATATAGTCGATACACTCTAAAAATGTCATAGCGGTACTGGGATGAATTTTTCGCAGCCTCTGGGAACGCAGCACGCAAGTAAAATTTATACCAGTAGCGCGTTTAAATCCATAACAGTTTTACATTCAGCTAACTATATCCAAGAAACCACGGCGACATTGACCATCCTGATGATCCTAACGGGTTGGTATTTGTGGTGGCAAAAACGCAAATCGGTCAAAGCCATGCTAGTCCCTGATGGGGATACGAGCTTGAAACAAAAACGCTCGTTCTTTCGTACCATTCACGCCACATTAGGAAGTTGGATATCGATTGTCTTACTGTTTTTTTGTATTTCTGGTATGGCATGGGCAGGTATTTGGGGTGGCAAAGTGGTACAGGCATGGAGTCAATTTCCTGCTGGAAAATGGGGCGTCGAACCTGTACCGACTTCCATCAATCCCGATGATCCTCATGCGGGTATGGACATGAGCGAAGCAACCCCTCATGTTCATGGCTCAAGCAGCACGCCAACACATGGTAGCGTCTTAAATACAGGGAAAACTAAGGAAGTGCCTTGGGTACTTGAGCTAACACCCATGCCAATTTCTGGCACGACCAAAGGTAAGGATGGTATTGCACCCAATATACCTATTAACGTAGATACGGTAAATCAGTATGCACATGAGATAGGGTTTGTAGGCCGTTACCACATGAATGTACCGCAAGATAGTACAGGCGTTTGGACACTCAGCCAAGATTCCATGAGCTATGATATGCACAGTCCCACAGCTGACCGTACTGTACATATCGACCGTTACTCGGGTAAAGTATTGGCAGATATTCGCTATGATGACTACAACGCGTTTGGGAAGTTTATGGCAGTCGGTATCGCTCTACATATGGGCACGCTTGGGTGGTGGAGCCTACTTGCTAACGTACTGTTTTGCCTAGCCGTTATCGGTATCTGCATCAGTGGTTATGTGATGTGGTGGCAACGTAGGCCTAATACTCAGGAGGTTATCGGGTTAAACCCACCAGCACGCGGTATTAAGAGATCGATACCCATCTGGTTTATGATCGTGCTACTTGTCGTGGCAGTCATTTTTCCAACCGCAATCATTGCTATTATCGCCATCACTTTGTTGGACTTTTTGGTTATTTCGCGTTTTTCTGTTTTAGAGAAATTATTGAAATAAAGTTTTATCGAAAGCAAGGCCACAACAAATGCGATGGTTTTTACTAGGGCGTGTTGAACATTCGCAAATAGGCACTGCTGACCGCTAAAATTGTTCCAGACAAGGCACAAAGCGACGATAATGC
This sequence comes from Psychrobacter sp., assembly GCF_030454045.1. Classification (GTDB taxonomy): domain Bacteria; phylum Pseudomonadota; class Gammaproteobacteria; order Pseudomonadales; family Moraxellaceae; genus Psychrobacter. The sequence goes on along the minus strand of NZ_JAKDJE010000114.1, from coordinate 77 downwards.
AGATGCCTTAGCGAGATTTGTAACGCAGTATGGGGCAATTTTAGCATCAGCCCGCAGGGACAGGACTCTTTTTTGCC
>NZ_JAKDJE010000053.1 GCF_030454045.1 Psychrobacter sp. | reverse complement strand
TAACAATTGAATTTGTTAATTATTTTATAACATTTTTAAGTAGGATTGACTATAGAACTCGAAAAGATTTATCCGTTAGATTCAGCTCAGTTTTCAAGCACATAATCTCTGCTCGTATATCAGCCCATTCTTTTGATTGGGGTCTTTTTTTACCTTTCTTATTGATATAAGGATAATCTCTCATAATTGTCTCCTCAATTTGATCTTGTTTTATAAGATGCTAACAGTTAAAACAAGATCAAGTTTCATGAAAAAGCTAGCCCTTAATACACATGACCTGCTTCAACGTATGCACCACTTCAACCAAGTCTTTTTGATTGGCCATCACTTCATCAATGTCTTTATACGCACCAGGGATTTCATCGATAACGCCTTTGTCTTTACGACATTCAACACCATCCGTCTGCGCTTTTAGCTCATCAATGGTGAACGCGCGCACCGCTTTGCCGCGGCTCATTTGCCGCCCTGCGCCGTGCGAGCACGAGCAAAATGACTCTGTCGCACCCAGACCACGGACGATAAAGGATTTTGCGCCCATAGAGCCGGATAATGCCAAGCTCACCGGCGTAAGCACTGATCGCGCCTTTGCGGGTCACATAGACCTGCTCGCCAAAATGCACCTCTTCATTGACATAGTTGTGATGGCAATTGATGGCTTCTTTGGTCAGTTGAAATCGTGGCAATCCTGCTTGCAGTGATTGCAGCGCTTTAATCACCAAACGCATCATCTCGCGGCGATTCTCTAGCGCGTAATCCTGCGCCCAACCAACTGCCTCAACATAATCGGCAAAGCTGTCAGACCCTTGGGCAAAGTAAGACAAATCACGATCTGGTACATGACCAAAGCGTGATTGACGCTCTTTTTTGGCCAGATTGATAAAGTAGTGCCCGATACAGTTGCCAATACCGCGGCTGCCAGAATGCAGCATTACCCAGACATCTTGGTTTTCATCCAAGCACAGCTCGATGAAATGATTGCCACCGCCAAGTGTACCCAGCTGTTTGGCCCACGTACGCTCAAAACCTTTAAGCATTTTGAGTAAGCCCGGATGCTTATCGGTAATCGGTTTTAGGCGTTTACCGAGCGGATCAAGCGTGGAGTTTTTTGCTTGGATTTGCTTGTGCATGTTAAAACCCACCGGCACTTGCTGCTCGACCACCAAACGTAATGACCTTAAGCTATCAGGCAGATCACTTGCGGTTAGGGATAAGCGCACGGCGTTCATACCGCAGCCGATATCTACACCGACCGCCGCAGGAATGATGGCAGACTTGGTCGGAATCACGCTGCCGACGGTTGCGCCTTTGCCAACGTGTACATCAGGCATAACCGCAATGTGCGAATGTACAAACTCTAGCTGCGCCAAGTTGCGTAGCTGCTGCATCGCGCCTTGCTCGACATCCGAGGTGTAGATTTTGACAGGCACGCCATGTTTGCCACTTTTACTTAACGTTAATTGAACACTCATGATTTAATTTTCCATTATTTTTATTGTCTAGATATTTGATTGCCACTTTTTATTTACTAAATTTTGACATTACTAACCCCGCTCAATTAAATGATATTTTTAATCAAAAATAATATAAATTTTAGGCAATAAAATATCTATTGCTTTATAAAACGCTAATAATTAGCTTTTATAAAAACATCGATTTCTTGATAAGTGTGAGCCGTAATGAGAAGTGCAATGGGCACAAGTGGTGTCATAGTGACTGTATCGATGCAGATAAAGCGCGATAACGCACGCAGCATGACAGACAAACACACGCAAAATCTCAAAGCATGGGCGATAAACGCGCCAGCTTATGATCAATCAGCGAATGCCTGTGATAGTAGTAAGGTATTTTGGATATATCGTATTGGGCTGAGCGCATCATGCGCACGCAGCCTGTCATCAGCGAGGTGCTGACTCGATATAGACTTGGCAGAAAGGAGAAGCGGTAGAGACAATGATGCTAAATGAACCCTATCCTAATAGGATAGTGCCTCATCAACTGCTTAGCCAAACTGACGCGAAGTCATTATTACTGTCATATCAGTGATTGATTCACTCTTCAAAACGATCGTTACGTTAAGGTGGGACATGATAATTCCTCCGTCAGTTGTGGCCATTGTCAGGGCGACAATAGCAAGTTTATTAAAAGCATTTATAGCAATGCCATAAATTAACGCGACAATATTATCAACTTTGAAAATAAAGTCAACTATTTATTTTTAAATACTTATTTTTTTAATAACCTATTTTTTAAAAATTATTATCGAATAAAATTTATTTTTTAATAATAACGAATATATTTTTATACCATAAAACTATTAATTACTTCAGCAAACAAAGCCGCTGCAATGATGATAAAGATAATGCCGCAACCACGATTAAGCCATGCTAAACGATTACCAACATCGAGCCAACTTGCCAGCTTTTTTCCGCCTAGCGTATAGACAATCTGCCAAATCGTTTCGCTCATGAATAGCCCAATGGTCAATAAGATATATTGCGGCCATAGTGGCGCACTAAAATTAATAAACTTAGGAAAGAACGCTGCGAAAAATAATATCGCTTTTGGATTAGATAAAGATACCCAGACCCCTGTACGGAATAAAGTGAGATTGCTCGGACTTGCCTTGACCGCTGCACTAGAAAGCGAGCGCGGCTGCGGTGTACCAGCTTGACCTTCAAAAGCCCCATAGTCGGCCTCAACCTCAGCACTTAACTCCTTGGCATCGCTCATCAAGCTACCATCACCCGCATCACGCCATGAGCTGATGCCCAAATATACCAAGTATGCCGCGCCCACGGCTTTGATAATTGTGAGCAGCCATGGCGACTGGCGACTGATCACATCCAGCCCAAGTAAAGTCGATAGCAGCAAGATAAATAGTCCAAGGCTTAACCCTGCTAGCGTCCATAATGTGCGCTTCACTCCATAGTTCATGCCATACTGGAATGCCAGTAGCATATTGGGACCTGGTGTTGCGGAAATCAAAAACGTACTTGCGAAAAATACTGCAAACAGATGCCAAGACATCAGCTACCCCCTACTTTGTTATATATAAATGGTTCTTATACGAACAGCCACATCGCCAAAAAAAGAAATACCGCCATTCAGGCGGTATTATTGCTACTTCTCACATTATATACATATGTTTGCCAATTTTATAGCGTATCGACACCTCTATAAGCTACTTGGCAGTACAACTGTCTAATAGTTTTTGCAAAAAGCCGTCACAACGTTTGATTTCGATCAGTTCTACATATTCATCCGCTTTGTGTGCCTGCTCAATACTACCAGGGCCACAGATGATCGTTGGGATGCCTGCATTGGTAAACTGCCCCCCTTCCGTTGCGTAAGCGACTTTGTGACGCTCATCATCCCCTGTCAGAGCTGCTATTAATGATTGTAGCTCAGCGCTGTTATTATCCGTCATAGCAGGAACACTCTCTTCCTGCATCAGCTCGATACCCGTCTCAGGCGCACGCGCTTGCATTTGCGCATTTAACTCAGCAACTTTTGCTTGAATGGGCGCTAGTATATCGTCTTGGGTCATGTGCGGCAGGTTGCGATAGTCAAAGGTGAACTCACACAGATTGGGCACGATATTGGTGGCTGTACCGCCGTGTATAGTCCCTACTGACAATGTCGAATAAGGCACTGTAAACAATGCATCATTGTCATCACGAGCGCTCAGTTCTTCAGCAAGCGTGTCAACATAGCCCACCAATTTGCTAGCGTAGCTGATCGCATTGACCCCTTGTGCAATCAATGAAGAATGCGCCGATTTACCATGGACACGGCAACGATAAACCGCAATACCTTTATGCGCAACCACCATCGCCATATTGGTTGGCTCACCAACGATGCAGTAATCAGGGGTGATACCGCGCGCTTTTAGATCCGCCAAAATCAATGGCGCACCCAAACAGCCCACCTCTTCATCGAACGACAGCGCGAGGTGCAATGGACGACGCAGCTGACCGCTATTAGATAGCTGTACAGCTTGCGGCAATATTGTCAGCGCACACGCAATGAAACCTTTCATATCGCACGCACCGCGTCCATATAGCTTGTCACCACGTATCGTCGCGGTGAACGGCTCTGACGTCCAGTCTTGACCATCGACAGGCACGACATCAGTATGACCTGAGAGCACCAAACCGTTATTAATTTGGTCAGCGTTTTCGCCAGCGGGTACGGTCACAAACAAGTTGGCCTTGGTCTTTGCCTCGTTAAAGGTCAAATCTACCGTCAGACCAAGCTGCTCACAATACGCTCTCACATCATGAATCAATGCTAGATTAGAGTGTCGACTGACCGTATCGAAGGCGATAAGCCGTGTCAGCCAATCAAGGCTATTACTCGGGTGCGTAGCAGGGTTTAACTGTTGGTCATTGCTAGCATTGTCATTAGTATTTTGGATCATAAAATATCCCTATTATGATTTTTAAGAGTTATGTTTTAAAAGCCATTTCTTAAAAACCATTTCTTAAAAACTATGAGGTATCAGATTTGTCTTATGATGGATTATTCTGATTCATCACGTCAAGCACGGGTGGCATCGGTTTTGGCAACTTGCCTTCTGCTTGTAGCTCTTTGGTGGTTTTGGCATTGATAGATAGTCCAGCAATCAGGGCGATGTCTTTTACAGGCTTGCGTTTGCGCGTCGCAAAACTCACAGGCACCATACGAGCAAACTCGTAGATATAAAGATAAGACTCCTCTCCCCCCTCAAAATCCTCTTCTTCTTCTAACCGAATGCCACCAATTTTAGCCAAATCTGAGAGCATCTCATTCTCTTCGCTACTCAAATTACAATCAGTAATACCAAAACCCGTCATAAAGCCGTTTGACCACTGTTTCAATGCCATCACGCGCTCGTATAAATCATGTTCATCATCAGGTATGAGCGGCATATAAGCATATGCATCATCTTTATCTTTTAACTGAAACACCGTGTCTTCTGCTTCTTCTGTCAGCAAAGTCAATGCCGCCTCTGGTAGTGGCGCAAAGCTCAGCTCTTCAAACACCTTTGCCCATGTGGCCTCATCAGGCGCATTACACGCCGTCATAAGCCCTGTCATCAGGCCGTGCACCTCACTGATAGACACGTCCGTCCAATCCTCAAACGCAGTCAGCCAAGTATTCCAGCCAGAGATATTATCATTCATAATAGAGGTCCTAGTAATTGATTACTGTTCAAAAAATAAAAATAGTCACGACAAAGTGTCTGGGACAAATCATCGATAGATAAAAGTAAAAAGACAAAGCCTCGTACTTGTAATTACTTTGTTGATATAGATATTATGCGGTCACCTATGGCATTATTAAATGCAGCGAACAAAATTCATTCACGCTTACTTGTTAAGGATAAAAACTGACTATGTATGATCAACTTAGAATATTAGAAAAAATGGTACTCGACATCAAAAAACAGTATCAGCTTGTCAGTGCTGAACTTAGCAGCCTAAAACAACATCCTGTCACCGACTCTAAAGAATTTGCCGCTCTAAAGACAAAGCTCGATAATAGTCATAGCGAACGTGACGGTGCCAAAAAGCAACTGAACGATCTCGACAAGCGCTATCAGAGTCTCGCAGAAGCGCATCATATGATCGGTGAAGAACAAGACAAACTACAAAAACAAATCAGCCAATTACAACAACAAAATAGCGAGCTGCAAAAGCACAATAATGAATTGAAGCAGCAATACAGCGATATCAAACAACAGAACAGTGAGCTGCAAAAAAAGAATCAGTTGGCAGCGGAGCGCACGCAAGTCGTCTTGCAACGCTTAACCCGCATCGATCAAGCAGAAAGCTAACGCGTCTCTGTAATAGATAGCAAAATATGCTACTTATTAAACCGCCCAACGCTATTTGTAAAACCTGATATCACTCATTTCACTGACCAGACATTGTAGGATGTATCATGACCGACAACCAAAGCAACGCTATAGAAAAACAGCCAAAAAATAACCCATCACAAAATACTCAAGTACCGAATAAAGACGTAGCCGTACAAAAATCCACTCAATCGGGGGTGAGCACATCCAGCACATCGTCTCAAGCCAATGGTAAAGCGGCTGAGCCCCAGATCAAAAAAGTAGATATCGCGATTGCAGGCGTGACTTATCCAATTTTTTGCCCAGTACATGAGCAAGAAGAGCTACTATCGGCGGTATCTTATATCAATAACTATGCGCTTGATCTAAAGCGAGATGCACCAAGCCTCAGTCAAGAAAGCATACTGGTGCTGTGCTGCTTGAATTTATACGAAAAAATCCATGCCAACCAAAGAAGTGATGAAGACCGCTTGCAAAAAGATAAGCAATCACAGGCATTGCTAAATAAAATTATGAAAGACGCCCACTCTATTTTGTAATAGTCGCGGTGTTGTCTCAGCAGACAGATCGTTCAAAACATGCATGATCTAATAGTGTGCGATATGATGAAAAAGCATCAAATCTATTAGCGCTTAGCCTACTAAAGCTAAGCGCTTTTTTATGATCACTCGTTTTTATCTATCTGCTTACGCATAAGGTTTGTAAGTCCTGCCTGCATGAAAGTCTGCCTGATGCTCATAATTGCAAAAGAATAATTCTTGGGCTGATTCAGTATTACCATCACTGGTTGTCGCTAAGCTAGGCTTAGTTTCAAGGACACCGCGATACTCCGCCAAACTGTTACCGCAAAAATCACACTGACGCGGCGTGGTGACATCGCCCTCTTTTGGCATCATGCTTTTGGGTGGACGTGGGTACATAAACTTGTAAAAAGCCCACATGGAAGCCCAGATAATAAGAATAACAATAATAACGGCAAACACGGCGGTGCTCCTTCAATGACAAATAAACGTAATGAATAACAAGAGTGATGACACTTACCATGATCGAATACGCTCGAATGCCTAAATTTTACCGTCAATAATGGCAATGGCACAATGCCTTTACGGTTAATTATCAATGATGCTTGTTTGTCATTCATGGCACTGACGAATAACCAAGTGCTATAGCAACAAAAAACTGGCCACAGTGAGCCAGTTTTTGTATCAAAATCTAAGATTAAAGGCTAGCAGTTATAGCTGTAGCTCGCTGATATCCGCCACAGTCAAGAACAAGGCGCGTACCTGCTTGAGCAAGGCTAAGCGGTTATTTTTGAGCGCCGCATCGTCGCTGTTGACCATCACATTATCAAAGAACTGCGTCAACGGCTCATCTAAGCTCGCCAGCGTTTGCAATACTTGCGTATAGTCCGCTTGCTCAAGCAATGGCTGTACCACTGTCTGTGCTTGCTGCACATTTGCATATAAATTTTGCTCAGCAGTCTCAGATAGTAGCGTCTCATCAACCGTATCAGCAACGCTCACTTCTGACTTGGCCAATATATTGGCAACGCGTTTGTTTGAATCAGCCAACATCGACGCTTGTGACAGCTCGCTAAATGCTTGTACGGCACGGATACGCTGATCAAAATCAAGCGGCATATGCGGGTTAATCGCTTGTACGGCCTGAATCGTATCAACGCTAACGCCCTGCTCGGTATACATCGCACGATAGCGCGAGTTTAAGAACGCCATGACTTGGGTAAAAGTATCACCCATTTTGGCAATTTTGCTACCTTCAGCATCGCTATAGCCTTTAATCGCTTGCTCAACCAATGCGACAAGATTAATCGGCAACTGCTTTTCGATCAAAATACGCAAAATACCAATGGCAGAACGACGTAGGCTAAACGGATCCTTTGACCCCGTCGGTGCTTGGTCAATCGCAAAAATACCAACGAGCGTATCTAGGCGATCAGCCAGTGCTAGGCAAATACCAACTGGTGTTTGCGGTAATACATCACCACTGAACTTGGGCAGGTATTGCTCTTCCAAGCTTGCTGCAACTGCTTCAGGTTCCTCATTCAAACGTGCATAATACGTACCCGCAATCCCTTGCAATTCAGGATACTCACCGACAAGCGAGCTTGCCAAATCTGCTTTGGATAAAATACCCGCACGTACGGTGTCATCGACGTTGATATCGTGGCCTTGCTGCTGCATTAGGGTAGCAATAAACGCGGCAAGCTTAGCAATACGCTCAGACTTCTCCCAAATCGTACCCAATTTGTCTTGGAATACACGATTTTTCAAGCTCTCTGTGAGTGCAAACAATGGCTGCTTTTGATCTTGTAAGAAGAAAAACTCGGCATCAGCCAAACGTGGACGCACCACTTTCTCGTTACCTTCAATAATCTGATTGGGGTCTTTTGATTCAATATTAGTGATAAAGATAAAGTACGGCTGCAATTTTCCCGTTTTATCGGTTAAGCAAAAATACTTTTGATCCGCTTGCATGGTCGAAATAAGCGCTTCTTGCGGCACTTGTAAAAAGCGCGCTTCAAAGCTTGCTCGTAGCGCAATGGGGAAATCAACCAATGCGGTAACTTCGTCCAATAAATCCTGCGGTACGATAGCATCAGAATTAACTTCATCTGCCAATGCTTTGACTTGGTTTTTGATCAGCATTTGGCGCTTATCAAAATCTGTCACGACTTTTAGGCCATCTAATAGTTGCTCATAGTCATTGGCATGAGCAATATCATGGTAGTCAGGGCTGTGAAAGCGATGACCACGAGTTTGCGAGCCTGTCTGATACCCTTGGATAGTGGCATCAATGACAGTGTCATCCTGCATCAATACTACCCACTGGACGGGACGGACAAACTCGTTGCGACTGGCGCCTGAGCGCATACGTTTGGCAATCGGTAGGCTATCTAGCGCGGTCTGAAAAATCGCTGGCAGTAGCTCGGTAGTCGCTTGACCACTGATCGTTTGCTCAAAGCCGACATAGTCACCTTTATCGGTGTTAATGGTCGTAAGCTCGCTCGCTTCGATACCTAAGCCTTTAGCAAAACCCATCGCCGCACGCGTTGGATTGCCATCGCTATCAAATGCCGCTTTGATAGCTGGTCCGCGTTTTTGCTCAGTGCGGTCAGGCTGCTTATCGCTAATGCCTTGAATCTGAATGGCTAAACGACGCGGGGCCGCAAAGGCTTTAATGCTATCAAAAGTGATATCAGCGTCAGTCAGTTGCTCAGTGACACTGGCTTGCAGCGCATCACGCAATGGTTTTAGGCTCTTTGGAGGTAGTTCTTCACACCCCAGTTCAAATAGAATAGTACTCATGGGATGCTCCTATTGCTTGTTCGTCGGTTGATTGTTGTCAGTGCTTTCTTTGGTTAAGCTGTCTGTTGATGAGCCTTCTGTTGCCGCGTTTTCTTTTGGCAAATACTTCTCAAGTGCCTCGGCGCGGTGCGCCTCATCAGCCAATGGGAAGCCTAACTTGGCACGAGCTTCGACATAACCAAACGCTACCTTACGCGCCAGTGTACGTACACGCAGAATAAAGCGTTGACGCTCAGTGACCGAAATCGCACCGCGGGCATCAAGTAAATTAAACGCATGAGAGGCCTTTAAGACCATCTCATAAGCAGGCAATGGCAGGCCTGCTTCAACCAACTTATCTGCTTGCTGCTCATAAAAATCAAACATCTCACCCATCATTGGCACATCAGCGTGCTCAAAGTTATAGGTCGATTGCTCAACTTCGTTTTGATGGAACACATCGCCATAAGTGACGCGGCCAAACTCACCATCTGCCCAGACCAAGTCATAGACGCTATCAACGCCTTGCACATACATCGCCAAGCGCTCAAGACCGTAAGTGATCTCGCCAGTGACTGGGAAGCACTCAATACCGCCGACTTGCTGGAAATAGGTAAACTGGGTCACTTCCATACCGTTGAGCCAAATCTCCCAGCCAAGTCCCCACGCGCCAAGCGTTGGTGATTCCCAGTTGTCTTCGACAAAACGCACGTCATGCACCAATGGATCGATACCAATAGCGCGTAGCGAGTCCAGATATAGCTCTTGGATGTTAGGTGGATTGGGCTTTAGCACTACTTGGAACTGATAGTAGTGTTGCAAGCGGTTTGGGTTATCACCGTAGCGACCATCAGTCGGGCGACGCGATGGCTGTACATACGCAGCGTTCCAGCGCTCAGGCCCTAATGAGCGCAAAAACGTGGCGGTATGAAAGGTGCCTGCGCCCACCTCCATATCGTAAGGCTGCAATACCACGCAGCCTTTGTCAGCCCAATAATTCTGTAGGGTGAGGATTAAGTCCTGAAAAGTCATCGGTTGAGGAGTTTGGTCTTGTGTCATCGGGGTTGTCGCTTCGGATATCATGGTTTGGGTTTTCATAGTAAGTCACTGTGAAATGAGTATGATTAAATAAATCTGTGATAGTGCTCGTCGCCTATTTGGCAACGACTCTATTTGCTTGCTCACCTTACTAAAAATTGACTATTTTATCCATATTTACCTCAACTAAATTTGCATTGTTGATAGAAAAACGCGGCCGTATCCCTGATTTACGACCGAATCATCATAAAAAACGCCTGACCAGCCACTCCTTTTGAAAACAAAAAAATACCCAAATGCGTAAGCATTCGGGCAGGAGGAAAATTGTATCTTGGGCATCCTGATCACTCAGGCTTTTTATTTTTGGGGACTGCTTTTTGAACAACTACTTGTGGTACAAACTTGCTTGTTTTAACGGTTTTTAATGTCTAAATATCAGACTCGATTATTGATAAGAGTCGCTATTGGCTTTTGGCATGATTATCCATAATATGATATAGATCAAAATACCTGGTACTGCTGCGCTCAATGATGAAATAATCACAAACAGTAATCTGACCCATGTAGGCGACCAGCCAACGTATTCTGCGATACCACCCATCACACCCGCTATCATGCGATTATTTTGTGAGCGATGTAACTTTGCTAACTTAGCCAAACTAAATACCTCTCTGTTGTCTATTTTCATATATTTTTTCTTTTTATCTTAATTTTGAGTCCTCAAGACTATATTCGGAGACTCAAAACTATATTGCCTTGCTAACTTACGAATCAGTATATCAACTCTCAAATATTTATCTGTTGAAGGTATAGACGTAGTTTGTGAGTTTATGATACCCAAGCTTGCCCTAATCTGTCATATCATCATGCAACCCCCTGATTTTAAATAGTTATTTCAAAATGTTTCAGAGCTACCTTTGTTGCTCAAATCTTTCAACCACTCTTTCACGCCTCATTATTTTTTAATTTAATCAAAGAGATAAGTAGCGCTTTGGTGAAGGTTTGATAAGGAATTGATAATGCTAATAGCCTCTAAAAACCTTTGTTTAACCCCAAATGCCTACTAACGCTCCAACATCTGAGTTGTCAAAACATCGATAATGAAAAAATGCGCACTCTATAAAAAAGACAGATATTCCTCAGGTTTACAATAACCTACCTGTAAATCCGCCAAAACCTTTATACCATGCTGATAAATAATACGGGTTTTCGATGAGTGATCATCAAACTTGGGAAAAATGATAAGAAGGATAGGAATAACTATGTACGACAGCGGATTGATGATTGGACACTTTGAACCTCTACATTTGGGGCAGATGCGCAGCATATTGGCTGCGGCAGGACAGGCAAAAAGCTTGCACATTGTTATCATGGCGCATCCATCACCACATCCAGATTTTACGATCACGTTGCAAGACAAAGCGCGTTGGTTACAGATGGCCTGTGCAGACTTGCCATTTATTCATATTCATACCACTAATGAGATCGAGTTGCCGCTTCACGAGCATCTTTATAATAGCAGTGAGGATGTCAGGATCGATGTGGCGATTAGTAATGCCAAATTGCAGCGGTTGATAGAGACACTCGCACTCCCTGCAGAGACAGCATTGTTTATGGCTGATAATCACCCACTGACGCAGAGTGATATACAAGAGCAGTTGATTTTGCAAGTGGTCACGACAGCGCTACAGCCTGAGTTTGACTCGTACGCCATTGCTCGCGACCCAGTCGCCCATTGGTCAACGATTCATCCAGAGGCCCGCGTTGATTATACCAAGACCGTGGCTATCGTTGGCGGCGAGAGCTCTGGCAAGACAACACTGGTGCATAAGCTGGCGAATTATTACGGCGCCAGCTTTGCGCTGGAAATGGGCCGTCTGTATGTTGGCACCGATTTGGGTGGTAGCGAGGTTGGGCTACAGTACAGTGATTATGGGCCTATTTGTCTGGATCATGCGCAAGCGATACGCGATGCTAAAGCCAATGCAACAGCTCCGATCACGATCGTTGATACGGATTTTGTGACCACGCAAGCATTTTGTGAAGAGTACGAAGGTCGCACCCATCCTTTTGTCGCGGCTTGTATTGATGAGTTTCGGTTAGACCACACCATCATGCTCGACAACAATACGCCATGGGTCGATGATGGCATGCGCTCTTTGGGTACCCCTGAAGCACGTGGACGGTTCGAGCAGCGCCTACTAGACATTTTTGCGCGTCACGACATCACACCGCATATGATCGACCAGCCAGATTACGATGCTCGTTATCAGCAATCACTGCAATTTATCGATCAGTATATCTATGGCAAAACATTATAAGAGGCATCAAAGAGTGCCCTATTTATCATCATTTATTCAGCTAGCGCGTTGCAGTTAACATTATGTTGTCGTTAGCACTATATTAAAATCAGTATTTACTTTAGGGGAAAATTTATGCGTATTCAGCTACTGGATAACATCACCGGAAAATGGTCGATGCAATGGATCATCGTTTGGTTTATTTGCGGTGTGATTGCCTTATCCGCAGGTTTTTGGCTCACAACCGATCATACCACGCTTGATTGGTTTTACTTGGCTGTCTCGTTTATTGGTCTGATTTGTGTGGTGTCATTATCTTTTCGAAAAAACGTCATGGGCAATGGCTTTGGTATGGGCGCAACCGCAGGAGAAGTCATTGTACAGGCCACATCTGGCGCCGTGGGTCTGATGCTCGCGCCCCTATTTAACTTTTTTACCCATGTCTATGGCATTTTTTATTGGTCAAAGCACACCGACCCTGATGGCGACATGATCCCAAAATCAGCGAGCAAAGCGGTGTGGTTGATCACTGCCGCATTTATCATCATCGGTCTTGCCCTTTTTCCCACCATCAATGATTTACTAGCGAGCTATGGTTATGCGGTCGTCGAGGATGATAATAGCCTGTTTTTGGGATTTATCTCTTTCTTTTGGATCAACGTCATTGCCTTTGTGCTGTCTATTACCGCGCAAGCTGCCATGATTCTGCGTTATTCCTTTAACTGGTGGTTATGGATCATCGTCAACTTTGTCTGGCTGATCGTCAATCTCATGTCTGGTAACTATATTTTTGCGATTCAGACGATGGTGTATCAGGTAAACGCCTTTGTCGGTCTCTATGAGTGGCATCGCAGCGAACGAGGTTCATAGCAACATCTGTAGAAAAAAGCGTTTGAGATATTGAGATAAGTCTTACCAATATCGCATTGGCAATACGAGCGAAATTGACTGTGCCGTCTATCAGATAAAATGGCAGACACGCGCAATTAGTGCTACAACTGGTACTAATTGCGCATGTTAATATTTAAATTGATAGCGCATGTCAGCGTCTTATTTCATTTACTAACAAGGAGGTTAGTATGTCTCGTCAACCCAAAATGTCCAAACGCACGCTTGAGCAGTGGCTCAGTGAGTATGCGGTCAGTCACCAAAACCTGATTAATAAGAAAATCCATTGGCTATGTGTGCCGACGATTTTTGTGAGTTTGTTGGGGATGGGAATGTCGCTGTCTGTATGGTTTACTCTCGTACTGAGCGCATTAGTCTTATTATTTTATATACGCTTATCGACGCCGCTATTTTTGGCAATGGGGCTGTTTATTCTGATTTGTCTGTCGGTTATGGCGGCTATGCCATGGGGATTCAAAGCGTGGGCGGCAGTATTTGTGGTCGCTTGGATCGGGCAATTCATCGGTCATAAAATCGAGGGCAAAAAACCGTCATTTTTTGAAGATTTACAGTTTTTGTTAATCGGTCCAGCATGGGTCGCCAACAGTTTAATGCAACGCAGGTAGCCATGATACTGGCTCATGAGTTTTGCAAATATCCAATGTAGCTTTGCTGTCTTTACCCTTTATTCATCAAAAAACGCCACCCGATGATTGGGTGGCGTTTTTTACGTGCTCTGTAGTTTATTTAGCAAACTTCCTAAGCAAGGCCATAGGTTGTCTATTCTCAAACAACAACATTAAGCACCAAATACTTTCATACGCTCATCAAGTGGCTTGAATTCTTTATCACCTGCTGGCTGCTCAATCTTACCAAATACCAGTTGCGCTTTTAGTTCCCAATCTGCATCGATGTTCCAAGTGCTCGCGACTTTTTGATCGATCACTGGATTGTAATGCTGCAAGTTTGCACCGACATCAATGCTTGCTAGCGCCGTCCAGATGACGTACTGATGCATCGCGTTGGTCTGAGTTGCCCAAATTGGGAAATTATCAGCATATAAAGGCGCCGCTTCTTGCATGCCTCTTACCACTGCTTGGTCTTCAAAGAATAGTACGGTGCCAGCACCCGCTCTAAACCCAGCAATTTTGTCTTTAGTAGATTTAAACGCTTCTTCGTCACCGACGATGACGCGTAAGGTCTCTTCAGTCATATCCCACAGTTTGCGGTGCTCATCACCGAACAATACAACGACACGTGTGGATTGTGAGTTGAATGATGATGGCGTATGCAAGACAGCATGCTCAACTACCTTGACGACTTCATCATTCGATACTGGCAGTTGGTCACTGAGTGCGTAGATAGAACGGCGCTTTTCTGCTAATTGCTGTAAGCCTTTTAGTTCTAACATGGTACTTCTCCATATTGTTGTAGGAATTATTTGCTCTGGGTTGATAGACATTGTCGATCTTGTGATCAACAAGTTTTTATGAAATAGTTTGTTTATGTGGGCTATTATCGGAACAATTTACCTGAAACCCCATGTATTTTTTGTAAAAAAACTTAACGATGATGATTACCTTTGAAAAATAGGTTAAGAAATTTTGCGTATTAGTGGTTAACCTTTGAAGCCTTTGGGTACTTCTGGCGCCACCAGACGCTGCATATCAGAATCCACTTCACTAAAACGCTCATGACCATTGTTCCAATCGATCACTGACTGCTCAAGCTCTTCTTTGTTGTTAGCGACAAAATTCCACCACAGTAATACTTGGTTGCTTAGAGGCTCCCCACCAATGAACATCAAACGTGTGCCTTTCTTTGCGACCAGCGTTATCGTTGTATCGTTAGAAACGTCTGTACGATGAAAACGTAATAACTGATCTTTTTTATACACCTGACCTTCAGACTCTAGCGCACCGACAACCACCAAAATACCGTACTCAAAGCTCGCCTCCAAATTCAGCGTGACGTCTCCATCTTCTAAAAAATGTACATCAATCCCGACCAGCTTAGAGTATTGCAGCGTTGGTGCTTTATAAAGCTTGCCAGATACTGATTGATAACTGCCCGTGGTCAAAATCAGCTCGACGTTGCCCTCAGTCCATGTTGGCAGCTCCGGATAATGATGAAAACTGCGTTCAATCTGCTGGTTGGTGGGCAAAGCTATCCATAGCTGTATCATATTGATGTGGCGATGAGCAGCGCTTGAGTCAGTTTTGTGTTGATCACTCTGCTCTGCAAAGACGCTTTGTTCTGTGTGGCTAATACCTTGATTCAATCCTGTACCTGCTGTCATGAGGTTGACTTGGTTTTTGGCAATGACTTGCTCGCTACCCAAGCTGTCTTTGTGTAAAATCTCACCATCAATCATCCAGCTAAACGTCTGTAGATTGGTATGCGGATGGCGCCCAACTTGGACACCTAAATCATCTTGAGCAAACTCAGCTGGCCCTGCATGATCCAAAAAGCACCATGCGCCAATCGGTTGTTTGCCTTTATTGGGCAATAACCGTGCGATAGGAACACCACCAACCTCCGTTGATCGTGGCTCTAGAGTTCTAATCGTCATGTGGCACCTCTTGATCTGTATGCAGTTAGTCGAGCGAGCGAACGATGCTACGGCGCTCATCCGTGATCTACATAGAAAGCGGCACTTCCATCAGCAATACTTTTGCAGCCTCTTTCACTTCCATAGTGACATCCTTAGTATCCCAAACTCCAAGGCCGTCTCGAGTAGACAAAATGTTACCGTCTATCACGACTGTTCCTGCAATCACAAAAATATAAACACCATTATTCGGATTGTTTAGTTGGTAGGTCTGCGTCACCTCTTCATCAAACTCTCCCATACTGAACCAAGCATCTTGATGAATCCAAACCCCTGCATCATCCTCATTTGGTGATAGCACCTGATTGAATTCATTGGGCGTCATGATGGTCCCCATGTGCACTTGCTGATAGCGAGGAGCAACACTCATTTTATTTGGCATGACCCAGATCTGTAAAAATCTCACAGCTTCTTCACGACTGCCATTCATTTCACTATGAGTGATGCCTGTGCCCGCTGACATGACTTGGATCTCACCCGTCTCAATCATGCCTTCATTACCGATGCTATCGCCGTGCGCCAGTTTGCCAGCTAAAGGAATGCTGATAATTTCCATATCACGGTGCGAGTGGTTGCCAAACCCTTGACCACCAATGACAAAATCATCATTGATGACACGTAAAACACCAAAGCCCATACGCTCAGGATTATAGTAATTGGCAAAACTAAAGGTATGACGGCTTTTGAGCCAGCCATGATTGGCATTACCGCGGGAGTCTGCTGCATGATAGATCGTTTTCATTATTTATCCTTAACTGTCCATACGTTTATTATCTATATATTTGTTATTAGTGAACATGCTGAATCGATAAATCTATTATAATTGTTGACTATATAGAGATAAACAGACATAAATGCAAATAACTATTCTTTTTATTAGAACAATCAAGCACTCACTAGTGTACCTATATAGAATCCTTTATAGAAAAAGAGACGTCAGTTCTTATGAAAAGCACGTTGATTAGGGAGGGAACATGGGACAGTTAGAAGACATGGCGATGTTTGTACGCATTGTCGAGGCAGGCAGTATCACTAAAGCCGCCGAACAATTGAATATTGCAAAGTCAGCCGTCAGTCGCCGCCTAAAAGAATTAGAGACCCGTCTTGGCAATCAACTGATCAGTCGTACCACGCGCCATTCTAAATTAACACAAGCTGGAGAGCAGTATTATCAGCAGGTTAACAGCATATTGAATGCGGTTGATACTTTGAATGAAAATATCAGTGATGCACCAACACGCATCGGCGGTACGCTAAAGATGACCGCACCATTGTCGTTTGGTCTGATGCATTTAAACGATGTGATTGACGAGTATGCCAATCAGCATCCCAATCTAAAATTTGAATTGGATTTTTCTGATAGGCATGTCGATTTGATCGAAGAAGGGTATGAGCTGGCTATTCGAATCAGAGAGCTGCGTGATTCTAGTTATCAAGCAAAACCCTTGGCACGGATTCGCCGTGTGATTTGCGCCAGCCCTAGTTACTTAAAAAAAATGGGGACGCCTAACACGCTAGAAGACTTGGAGGGACATGAGTTTTTGCAATACAGTCTGGGTCAAGCAGACGACATAGAGCTGATGGATGCACAAGGGAAAAAACACTATCATGCGATGCATGCCAAAATTAAAGCCACCAATGGTGAGTTTTTAACGGATTTGGCAGTAAAAGGACATGGCATTACCGTCATTCCAACTTTCATCGCTTATAAAAAGCTGGCACGTGGCGAGCTTGTACCGATTTTGCAGCAGTATCAATTGCCAATACTAAACGCTTATGCCGTCTATCCAAAAAACCGATTTTTATCCCAGCGTTGTCGTTATTTGATTGACTTCATTGCTGAGCGCTTTGGTGATCATCCGTATTGGGATGATTTTTGATAAGATTTGATTGAGCAGGGTTAATCTTTTACAAAGTATAGCGTTGCAGCTACTCTAAGAAGCGATCTACTATCAATAATTTCACGTTACTCAGTAATAGATGAGATTTCACCAATCAGCTTCTTAGTCTTATATCTTGCTTCTGCTAATGCCATCTTGTCTTGTGCCACAACGGTCAATACACATGGTTTGCCGATATAGTCTGTTTTGACAAACAGCATATTGCCAGACGTGGCTTCAACGATTGTGATATCGCACTTACCTTGTTTCATCTGGGCAGCTGATGAGTCGCTGAGCGCTGATAGCGTACTGCTCATCGCCGCAAACTTGTCGGATTGGTTGCTCAACTCTTTGATCGAGAAGCAGCTAATAGGAAAACCATCTGTGGTGCATAAGCTGACCAATATGATTTCTCTATTGGCCTCACACAACGCTTTCATGTGACCCAAAAGTGCTATTTTTGCAGGTGATTTTTCGTTTTGTGTAGTCATATCTAACATCAACCTTGATTATTCAGGGTATTAAATAATGATAATAGAGACACAGCGGACTCTTTGTTTCTTGGATCTACATTGATCACAGGCGCGACTATATCGTGTTCCATCAGCATGACTCTGATCTCTTGTCCGAGCACAGCCACGCTTTGTTTATCGGCATCTTCGCAGTGAGTAATACCAACGATACAGGTCGTCTGCTTTTTTGCTGGTGCAAAAAAGTGTAGCAGTTTATCTAAATTTGCATAATCAGGCGTCTCGCCATGCTTGATTAAGATGAGTAAGCCCCACAAAGAGTGGTTGACAAACTCCCACAAAAACGAAAAACGCTCTTGACCTGGAACTCCATAGATACCTAGTGCCATATCATCAGATAGAGTAATTCTGCCATAATCGATACCGACAGTCGTGTACTCTTTACCAATATCGATACTCGATCTTGCCTCTGTCTCAAACGGGCTGATTTCACTCAACGTCTTAACCATTCGAGTTTTTCCGGCGCCTACTTCACCAATGATAGCTAACTTCTGATAATTCAATTTTTTACCTCATTCCTAAGAATTTCTTGATCGCGCCATAAAATTTATTAGGCTTTTTTTCATTAACCTTTGGCTCGTCTAACGGCTGTGTCTCTGTCACGCTCAGTATACCTGATTGATCAAACCCATTGATTATTTCTGTGACTTGAGGAGACGAACCAAACTCACCACTAGCGACCAATGTATCAAACGGATAAGGTTTTTTTGTCAGTTTGACACATAAATCCATAATCATTTGAGGATTACTGACATGATTTAGGTCAGGCCAAGCCAATAATTTGAGACTTTTACCTTTATAATCCTTTTGGGAGGCGGTATTAGACTTGTGTATATCAAAAAATGGCTGAAGACGTTTTGTTTGCTGCTCATCGAAACTGTTTAAGACAACGCTATTTTTTTCAATAAAATCATCAAAAAAAGTGCCTTGATCCACAAAGTCGAACACGCTGATGCCCCAATTACGAAAGCTACGTTCAGTTACACTTTTATTCAGAAAAACCCAGATATTTTCATGCCTAGTATCAGATGATATCTTAGCCATCAGTTTATCTACTTCAATATCAGGACCTTCCAGCACCTGAAGATACTGTCCATCACGGTAAGAGATGATACCTGTAATTTGTAATTGTGGATTATGCTTACTAGAGACACTCACGATGTCTGACAACCCAGTAGGCATACGAATACTGCGATCTTTGATAGGCACTCTGCTGACGTATGCGATACATTTCATTTTGCCACCATTTGATAGAACATCTAAAACTCAGTTAAGTTCTTATAGCTATATATAAAATAATAATTCGTTATATACAATATGTACATAACGAATTTGATCTTCTTATGCACTCTGTGTTGTACATCAGGTGCAATAAGAGAGCTTCAACAAACCATTCATTGGCTTTATAATACAACCCAAATTATATTTCTAATTTGCTTTCTACTGACTGTACTTTACGGCGTGCCAATGCAAGGTTCGCTTTTGATTTATCAAGTACTAAGTAGATAAATAAATCTTCATGACTGGCTGTCGGACGAATGATATGTAGCTGAGACTCTAGTGTGATCAACATATCTTCGATTTCACCTTTGATGTCGAGTGATTTCATCGTTGCTACTTTTGCCTTTACAACTTGTGAGTTACCGGCAGCAGCCAGCTCAAGATCGACACCGCCACCAATCGTGCCTAACACCATACCTGACATATAATCCACAATGCAGGCACCCATCGCACCATCAAGATCCATTAACTCTTGTAAAGACTCATTGATATTTGACATACTTTTTTCCTATTTCTTTGTGTTGAGATAATTCTCGATTAGAGACACTTGCACAATCGAGAATTATCAAATTATGTTAAGCTGAATTGACTATATAAACATTAGTATAACTTAAATATGCTTACTTATACTTAAGGAATTATGATAATTGAATACGAATAATTAAATGTATTTTTAGGTACAGGAACTATAGCGTAATCGTAAACAAATTTCCGTAGTGACTGTTATTATATGCTATATACGGAGTCAGATCACATTTCTACCCGACCATTGAAGGAGAAATAACGACCACTGGGTAGGAAAATCATACTAATTGATAATGATTATATTTTAGAGCCTAAAAACTACGTTTTTGACGTTAAATTTAACAGAGATTTAGGGTGACCAAGTCAAAATTGAAGCAATGCTCACTCGTGATAGTGTTTAATACTTATTAGGGCGTGTTGAACATTCGCAAGTAGGCACTGCTGATCACTAAAATTGTTCCAGACAAGGCACAAAGCGACGATAATG
>NZ_JAKDJE010000052.1 GCF_030454045.1 Psychrobacter sp. | reverse complement strand
GTATCAGCAAGCATTTAATCTAAATGGCAGTTACACAGAATTCGGGATGGTCTCTTTTCGGCAGGTACTGACTTCAATCCCTATCTTACGACAAAAGATCGCATCATAAGCTTTATGGATGCGCTGTTCACAGATGAACTGCTTAACGATATGTAAATGGAGCGTATCTGTTCGCTACAACTGTGTTTTTCACTCTACTTTTAATCGTTTATAGTTTCGGTGGCTCTTAGTTTTAATATTCAAATATGGTCAGACATTTTTCTGCTGTAGTACAAATTTTTGTTCTTGGTAATACAAACCTTTATTAGTACCAAAAAGCCGCCTATACGTTTGTGTAGGCGGCTTTTTGATGCGTGATAGCTGGGTTTTAATCTAGCTTGATCAAACTTGAGAGACCAAAACTACCCAACCTTAACACTCGTTACGTTCTGAAAGCCTCTTGGCAACTGTCCGCCGCGATTGCCACGCGTGCCCGTATAGTTAGCCAAATCATTCGGCTTGAGAGTCACATGGCGTTTGCCAGCAGTAATGACGAGGCTGTTTTGTTGACTCAGTGGAGTGATAGCAAGTACCTCTTCGCCATCTTTTAACTTGATCAGTTTGTTTCCTTTACCGCGAGCCTGCTCAGGCAAGTCGTCAAGGGTAAATATCAGTAGATATCCGGCATTGGTTACCACTGCGACATGGTCAGGCGTTATCTCTAACTTGGTGGTCTCGTCGTCAGTGTTATTCGCCATTTTTACTGGCGCGTCGATACGAGCGACAGACAGCAGGCGACTATCGGCAGCGAGGTTAATGACATTCTTGCCTGCCTTTTGATTGCTGTCTAAATTACCAAGGGTGTTGATAAAGCCATAACCTTGCGAGCTGGCAAGAATGATGCGTTGATCGTCAGCACCAGTCAATAGTTGCTCAAAGCTGGCACCTGCTGGTGGTTTTAACACACTGGTCAGCGGGTCGCCTTGACCACGAGCGGAGGCAAGGTTGTGCGCATCAATACTATAGCTGCGTCCAGTGCTGTCGAGCACATAGATTTTTTCATTGGATTTACCGCGTACATGCGCCTGATAACTGTCACCTGAGCGATAGCTCATACCAGCGGCATCAACATCATGACCTTTGGCCGCGCGAATCCAGCCCGCTTTCGATAGGATAGCGGTGACCGGCTCGCTCGGTACGAGGTCTGACTCTTTTAATGCTTGTGCTTCTTCACGTTCTGCTAGCGGCGACACGCGCTCATTGCCGTGCTCTTTCATATCGGCGGTGAGCTCATCGATCATAAGGTTAGTCAGACTGTCTGGGTTGTCCAAGTAATCCTGAATGCTGGCACGTTCAGCAGCCAACTCGTCTTGCTCACGGCGCAACTCAATCTCTTCTAGCTTTGCCAACTGGCGCAAACGAATGTCCAAAATAGCATTGGCCTGAATATCTGTCAGGTCATAGTCCTGCATCAAGGTCGCTTTTGGGTCGTCTTCTTCACGAATGATACGTATCACTTCATCAATATTGAGATACGCAATTAGCAAGCCTTGGAGAATGTGCAAGCGTTTATCGATTTTGTCGAGGCGATATTGCAAGCGGCGAGTCACCACTGAGCGGCGACAAATGAGCCATTCTTCCAACACTTCTTTTAGATTTTTGACCTGCGGTTTACCATTGAGGCCAATCATATTCATATTGATGCGGTAGTTGCTCTCAAGATCGGTGCTGGCAAACAGATGGCTCATAACGCGATCGACATCGACGCGCGTTGAGCGCAATTCTAATACGATACGACAAGCGTTCTCATGATCTGATTCATCATGAATATCGGTAATCCAAGGCAGTTTTTTATCCGTCATGAGCTTGGCGATTTGCTCTTGGATTTTGTTACCTGACACTTGGTAGGGTAGTGCATCAATGATGACCAGATTTTTTTCTTTACTATCGATATGAAAGGTTGCACGCATCTTATAGCTACCGCGTCCAGTCTCATACATCGCTTGCAAGTCTTTTTTGGTCGTGATGATTTCAGCTGGCGTTGGCAAATCTGGCGCTGGTATCGATTGGGTCAGCTGCTTGACTGATAGATCTGGATTTTTTAGTAGACGAATAGCAGCACGTACCACTTCATTGAGGTTATGCGGCGGAATATCGGTTGCCATACCGACCGCGATACCTGTGGTACCGTTTAATAAAATATTAGGCAGGCGAGCGGGCAGGGTGGTTGGCTCCTGCAATGTACCATCAAAGTTGTCTTGCCAATCAACCGTGCCCTGTCCTAACTCTGCAAGCAACGTATTGGCATAAGCCGACATTTTGGCTTCGGTATAACGCATGGCCGCAAAGGATTTGGGATCGTCAGGGCTACCCCAGTTCCCTTGACCTGTGATGAGTGGATAACGATAGCTGAACGGCTGTGCCATCAAAACCATGGCTTCATAACACGCGCTGTCGCCATGTGGGTGATATTTACCGAGTACATCACCGACCGTACGCGCAGATTTTTTGGCTTTGGCAGAGGACTTGAGACCAAGCTCGCTCATGGCATAGACGATACGGCGCTGTACAGGCTTTAGGCCGTCAGCGATATTGGGGAGTGCCCGATCCATGATGACGTACATGGCATAATTGAGATAGGCCTGCTCAGTAAATTCTGCCACTGAGCGAGTATCCATCGGCTCATTCGGGAGGAGTGCGGCAACAGTAGGGTCAATAACATCGGACATAAAATAGACTTCGCTTATGAGTTTTTAATTAGTATCGTGGTGCATTATATATGCATGAAGCGCGGTACGCTCTTTAGTCGGTACGGCACTCACTGAAAAATAAGATAGTGCTATCGTAAAGGATATTGGCCTAATTAAAAAGACGTATATCAGAATATACGACAGCTCATGACGTGCTTTTATAGGTACGGCATATTGTGTGCTCATACATAGCTTTTGGATATAAAGTTAAGCATAGCAAACCTAACATTTGTTTTTATTTTTTTAATACATAGTTGTCATGGCAGTGGCGAGCCAGTCAGAAGGATGCTGACAGCGACGCCAAGCCGCGATATAGACAGTATTTGCCATTACGTTATTATTCCAACTGAATTTGCTGACGCCATTGATTGCCCGTGCCAAACCCTAATTATCCTGTCAATAAAATGGTTAAAATAACAGGAAAACAGTGGGCAGATTTGAGTGGTATGGTCGACTCCCATCCGTATAAGCGACTGATATTAATAAAAATAGCAGTCGTCAAGCCAGTTTGAGAACTGGTGTAGCAATCTTTTATATTGAGTAGTCTATGTAAAGTGTGTATGTTAAGGAACAAAGGGCTATTTACCACTATATTGTTCACTCAGCACTTTACGATAATATCACAGCCACGCTCACCATCATGGTGGCAAGCCTGCGCTTTGATTGTTCGTATATTTATCACACTGTGATTTGCATGAGTTGACAGTAATGTATTATTACTAGGAGAAAAAAGATTATGGAAAATCAAGGTAACCTGACTCGTCGCAATGACAAAGTATGGCTCAAAACGTATGAAAAACTTGGCATTCAATCTGATATCGAGATGCCAACAGCCAACACTTCATTGATCGACATCATTGAGCAAAACTTCATCAATCATGCAGGCAAAACCGCGTTTGTTTGTATGGATGTTAAGCTGTCTTATGAACAATTAGATCTCTATAGTAAACAAGTTGCCGCCTATCTTCAGTCATTAGGATTGCAAAAAGGCGATAAAGTCGCGGTCATGATGCCCAATATTTTGCAGCTACCAGTTGCTGTATTAGGGGTGTTACGGGCTGGCATGACGCTGGTCAATGTGAACCCACTGTATACTACCAAAGAGCTCTCACATCAGTTAAAAGACTCAGACACCAAAGCGCTCATTTTGCTTGAAAATTTTGCGAAAACGTACGAAGACATCGGTGTCGATCTTGTTGATCATGTCGTGATCGCCTCGATGGGTGACATGATGAGTCCGCTCAAAGGTTTTATTGTCAATGCTGTGGTACGCCATGTCAAAAAAATGGTGCCTGACTACAATATCCAAGGCAGTGTTAAATTCAAAAAAGTTTTGAGCAGCGCTTCTACCAAAAATTACAAGCGTCCTAATAATATCGGTCTCGATGATGTTGCTGTACTTCAATATACGGGCGGTACGACGGGGGTGGCGAAAGGTGCCATGCTGACGCACGGTAACCTGATTGCGAACCTAATTCAGTGCAACATGCTATTGGGCGATGAGTTCGATGAGTTTGAAAGAAAAAATGAGCAACCCGTTATCATGACGGCACTGCCGCTATATCATATTTTCTCATTTACCGTTTGTGGTATGTTTGGCCTATACCGTGGTTGCATCGGGCTGCTAGTACCAAACCCACGTGATCTACCAAGTTTGATCAAAGCATATAAAGACTATCCACCCGCATTTTTTCCAGCAGTGAATACGTTGTTCACCGCCTTAGCCAATAACGCAGAGTTCAAGTCTTTGGATCATAGTAAGCTGGTCTCTTCAATGGGCGGTGGTATGGCAGTACTTGGCTCAACGGCTGAGCAATGGCAGCAAGTGACGGGCAACGTCATCTCGCAAGGCTATGGCTTATCTGAGACGGCACCTGTGGCCACTGCCACCCCCATGGGTAGCACCGTTTTCGATGGTACGATTGGTCTACCGGTACCTGGCACCGATGTTGCGATCTTGGATGAAGCAGGTAATGAGGTAGACTTGGGTGAGCGCGGTGAGATCAGTGTTCGTGGTCCGCAGGTAATGAAAGGCTACTGGAAGCGTGATGACGCGACTGCTGAGGTTATGACGTCTGACGGTTATTTCCGCACAGGCGATATCGGTATCATGGATGAAAACGGCTACTTTAGAATTGTCGATCGCAAAAAAGACATGATTTTGGTCTCAGGCTTCAACGTGTATCCAAATGAAGTAGAAGACGCGATGTCCACCCATCCAAAAATTTTGGAATGCGGGGTTATTGGCATTGATGATGAGAAGAGTGGTGAAGTGCCCAAAATTTATGTGGTACGTAGTGACGCCAGTCTGTCCGCAGAGGAAGTCACTGAGTATGGCAAAGAAAACCTAACTGGCTACAAACGTCCTCGCTATGTTGAATTTATTGACGAGCTACCAAAATCTAACGTTGGTAAAATCTTACGTAAAGACCTACGAGCGCTTGAAGAAAAGAACCATGGTTAATCTGTGAATGTCCACGTCTAGACAGTGGTACGATTGATTAGTGATATGACTGATGAGCGATATCACTGACCATTTAAAAGTGTCTATGTGAGCTGTGCGCACTGGCAATAAATACGCTGAGTGGGTAGTTTTTTAGACTGTCGTGACCAAAATGATAAGGCTGCTTAGGTGCTGCCTTATCATTTTTTGTCTTTATAATCCCTATAAGCCATAAACCATCAGCCAAAATGGTATAGATAGAGAATTTTGAGTAAAACTGCTATAGTGCTGACTGAGCTATTTTTGCGTTTATGGATAACAGAGTGTTGATTTTACTCAATATGACTCACCAAGCGATTATTATAAATGGGCGATGGCTTTTTTTGAGTTATAAGCTGATTTAATAGGCGTTTACTATAGCTATTTGTCTGACAAAGAATATAAATAACCAAACCGTGATGATAGCTGCTGGTTCACAAACCTATCTTGTCACCAATCAACAAAAAACGATATTTATATATAAAGTATTTTATGTTTTTAACAGTAATATTTAGGGAAAATTATGACGGACGAAATCAATAAAGAGACAACCACTAATAACGCGGCAACTAGTGGCAAAGACGATGCAGCCGAATACAATTATCAAGACCATGCATTTCCCACCATGCCGACCATTGCCAGTGACAGTCCATGGCTGAGTGCTTATGAGCGCTATAGTATCGATGCTACGATTGAGATGCCAGAGGACAATACCTCTTTACTTGATGTGTTTGACCGCAACTTTAGTCGATATGGTCAAAAAACTGCCTATATCTGCATGGGCTCGTCCATCAGCTTTAAGCAATTGGATCTATATAGTCGCCAAATTGCCAGTTATTTGCAGTCAATTGGGCTAATCAAAGGAGACAAAGTTGGGGTCATGATGCCAAACCTCCTACAGTATCCAATCGTGGCTCTAGGCGTGATTCGTGCAGGTATGATCCTTGTCAATGTAAACCCTTTATATACCAGCCGTGAGCTGTCTCATCAGCTACATGATAGTGGTGCCAAAGCCTTATTCATCGTTGAGAATTTTGCAAAAACTTACCAAGATGCAGAAGACAAAGGTCAGGTTGAGCATGTGGTTGTGTGTAAGATTGGCGATATGCTAGGCACGATCAAAGGGACAGTGGTAAACCTTGTCGCCCGTCATGTCAAAAAAATGATTCCACCTTATAGAATTTCAGGTAGTGTGAGCTTCAAAGATGCCTTGGGTGCCGTCTCTGCCAATCACTATGAGCGTCCTGAATTGAACTTGGGTGATGTGGCATTACTACAATATACAGGCGGTACAACAGGCGTTGCCAAAGGCGCCATGCTGTCTCATGGCAACTTGATTGCCAATATGCTACAGGTCAGTGCACTGATGACGAGTGCATTCGAGGATGATGTCGATAGTAGAGATGTCATTTTGACGGCACTGCCGCTGTATCACGTATTCTCATTTATGGTGTGCGGTATATGCAGTATGTACCAAGGGTATACTGGCCTTCTTATCCCAAATCCACGAGATCTCGATGGTCTTATCAAGGAGATGGGAAAATACAAACCTTCATTTATCCCAGCCGTGAATACGCTGTTTAATGGCTTGGTACACAAAGAAGGTTTTGCAGACTTAGACTTCTCTAATCTAAAAGCTTCTATTGGCGGCGGTATGTCAGTATTGCCAAGTGTGGCCAAAGAGTGGCATAAAATCACAGGTCTGCCTATCGTTGAGGGTTATGGCCTATCTGAGACATCGCCTATTGTCGCCTTTAACCCAATGACCATTGCAGAGTTTACTGGCAAGATTGGTATTCCTGCGTCTAGCACTGATGTCGTATTGATTGATGAAGAAGAAAACGTCGTCGCGTTGGGTGATCGCGGTGAGATCTGTGTCAAAGGCCCACAAGTCATGATTGGTTATCAGAACCGTCCCAAAGAAACGGCTGAGTCTTTTACCGCGAGTGGTCACTTAAAAACAGGTGATATCGGTATCATGGACGAAAAAGGCTTTATCAAAATCGTCGATCGCAAAAAAGACATGATTTTGGTCTCTGGTTTTAACGTCTATCCCAACGAGATCGAAGAGGCCATGAGCGAGCATCCAGACGTAGTAGAGTGCGGTGCTATTGGTGTGCCTAATGACGAGCGCGGTGAAGAACCCAAGCTATTTGTGGTCAAAAAAGGCAATGTTACCGAAAAAGAGCTGCTTGAGTACGGCAAAAAACAATTAACGGGCTATAAGCGCCCACGTCACATACAGTTCGTCGATGAATTACCAAAGTCGAACGTTGGCAAAATCCTGCGTAAAGAATTGCGTAAGATGGAAGGGTTAGAATAGTTTTTACGGTTCAATAGATGCTAGCGGATGGCGCAATAGCAGGTGAAATCTTGCTATTGCGCCGCTGTCACGTTAGGATATCTCAAGATTTTAGTCTGCCAAATAGCGATCGTTTGGCTCATGAGCCACCGACAGTATATTTTATGACACTGCTTTTATAACATCGTACTAGGAACTTTTATGCGTATTGACAATCGTGAACTTGACCAACTTCGCTCTATCAGCTTTGAGCGCCACTATACTAAGCATGCTGAAGGGTCAGTATTGGTCAGTTTTGGCGATACCAAAGTATTATGTACGGCCAGTGTAGAGTCTGGTGTGCCGCGCTGGCTCAAAGGCAAAGGCAAGGGCTGGATAACCGCTGAATATGGTATGTTGCCTCGTGCGACCAATACTCGCAATCAGCGTGAAGCGGCACGTGGTAAGCAATCGGGTCGCACTCAAGAAATCCAGCGTTTGATCGGTCGTAGCTTGCGCGCCATGATTGATCTAAGTAAGCTTGGTGAAAACACCATCTATCTTGATTGTGATGTATTGCAAGCGGATGGCGGCACTCGTACGGCCAGTATCACAGGTGCGGCAATTGCGCTGATTGATGCGTTAGAAACTATCCAAAAGAGCAAAAAACTCAAAGCTGATCCGCTGATTGGATTGGTTGCTGCGGTTTCTGTTGGTATGAAAGATGGTGAAGCTTATCTGGATCTGAACTACGAAGAAGATTCTAGCTGTGACACGGATCTCAACGTCGTCATGACTCAAAAAGGCGAGTTCATTGAATTACAAGGTACCGCAGAAGAAAAGCCGTTCACTCGCGCTCAAGCAGACGCTATGCTGTCATTGGCTGAAACAGGCATTGCTGAATTGATTAAAATGCAGCAGACTGCACTTGGCTGGTAGTCTGGTATTTAGATAAAACTTGCTGTCTTTATTTTTAGTTTTAATAACTGCCTGTTAGTCTCTGATAGGCAGTTTTTTCATAAAAAACACTTTTTACATTTCGCAATAGGTAACAATGCATGCTCAAGCTGACTGATGATGGCGCCAAAATCACCTTACAGGGTCAGCCGAATAATGCTGACAACGGTATGTTTTGGTTTGGATCTGCATTACTGATAGGGGCGGTGGCAGTTGCTATGGCAATGAGTCTATTGTCTGAGCGGCTGGCAATTGGCGCGTTGGCACTGCTGATCATCGGCAGTTTTATTTTTAATCAAAAGCGTCAAAAGCAAAAAAAAGCCATGAGTGGCCTAATCCATACGGGTACATTGTGGGTACGAGCAGGCGAGCTGGTCCATGATAATCTTGGCAAACGTGAACATATTCATTTGACTGACGACGATAAAGTTGTGCTTATCGGTGATGGGCTGCAGATTGTCGATAGCAATAATACTCAAAAATATCATATTACGGGTTTTGAAGGTGCCCAAGAAGCCACAGTGACCAAGGCGATACTAGAAGGTCAGGCACTAACCAAGCGTCACGTCAATATCAAGATGAGCAGTAACTAAAGGTATCATTAGCCAATCGCTTGCGCTATGAACCATCGTTTTTATCAAGCTCAGCCCCAATGCGACCATTTTCATTCTACTAAACCCCTTTTATATACTCTCTTTTTCACCACCGCTTATCACTCATTTCATACCGATCATCGCTCATCATCATTGAATAGTTCTTGCAGATTCAGGCCTAAATGGTTTATAAGTAGGATTATAGAATTCAATCTTTATCATCCTCTGTACTGTCATTGAGCCTTTGTTGATCAGGAGTTAGTCATGTCGCGTTTGTCTATATCGTCAGTCGCAGCGTCGTGCAGTTTGTTTATGTTTACAGGTAGTATCGCAGCACACACCCATGCAGATAGTATGAGCGCACTGATTGCGCAAAAATCCGCTCAGTCTTATGCTAGTACAAGCTATGCCTCTTCCTACCTAGCAGCGCCTTCTGTCAAAGTCAGTACACAATCTACTATTCAACGCGCTCGCTCACCCTCATATAGCAATGATAGCATGAGCAGTTATGGCAATCAGCCAGCGTTAAGTACCACTTATCGTTATCCTGAAATGCAGCGTCAGGCACCTACGGCATTGCCAGCGTTCTTATCAGGGAACTATGACAACGTCGATAGCGAGTATTTGCCACTACTGAGTAGTGCTGAGACGCAGAGCAGTATGGCGGCGCGTGAGGTCGTGAGCGTCGCACGTAAAATGGCTCTTAATGAGCGCACGATTATCAAAGGTGGCTGCTGGGATTATCTCAACGCAGTATTCAATCGGGCAGGGGTTTCGCGTAATACCATTCATAAAGGGACGTATGCGCAAGGCCCTTATGCCAATAGTAGCGACATTGAGACAGGTGACTGGCTCTATTATATCAATCACAGCTACAATGGTGTCGAGCACAGTGGACTGTTTGTTGGCTGGGTCGATGAGCATGCCAAGCAGGCCTTGATACTCAGTTATGCTGGTGAAAACCGCCGTGAGCCGGCGCGTTATCGTGTTTATGATTTGAGCAATGTCTATCAAATCATGCGCCCTAGTGTTTGATCTCTCATATTTAATAACAAAGCGGTCCATAAAAAAGCGTCCATCACTTTGATTAGTGATGGACGCTTTTGAGTGATGGCTCATCAATCATGATGTGGGTGACTGAAATAAGTGTGGTGACGGGATTCTAGAATGGTTTGACCACCACCAAAATCACAATAATGACCAAGGCAAAAACAGGCACTTCATTAAACCAGCGCCAAAATTTATGAGATTTATAGTGCGGATTGTCGATCAGTTTTTTGCGATAAAAACCGCAAGCACCATGATAGCCTGATAGCAACACGACGAGCAGTAGTTTGACGTGTAGCCAGCCTTGAGTTTTGTAGACATCCCAGCCAAGGCCGAGCATCCATAGACCGAAGATCCATGTCGCAATCATCGAGGGCGTCATAATCCCGCGATACAGCTTGCGCTCCATAATGGCAAAGCGCTCATGGCTGATACTATCCTCGCTCATCGCATGATAGACAAATAGGCGTGGTAAATAAAATATCGCCGCAAACCAGCAAACCATTGAGATGATGTGCGCCGCTTTAATCCAGTTAAAATAATCTGCCATGATACTGTCTCTTACTTCGCTTATATCAATAACCAATACACGATTGGTACTATGAAAAACACCATACCCGTTTTACTGGGTATGGCTTGTTGACCTCGTTTTGCCAGTCGTATTTTGCCAATCATATTCTAAGTATACTGTGATGTAGACGACTCGTTTTTTTGGCTGAGCGTCGGTTGTCCCATAATACAGAGGAAAACGCGACCTAATCTACCAATACCACCTGCGACTGATGGCCACTCATGGCATCTTTGACAGGCACTTGTCTGGGCGCTGCAAACTGCGCTGTCAAACCCAGCTCACGCATCAGTCTATTGTCACTAGACTGACTGGCATTGCCAGTGGTCAATAGCTTGTCGCCATAAAAGAATGAATTGGCACCTGCCATAAATGCCAAAGCTTGCTCGGAGTCTGATAGGCTCTCACGACCAGCAGAGAGACGCACATAGCTGGTCGGGCAGCAAATACGAGTCACAGCGATGGTACGAATCCACTCAAGCACGGGCAGTTGCCCCTCTGCCAATACTTTATCGCCAATTGGTGTACCTGCAATAGGCACCAATAGGTTGACAGGGATTGATTCAGGCGCTTTCGGCATTTTTAGCAGCTCATGTACCCAATCGATACGGTCGTCACGGCTCTCACCCATACCAACTATATTGCCGCTACAGACATTGATACCAGAGTTGCGTACGTTTTCTAGTGTGTCCAAACGCTCATCATAGCTACGCGTGCTGACGATTTGCTCATAGTAGCTGCGCGAGGTATCTAGGTTATGATTATAATAATCAAGCCCTGCATCCGCCAGTTGCGTCGCCTGATTGGTATCGAGCATACCTAGCGTCATGCAAGTCTCAAGTCCCAACGCTTTGACTTCTTTGATAAGCTCAACCACATAGGGCATATCTTTGGCGCTCGGATGCTTCCACGCCGCACCCATACAGAAGCGTGATGAGCCTGTCGCCTTGGCACGCTTGGCTGCGGCAATGACTTTATCTACTTCTATGCGTTTTTCTGCTTGTAGTTTTGTGGTATCGCGGTGATGACCTGATTGTGAGCAATAGCCACAATCCTCAGGACAGTTACCAGTCTTGATAGACAATAAGGTGCTGATTTGTACTTCATTGGCATTAAAATGCTCTCTATGAATGGTCTGTGCTTTTAGCAATAAGTCCATGAGCGGCAAATCAAACAATTGAGCAATGTCATCACGGCTATAGCGAGTCGCATGTTGGTTGTCAGTTTTGGTGGCATCTGTTGCAAGACTGGCCAAAAAGCCATTATTTGAGGCGTTTTGCTGACCCAATAGATCAGATTGGCTATCGGCGTTTGGTTCAGAGATGCTAAGCAATCCTGCCATAAGGTAAATCCTTTTATAAAATAAAATGGTATCAAGTAAAGTCAATAGGCTTGTCTATTGTCATTTATAAGATAATAAAAAAGGTTGCTGTATAGTATACCGCAACCTTTTTAGAAAATCAGAACCCTGCTAGAGAGTACGTATAAATGTCACAGTAGCGCACATCAATAGTAACTATCTATTCATAATGAGTTTCTATTTATGGTGACTGTCTATTTATAATGACTGTCTATCTGAGTCTAATTTATCAGTGAATATCCCTCGATGCATCGTTGAGATAGATCGAGTAACTATTTACTTATTACTTACCCATCTTATGCTTTGCAACACCAACCCAATGCTCAGCGAATTTCTGTGCTTTATAAGCATAAGGCTTCGCTTTTTGAAGATAAGGTTTGTACTCTTCTGGAACGGCAGGCACGATGTGTTTTGCAAGTTTGTTGAACCACATCATGAGGCTATAATCACCCTCAATGCTTAGATTGCCTTCTTGAACGGCTGTCATAAACGCCGGCAAGCTGCCTTTGGTCAACAGCTTGACGCCCGTCATAGAGTCTTTAAAAGTGATGGTCAGGTCTGCGTCTTTTGCATGGCCACTTTGTTGACTAAATTGTCCATTATCAAAGTGAAAAGCACGTGCGATATCAGATTCGGTACTGGCAAATTCGATAGTAACATTGCGATCGGCAAAAAGTGCTTTGACGTCTTCGTTGTCGCTATCAGCGAGCATAGACAGACGATAGCCAACCACGGCTAGCAGCGCATCTAATGGGTCAGACTTGATATCTAATACAGGGATAGTAAACATAGTGGAACTCCTAAAGAATGGGGCATAAAAATAAATCGTACTTTATACCAGTTTTTATAATAAATACATCACTAGATTATAAACCACTGGTAGGTTTCAACTCTTTAGGAGTTAAGTAGAGAGCGTTAAGTATCTTGTAACATTCGATGTCACTGGTGTTGGTGGGGTACAAAAATTCATAAATGATCATTAATGAAAGCGCGGCTTGTAATCGTCATCATAAACCGGGGTATGTTCGACATAGCGAGCGGCTTGTAGCTCACGCTGCTGACTGACCGAATGACTGACATCCTCATAGCGTAATGCCCGATATAGCACCCAGCCTACCAATGGTAACCAGCTGATACCCATCGCGATGACATAACGGTGCCATTCCGAAAGCGCAGACAGCATCGAACGACCTGCCAAAATATTCTGGATCATCTCAACGACAAGCCAGTAGGCCATACCACCAAACAGATATAGCAACAGCCAACGCTGCGATGAAAAAGCAAGTGCCACGACCATACCTATGAGTGAGCCATAACCAAGCCATGCTGCACTGCTCCATGTCTCTGCACCAATAAAAGAAAAAATCGTCATTGCCATCATTCATCTCGCTATTCATAAGGTGAATTCCAATAAAGCTATTATGAGAGGTTGCTGCCCAAAGCTAAAGAGGGGTTAGGCGACTTTGCGACAACCGTTGACGTTTGATTTTTTAGTGTGTTTTGATGGTTTTTGATTGCCAGATAATAAAATAAGCGCCGCAATAAAGGGCGCTTATACTTAGGGAGGAAGACGGAGGTGATAAGATAAAAAAGTATTTTTAATCAGGTGTTTATATAAACCTGTGAACGGTTATTCTGCATTGGTACGGCGACCCCACCACGAGATCATAGAGACTAGAATGGCACCCAATAGCATCAACCCTAAAGTCATGAGCCAATGGGGGCCAGTAGGGTAGTGCCACGGCATGACATTCTCCACAGCCACGCTATCAAGCGTGCCTAAAGCATCTACTTTCCATGGCCATACCTTGACCAATGAGCCTGCGATAAAGCCAGTTAATAGGGCCAATGTTGCTTGATAGTAGCGAGCAAGCAACCATTTTAGAGCGCGGGTAAACAGTAGCAGCCCAGTTGCCATACCAGCCATCACAGTCAAGAGCACTGTAAAATTTAGGGTGTGTACGGCTTCTAATACCGTGTCATAAGCCCCTAGCAGCAACAAGATAAAAGACCCTGACACCCCAGGCAATATCATGGCACAAATCGCAATGGCCCCTGCAAAAAACAAATATGGCAAGCTGGCAGTGGTGGCAAGCAGTGGCAGATTGCTAATGACGACAGCTGCGATCAGTCCAGCCGCGAATAAGGTCGCTCGGCCTATACTCCAGCGCTTGATCTCACTTAACAAGATAAACACCGTTGCGATGACCAGTCCAAAAAAGAACGACCAAATGAGGAGAGGTTGGTTGTCCAGTAAATGCTTGATGATACCAGCTAGCGTAGCAAAACTTGTGGCGATACCAAGTATCAAACATAATAAAAATGTCGCATCAACCTGTCGCCAAACCGCAATCAGTCCTTTGAGTCCGCCTTCTTGTCGGAATATCTGCCAAAGGTGAGGGCCGATACTACCGAGTGCATTAATCAGGCGCTCATAAATCCCTGCAATCAATGCAATGGTGCCACCAGAGACACCAGGTACGATATCAGCAGCACCCATTGCCATCCCTTTGATATACACACCAAGCAGCTGCTTTGGGCTATCAGTGCGTACGGGAGGAGTGTTTGGGTCTAGTGGCTCTGCTACTGACGGCTGCTGTGGCCGTGGAGATTGGGGTGCCGTCATGGACAGTCCTTTGTTATTTGTTATCTGTTATTTGTTATCTGTTATTTGAGGATAACTAAAAATAGGAATTTAAGATTGGCTTATAAAAAGCGATATAAGTATCGAGACAAGTCAGGATGATACAGAGAAATTTGACGCATAAAAGCGGGATTAATGATACAGACATCAATCCCGTTTATCGGAAATCTAAGGGATGATGCGCTTATTTAGTAGAGGCAAATGCTGGATAACCAAGCGCATATAATGTCCCCTCAAGCCCCGTCATATTGACCGCTGCATCTGCCCGAGCCTGAACGATGGGTTTGGCATGATAGGCAACACCTAGATCGGCAAGTGCCATCATAGATAAGTCGTTGGCCCCATCACCGATACAAACCACTTGCGACATCTCGATGCCCAAGCGCTCAGCCGTATGCTCGACAATCGCGGCTTTTTTGGCACCATTGACAATAGGAAGCTGCACCTGACCGGTAACTTCTCCCTCGTCGATGTCTAAGACATTGGCATGGACCTCATCAATCCCTAACTGCTCAGCGATATAGCGGGCAAAGTAAGTAAAGCCACCAGACACCAGTACCGTATGGTAGCCCAAGGCTTTTAAAGCACTGATCGTGGTGCGCGCACCGATCGATAACGTCAAGCGGCTGCAAATATCATCGAGCACATCGGTAGAAGTGCCTTGTAATAAGGCCACGCGCTGAGCGAATGACTCGTCAAAGTCAATCTCACCACGCATCGCCGCTTCGGTAATGGCTTCAACTTGCTCACCGATGCCCGCGGTTTTTGCCAGCTCTACGATGACTTCTTGTTCAATCAACGTTGAATCCATGTCAAAGCAGGCAAGCTTGTGAGTACGCAGCATATGACCAACAGATAGGATATGACAGTCGACGATATCCAAGTTGGCTGTACTATCGGCGCTGCGTGTGCGGTTATATGCTTCAGACAAGTCATGGCGCAGACGAGTGGTCAACTGATCATCAATGATGTGAGCGGCGGCGGTCTTCTTGCCAGGGTGCATCAGCGTGTCCGTCACAGGTACCAACAGATAGCGGTACACTTGAACATTGGTAAAAGGAAGACGCTGTGCATCTGCTGCTGTCGGCTCTGTATCAGAAACCGTAATATCGACAAAGCTTGCATCTGTATCTTCAGCGACTGTCACCAAATGCCAACTTGGCTGCTCATCGACCCAAGACTGAACGTATTGGTGAATATCCATGGCGGATACTTGGGTTGGTAGCACGACGATGAGTGCAAAGACAGGCAGCGACTGTAGCGCATCAAAATCTCGCAGGTTGGTATCATCAGGTAATAATGCTGCAATAGAGTCAACGGCTTGTTGCCATGCTTTGCTGTCTTTTGGTAACGAATAAGATGTATTTTTTGGCATGGCTCAATTGTCCCTTGTATGC
This sequence comes from Psychrobacter sp., assembly GCF_030454045.1. Taxonomy (GTDB): domain Bacteria; phylum Pseudomonadota; class Gammaproteobacteria; order Pseudomonadales; family Moraxellaceae; genus Psychrobacter. The sequence goes on along the minus strand of NZ_JAKDJE010000052.1, from coordinate 4,640 downwards.
TCATATAAGATTGGGAATAATAACAGTTTTACTGAGTAGCGCCTATAGATGACGCGCAAAGTATCATGGGTGTTCAAAAATGCTTATCAGCGCCTAAAATCTGCTGAAATGCAACAAAGTTATTATGATAAATTTATAAATCGACTAACGCTATAAGACTTATTATGGTGATATAGTAGATGAGATAAACGGACCACTTTGATAATAATGCTGTGGCAAAAATAGCAGCATTTATCTGAGTCATATTTTCAGTGAACCGCGATTGATAGGCGCGCACGACAATTTTTAAAATTAGCCAAAAAATGAGCGACCGTCTCGTTTTTTAATTTCTTTTCTCCAAAAAAGTTTAACATATCATGACGTATTTAGCGCCGCGGCAAGGGTTGTTTGCCATTATTCTTCTGGTTAGTTTTTGTTTACAAACATTGTTATTGGTCATCAGTACCGATCAGCAGCTGAGTAAAAGTCGTGCGTTAAAAGGCGAGCAAATGGTCGCCCAGCTGATCGATGAAGCAAGGCTGTCTTTAGAAAACAAAGACCGTGTCAGTCTCAGTGTGATTGCTAACCGCTATACCAGCGAGCAGGACGTAACAAGAATACTGATTAAAGACAATAAAGATGATATTTTGGTGCCTGTGGGCAACGCGCCAATGCAGCAAGGTGATACGATTCGTCAAATTGCCACCAATGGTGATGCGGTGATTGGCAGCGTTGCATTGACATTAAAAGATGTCAGTAAAGGCGAAATCATTGCGATGCAGTGGCCATTTGTGATCGGTACGATGCTGCTGCATTTATTACTGTGGTTAATCTATGGTTATCTTGCTCGTCCGACCAAAGAGCAAATCAGTGCGCTGAGCCGTAATATTCAGGACTTGTATCGCGAGCAGTATAATCAGGGCGATCAGCGCGGCTACAGCCGTGATCTTGAGCGTCGCACGACTGGCAGTCCAGCTGATGGTAGTCCAAGCGATAGTCAGATGGCTGGTTTGGCTGCCAAGAGCGAGACAGCTGGCAATGCATCACAGGCGCGTCCGTTCAATGTACATAACGAAGTCAATGAGTACCTAAGAACACAGCAAAACCAAAGCAGCAGCGACGAGACAGGCAGTCACGTTGCCACGCCTGCTGACAACGTTGAAGAGGATAGTGTCAGTGTGACGCGCAGTGACTTGCAGTCTGGTCATCATACCTCCAAGTTGTCTGCCACGCGTGCAGTCGATAGCGTGAGAGTACAGATCGTCTTTCATGATGAGTTCAATATGCTTGAGCGCCTTGCACCAGCGCAGCGCTTGCCGTATCTAGCGCTATGCACGCAGCTGCTCAATCAAGCGGTGACCGAACTACTCAAGCAGCCATTGCTACTGGGCGTGAGTGCGACCAATGAAGCACGTTTTGAGGATGATGGTGCAAGCGTGGTGCTAAAAGCGGACAACAGCCATGCCAAAGTAGCACTGGCTGGGGTCATGCTTGCCAAGCTGTACTTGATGCTCAACAAAATCATTCATGACAAACATATCGAGCTGTCGCGTTTTGCACTACCAGCCAAAGCTGGGGTGAGTGATGAGGCGCAATCAGAGCCCATGACGCATCTACTAGAAAGCATCGGTAAAAAAGAGCAACTGCTTATCCTACTACCGACCGCCGGCCTCAAACAAATCAGCAATCATGTACAGGTCCATAGCATCATGCGTCCAACCACTGTCTATGAGCGCGAGTGTGCGATATTCGATGGCGGGAACGACTCGATGATTCAGCGTTTGGCAGATGTTCGTAATGCCGTGCTCATGATTGAAGACGAAGATGAGTCAGCGACATAGCAGTATTAACATGGGTCATTTATACTACAATTGTCCACTATATAACTGGTATCATAGTCTTGGCACTCAGGCTGAAATGTGACATATTAAGAAAAAGGATTGACAACATTCAATAGAGACTTTATAAGGCATATATATATTGATGTGTTTTTAATACCCTTGCCTAAAAATGATAGGAGTTTGTCATGAGTGACGCTGATATTGACGACGATTTTGATGATGATTTTGTCGACGATGATGACGCAAAGATGGTTGAAGAAGCTGAGACAAGTGTACGTACGCGTTTAAGTAGTCTTGAGAAGCGTCGACTGATCGATAATTTGCTAGAAGAGAAGCGTTTGGCTAAAGAATTAAAAGATGATATAGACAATTTTGATGAAGATGGTGATGATTGGGATGACGACGATTTTTAATTCATTGGCATCATTGTCTAAGCTGACTAAAGTCCTCTAATGATTGACCATCATCTAATCAGTCATATAGGTTGCCAGATGTTTATTACTTTTTATAAACGTGTGTAACCCGCTCTATTGAATGATATTTACGTTGTAAAGGCTGCTTGTTTTTCACTATTCAAGCAGCCTTTGTTTTAAAACCCTTTTGCCTTTAACCGATCGATCACTGTGATTGACGTTGGCTATCTCTCAAGGACTGTTAAGCCATGAATAACCAATTAAGTTTTGATGAACTGCTCGATTATTTGGACAACCAAGAGAGCCAGTTCGTGCTCGATAGTGTCGCTGCGCATGGGTTTTTGACAGCGACGGTCATTGGTCGCCCATTACCGAACTGGATGGACGCGCTTTTTGAGGGTCATGTGAGTGAGATTCCAGAAAACGTCATTGATGGTATTCAGCGCTGGCGCGACTCGATCATGGCTGAGCTAAAAAACGAGACACCGATTGAGTTGCCATTTGGTGAAGATGCTGGTGACGAAGAAGTGGCGGTTGATTTCTCAGATGAATCAGATATCGTGGCTTGGTCGATTGGTTTTGTTGATGCTATGTATGGCGATGAAGCCAGTGATTGGTTTGAAGACGAAGAGACAGCAGAAGACGTGGCTGTGTTGACCTTACCAATGATTGTATTAAGTGGCATCGATGATGAAGATCCAGAGCTAGAAGCAATGCGTCGCGACGAAGACAAGATGGTGCAAATGGCCAATAGCATCGAAGGCAATTTGACTGAGCTGTTTTTATTGTTTCATACCAATGACTAGTCATTCTAAAAGACAGTGCGACTAGCCGTACTGTCTTTTATTGGTGCTGCGTTAAGTCGCTCTGGTCATTCTTTTAGATACTTTAATAAGTTACCGATAAGGTCTTACTATGGCTGTGCAACTCTCCAATCTTGAACACCTACCCAATTATCAAATTATCGAACGCTTAGATGTGGTGTACGGCAGTACAGTGCGCTCAAAGCATGTGGGCAAAGACTTGTTTGCTGGGCTAAAAAACATCGTTGGTGGTGAGCTGACCGCCTACACTGAGCTACTAGAAGAGTCGCGCCAAGAAGCGATCGATCGTATGGTGGTCAAGGCTGAGGCATTGGGCGCTGATGCAATAGTGGGTCTGCGTTTTTCTACTTCTAGTATTGCACAAGGGGCTTCTGAGCTGTTTGTTTATGGGACCGCGGTCAAAGCTGTGCCGCAGCAGCAACTTCAGCACCCACCAAGCGATAGCCACTACTCCTCGAGTCAGAACCCAAACCCTCAAGCCCAAACTGCGCCAGAGGATTTACCGCGTTTTAACCCTTTTGGTTGATCTTAGTGCTTTAAAAACTGTAGCACTGAAAATCACAATGCTAAAAACCGTAATGCTTTTTATGATGAGAAACGCACCATGAATGACTCACTTACGCAAGTGCTTATCAATTACGGGCCATTTATCTTACTGTTCGTTGCTGGTTGGTTTTTTGGGTCGCGTCACGAGCGTCAGCATTTGGTTCAACTCAGCATAGAAGAGCAGGCATTAGGGGATATCACTGTCTCAAGCGAGCGCTTTTATCGTCCCACGCTCGCAGCTGGTAATGAGGGCGATCTGGTACTGGGCAGCGTGGTCATAGCTCAAGATTACTTTAAGATGATCATTGCTCGCATACTGAGCATTTTTGGCAAAAACCTAACAACCTATGAGACCCTGCTTGATCGCGCGCGCCGTGAGGCAATCGTCCGTATGCGTACGCAAGCAAAAGCCAAAGGCTACACTCATATTTATGGTGTACGTCTAGAAGTCACTAATATCAATCAACTGGGCAGTATGGTAGAAGCCATTGCTTATGGTACGGCCGTCATGAGTATCGATCATCTGTCTCTTCAGGCTGCTACTCATACCTCTTCTGCATTTTTATCTTCTGAACGCTCTCACAGGGCTATCTAACGTCTCTTCTGTGCTCATCACAGTACAATATTCAACTTCTCAAGTACAAAAATCCATAATTGACTGACGAGTAGTCGGAAAAATCAAATACATACACTTTTACAACGATATACTGACTTTTAATGTTTCAACATTTTTTGGGTTTATGTTGATAGGTATGTCTCCAAAAAGATTGCTTTACCGCGACAATGCGTTGCGCTAGTGTGCGACCGTTGCCGTACAAAAACGCTGACGACGTCGGTGGCTTTTACCCAAGATATCAGCAGGATTGGCTGATTGAGCATTACGAAGTTGTCATAAACCTGCCCATGTAAGGGCGCTATCTACAAGGATGTAGTTATGGAAGGTGTTGAGTTAGTCACGTTTGTCAATTCAAAAGTCATTCCCATTAGGGCGTGTTGAACATTCGACCATGGCACTGACAGCGACTATTTTTTAGGCG
>NZ_JAKDJE010000051.1 GCF_030454045.1 Psychrobacter sp. | reverse complement strand
TAAGGTGTTGCTTATTTTTTTCAATGTTTTCTCAATTCTATACAGCCCCTACTATCAACCTCTCTGAATGGGATACTATAGAGGTGCAATTGACTCGCGTTTACGCTGAAGGTATCGAGCTACAATGGCAGCCAAAAAACCCAGCAGAACAGTCTACTAGCGCCCAAAGCAAATTCTATCAACGTCAGACTGTCTTTATTGCCTTTCCCGCAGCCATCACACATCCTGACGAGCTCCAAACCCAATATATTGCGCTCAAACAAAGGGCAGATAAAAAACTGGGCAAAAAAACCATCAAATTAATCCAGCAAACCTTTATTGTTGAAGACAGCTATAACGTTAGCGAAAACATGCTACGGCTTGAACTCAGCGTGCCTGAATTAAGTGATAGTGACCCATCAAACAAACCGCCCTCTTCAGTACCCATCAACGAGGCAGGTTACGCGTATTTGTTTGATTTAGAGCACAATGCATTGATTAAAGACATAACAGCTGACAATATTGATGACAGTAAAAATACCTCGCGCCTTGCTCGATCTCATTGTTATTACACCTTAAGAAAAGCATGGCAAACCCCTGCTGGCATACAAGCGTGGGTCGATGTTTTCTTGCATGGCAATACACCGGGCGGTAATTGGGCCAATTCACTACAAGCAGGTGATACCGTAGTGACAAAAAGGGAGTTTCCTGAAAAGGTCGAGCATTTGCGTGACGGTCAAGCGTTACTGATCGCTGATGAAACGTCTATGCCAACTGTCGCGAGATTACTCGAGCTTTGGGAAAACCCAACACCGCCGTTAGTTGTTAGTGTCACACAAAACGCGGCGGATCAACGTTATTTTGATACCGTAAAAATACGTAGTGGTATTGATATTGGTAGTATGAATAATAGTATTGACAGCAATAGTGAGCGCACTATTAAGAATACCGTTAAAGACAACTTCACCGTATTTCCAATCGTCACCGATCAGCAATGCTCAGGACAGCATTTAGCGTCCTTAATCGATAATACGATAGGCAATTATTTGACAGATCAACCCTTAAAAATTGATAAAGTCTGGGGTGCGTTAGAGGCAAGCACTGTCAAGGCACTACGGCCTATGCTTAGAGAGCGGCTTGATCTTAGCCGTGCAGAGGTGGTGATAAAGGTATATTGGCGTCAAGACTAAACCCATAAAATATGGCTTGTTGACCGCAACAATCGAGCTGAAGATGACAGTTTTTTAGCATTCTCATGCATAGCATTCACCACTGACCTGTTCATGACTAAGGTTTGTAGCAGCAAAGCATTGTACGCCATAGTCTTTGTTCAAGACCTTATTATGGCAGTAGTTCTCGCAAGAGACACCGCAGTTCAATGTAGGCGCGACGATTAACAGTGGTACCACAACGACGCTATCACAAGCGGTGATGGCTGCGTACGATGCACCCTTTCCCGATGAGTCGTACAAAGAAGGCGCGAGGCAATTTCCGCTGCTTGTCCCCACCACACCAGATGACCCTGCTTCAGAAAAAAATCGTGCCGCTTGGGTAGTACTGAGCAAATGGAAAAAACCTTTTATTACGCTGTTTAGTGATTCTGATCCAGTGACGGGTGGTGGCGATCGTATTTTGCAAAAACTCATCCCCGGCACCAATGGTCAGCAGCATACGACTATTATCAACGGTGGCCATTTTCTTCAAGAAGATCAAGGTGAAACGCTGGCTGAGCTGCTACTTAAATTCATTCGAGATAACCCTACCGACTCTACCAATACACCGTAACGACTCTTATTAAATGGCCAATAAAAAACACCCTGACTGTTTAAGTAGACAGTCAGGGTGTTTTCGCTAAAAAGTATCAGTCTTTATACGATGTTTTTAAAAATATCATCGATGTACTTTTCTACCGCAGCGTCATCACTGGTAATCTGATCATACGTCCTCAGACCTATGATCTGAATTTGAAGATAGCGTGCCAATTCAATCGGGTTTTTCTCTGCACTGATTTCACCACTATCAATAGCTTGTGCGAATAACGTGGCAAATGATGCCTCAATTTCTTCCAAAATCTCTGTGGCATGTGCCAATAGCTCGGGGCTATCATTCTGAGTCAATTCAGCGATCGTTTTTACAATCATGCACATACCACTTGGTGCTGTCGCTTTATTGACTACGATGACGGTATGGATAAAATGTTTTAATCCATCGAGCACGGTGTCTTTTTGCTCCATACAGTCAGCCAAACGCTTGGCATCATCTGCCGCATAACGGTTTAAGGACTCTATAAAGAGCTTGTCTTTACTACCAAAAGCGGCATAAATACTACCAGGATGCATATTGATGACGTCTTGCAGATTGCGCATCGAGGTTGCGTGATAGCCTTTTTCCCAATAGAGATTTTTTGCTTTTTCGATCACATCCTCGCGATTGAACTTTATTGGAGCACTCATAATTTTTACCTTAATCGCTTTGCCTCAAAACCTATTTTAAGGCAAAGTTTATAGAATCAACCTTAGTTGCTGTTTTTAATCACTTTTTTATTATAAAGCGTTTTACGCCTCTTTGCTGTTATTATCAAAATTCTGCGGGTAAAGCGCGCGTGCAGCAACCTCATCCAACTCAGTTTTAAAGTCGATGCCTTTAGGAATTTTACGCGCTTTTTGCACCGCAGGACGGGCATCAATAGTGGCAAACCAACGTTTTAGATTAGGATAATTATCTAACCCTGCGTCGCCCAATACCACCGTTGCCTTGTCTATCCAACCCCATGCGGAGATATCAGCGATTGAATACTCGTCTCCAACCAAATACTCACGGCCTTCCAAATGGGTGTCGAGCACTTCGTAATGACGCTCAGCCTCACGAAGATAGCGGTTCATCGCATAGGGGATTTTTTCTGGCGCCTTGTGTCTAAAATGCACAGACTGACCAGAATAAAGGCCCAGACCAGTTGCTAAAAACATCAACCATGAGAGCATCTTGCTACGATCTTCTGGCTGTCCTTATCAGAATGCTTATATTGAACGGTTTAATCGCAGTTACCGCAATGAGGTTTTAGACTGTTATCTTTTTAATAATTTAAACGAGGTTAGTAAGTTGACTGAAGACTGGATCAAGGTTTATAACAACGAAAGACCCCATGATTCACTTAATGATATGACACCTGCCGAGTACAGGCAGGTGGCTTAATTATTCTACGATGATGTTGTGTTAAGAATGGAGTATTTACAAGGTCATGCCTTAGTACGCTTTTTTATGGCAAAAATAATACTTTTTACTAAAGGTACTGTGTATTATTTTTTGTTAACACTCGTACACTAAGATTTATTTCTGCTAAAATCATGCAGTAATATTATCAATACCTCATCACTGGTATGAGAAAAAGGACTTACTATGCGATTGAAATCAATCGTTCAAAAACTACATGAACGCGCCCCAAAATTGGGTAAAGCCGCATCACTCACCACAGCCACGGGTGTGATTACCTTTAATAGTATCTTAGCAGGACCTCCTGTATGGATAATGGGCGCCGCCAAAGCCTTCACGGGTGCTGCTATCGCTGACAAAGCCGTTATCGATGTCACCAATTACTGGATCAATAGTAATAATGCCGTCATCGACAATGTCCTGCCTCGTAAAGACTGGCGTATCAGCTTGCCTGATGATGTACACACAGACGGACAATACCTACTGATCAGCAATCACCAATCGTGGGTCGATACCAGCATCATGCAATATATCAGTGAAAAACGCCTACCATTGACGCGCTTTTTTACCAAGTTTGAGCTCATCTATATTCCGGTGATTGGGCAGGCTTTCTACTTTCTCGACTTTCCTATGATGCGTCGACATTCTAAAGAAGCCATTGCCAAAAATCCTGCTTTAAAGGGCAAAGACATCGAAGAGGCCAAACGAGCCTGTGCGCTACTCAAAGATAAGCCTTTCACTTTGCTAAATTATTTGGAAGGAACGCGCTTCACCCCTAGCAAACGTGATAAGCAAAATTCACCCTATAAGCACTTGCTCAAGCCCCGTGCTGGCGGATTATCACTTGCTTTGAGCGCCCTAGGCTCAGAGATCGATGGTATCTTGGACATGACGATCGTCTATCCTGACGGCATACCCACTTATAGTGACTTATGGAAAGGCAACATCAAACGTCTAGGCGTCGATGTGCGTCATATCGAAATACCTGAAGACTTATTTACGGCAATCAAAAATGGCGGTTATGAAACAGATGACGCGGTAAAAGCACAGATGTTTGACTGGGTTGAGCAGGTATGGCACAAAAAAGATCAGCTGATCACAGACATGCTGGCTGACTTTGAGAATGAAGAGCCGATGAAAGAGGCTTAGTCTACAAATAGATAGTTCAACAGACTGAGTAAATTCTTTATACCAATAATGCTTAGTATTTGATAACCTCGAGGTGTTCTGCGCGTGTACTAATATATAGTAGAGCCTTTTCTACCAATGGTGCAAAAACACGCTAATACCATGCCTCAAAACGAGATGCGTAATCGTCATGGATAACGCCAGCTTTCATAAGCGCGTTCAGAGATTACTCAACAGGTATGGTCATCGCTTGTTATTTCTACCGCCTTACAGCCCTGATTTAAACCCTATTGAAAAAAAGTGGGCACAGGCTAAGTTTCTACGACAAGGGTGGATGGAGAATAATCTACCTAAACTGTTCAATGATATGAGCTGTGCTAATTTTATTATGGATTGACTATAAGACATGGATAGAAGAAATCAACTATTTTTAGAAGCGGACTTGTGATGTTGTCTAAGAAAGGGCTGTATTGATATAGAGCCGTTTATCTGGCTTGAGACGAGGTGATACGTTATATAAATCAGCTAAATAGGTCACTTCATGCTGGCGCTAACCATTCAAATTGATGAGTCAAATTAATAAGCAATCAGGCTCAATCCATGATTAGCAATCAGCGCAGTGTTATTGATCATAGGTCTTTAGGTATCGTCTGGCTTGTCTCCGATGACTTGGCTGAGATGCCCTGTTTTTAGATAGACAGTAGCGCCAGCAGCCCCTGCGCTGATATGCCCACACTCCCCTACAGGCAGCCGTAGCCAACTCCATCGCTGATATACTTGGCTATCCTCTATGAGCTCGCCTGCCAATACCAATAGCTCTGCACCATTGGGCACTGGTGTATCAAGTAGCAACTCTCCTGCCTCTATACGTTGCAAGCTCACCTGCTCGACATCATCTGAGAACAGAGGACATACATCGCGATTATGTTGTCGCTGCCAATTGGCACCATCGTGAGTATCGATGGCCACATGCTGCGTTTCACCAGGTGACACCTGCCGTAGTTTAACGAAAATCACTGCGCCTTCATCACTATAAGGCCTATGACCGGATGCTGGTGGATTGCGCACGTACCAACCTGCCGGATAATGGGTATCGTCTGCAGAAAAAGTCCCTGACAATACTAGAATCTCTTCACCGCCGGGATGCAGGTGGTGCGGAAAATAAGAGTTCGGTGCATAACGTACTAGGCTCGTCGCACGCGCCCTCTCCTCTCCTATACGGTCAAGCATCACTCGCTCCACGCCATTCTGTGGTGATTTGACCCACCCGTGGTCTTCAGGTGCTAGCGAAGCACGACGTGAAAAATCTGCATTGATACGCATAAGGGGTTCCAAAGATAGAATGAGTGGCGTCAGCAAGTGAGCCGTTATGAGATATAGATTGGTTATCTAAAATATCGATAACCAATCCTCTTTATGAATATTGCGCTGCTGAGAGCGATACACTGATCGCTCGTGTCTCGAACAAGGCACGGCCTTAATTTAGTGTCACTTTATCGAAAAACAAGCGACTCATGACAATTTATTAATGCATCCATTAGCGTACCAAAATTACAGGGGATAAGGTACTTGCAATGATCTCTGTGGTGGTACTGCCAAGAAACAACTGCTGCCATTTAGAGTGTCCATAAGCACCGACCACCATGATGTCAATATCGTTGTCGACTTGAAACGTTAATAACCCATCGACCGCATCAGAAGCAGACAGGTGATGCGCCTCAACGATATAACCTGCATCTTCCAATTTTGCAGCAGCCGCGCTCATGCTTTGCTTGGCGGCATCATTATGATTGCCGACCATCACGATGTGGCCTTCCAAACCTTTCAATAATGGGCTTTTTGCGACCATCCATGCCGCTTTTATAGAGGTCTTGCTACCATCAAAAGCAATCATATATGAGCTAGGCTCTTTAAAAGTCTCTGAGCAAATCAGTATAGGGATATCCGATGCGCGAGCTACCGTTTCGATTTGGCTGCCGATATTGATGCGGCTATTTTTGTGGTCTTCGCCGCGGCGGCCCATGACGATCGCGCGATTTTCTTCTTTGAAATGCTCGATGCTAGGAAGCAATTTACCATGACGTTGATAAATGCGCACATTGACATCCGCAAAGCTGTCTTTGATATGGCTTTTTGCATCTTGTACTAAGGCGTTGCTATAGCTATTGACGACTTTTGCCCTTTGCTCATCTAGCTGGGACAACTCTTCTAACAAAAACTGGCGACTGTTTATCCCTATCGCGCCTGACAGATCACGTCTGACTGAAGCAGGGATGTCGCTGACATGCAGCAACCCAACAGGCAAGTTCAGTTTGCTGGCATACCATGCGGCATAGTCACAAACCGATTCAGTCACTGCTGAGCCGTCAATACAGGCTAGAATGTGCTGTGATGTTGTCATAATCTGTCCTTAGATATGTTATTTAATCCCATACAGCTTGTTATATATGACCAAGCTATGCCCATTGTTTGAGAGATGTTTCTAAAAACTGCTCTCTTAATTGGATGATACCCAATTTGGTCGGTTTCATCCAGCGATGTACACGCTTTTGTAAAATCACAAACGTGCTAGCACTATTATTTTATATAGTTTACAAGAGTATTGTTTTAACACCCCGATGAACTCTGGTCATTGTCTAACCACAAGCGTTAGTAAAGTTTGCTACAATACCTCTTTTAGTATTTATGATTCAGTATTTAAGACTTACGTATCGTTATTTAGGTGATTGAATTATGGCAAAGAACGCCCTACAGGCTCAACTATTAAAGGCTGGATTGGTCGATAGTAAAAAAGCCAAAAAAATCAGCAAGCAAACGCAGCATGCCAAGCGTATTGGCGACTCAGAGAGTTTAGAGACCAAAAAAGCATTGGCAGAGGCTCAAGCGCAAAAGCTTGAGAAAGACCAAAAGCTCAATCAGCAAAAACAGCAAGCTTTAGAAGAAAAGGCGCTGAGGGCTAACATCATTCAAATGATTAAGCAGCATCAGATAGCCGATACGGATGGTGACGTTAGCTATCAATTCGTCGATGCGTTTAAAGTGAAAAAAATATCCATCACGCAAAAGCTATACGATCAAATCGTCGCCGGTCACGTGGTGATTGCACGATTAGAAGACAGCTACGCGTTACTGCCGCGCCCACTCGCAGATCGTATCGATACAAAAATGGAAGGGTTTATGGTCGTGTCCAACGATACCGCTGAAGACACGCCAGAAGAAGATGATCCTTACGCCGCTTATGTGATTCCAGACGATTTGATGTGGTAATCTCTCGCCTGTTCACGCAGCGATTAGATAAGCATTCAAACAGCAGCCCTTCATGGAGCATCCGTTCTATGAAGGGCTGCTTTTATTTGTGAGATGCTGATATAAATACCAGACAACGCAGCCCAAGCCATATACTATAAAGGCAAGCGTTCTGACTGTTATCACAGTCGCGTCATCCATATTCGTATTGCTATGTTAGCGCATACCGCCGTTAGCGCACACCGTCAGCATTTGGATCATAAAGCGATAACGGTCGCCTTCACCAGACTATGAGGCCAGACCAATCATGATGAAAAGAATATTTTTAATACTATTTCTACTGATCGTAGTGGCCAGTTTTTTTATTTTGATCTCAATCAATTATTGACGCTTGAGGGCTTAAAAGGATCGATGGCGCAGTTTGATGCGTACAAAGCGCAGTCACCATTCTTGATTATTGGTGGATTCTTTTTACTTTATGTGGTCGTCACTGCTCTCTCCTTACCTAGCGCTACTATTTTGACGCTGGCAGCTGGGGCACTGTTCGGTTTGGTGCAAGGCTTACTTATTGCTTCGTCTGCTTCCAGTACCGGTGCAACGCTTGCTTTTTTGACCTCACGTTACCTGCTGCGCGACACTATCAAATCGTCGGGCCCTATCAGTTTACACATGTGGCGTCGCATCAAGGGTGGTACGCTGCTGTCAATGGCTTGTTTGGTTACTTTAAGAAATTCAAGGTGGATTACCGAGTAATTCTATGGACGACTTTCATTGATCCAGAAGTCGCTCGCGTGGGTTTGAACGAGCAAGAAGCAATCGACAAAGGGATTGATTTTGAAGTGACGCGCTATGACTTTAAAGAGCTAGATCGTGCGATTACTGATAGCGCCGCCAAAGGTTTTATTAAAGTCATCACCCCTAAAGGCAAAGATAAAATCCTAGGGGTGACGATAGTGGCTGAGCATGCTGGTGACTTGATGAGCGATTTTGTACTGGCGATGAAACATGGTTTGGGGCTCAATAAAATATTGGGTACAATTCATACCTACCCGACATGGGCGGAAGGCAACAAATACGTCGCTGGTGAATGGAAACGTAATCACGCCCCTGAAGCCGTATTGAACTGGTTAGAAAAATACCATACATGGCGTCGTGGTTAGTTAGGCATTTACCGATAAGTAACCTGACTTGCAGAACAGGTTTGGACGCTAGCTATCAATAACGATATTAACAGCTAGGTACGAAGTTCTAAAACAGCTAATAAAACTACGAGCGACTCAATCAGTCAGCAATACATGTTTACTCTTTTGGTAAGCGGATAAACCATCGCTGCCCAGCTCACGCCCGATTCCGCTTTGCTTAAACCCGCCCCAGCCTGCTTCTGGTAGCACGATTTGTTGCTCATTGATCCAAATGTGTCCTGCTTGAATTTGCAGTGCCATCTCCAGTGCCGCAGCCTCATCAGCGCTCACAATGGTCGCTGCCAAGGCAAACTTGCTATCATTGGCCAAGCGAATGGCCTCTGCATTGTCGGTAAAAGTTGTACTGACCAACACAGGACCAAACACTTCTTCCATCCATAATTGGCTGGTCGTTGGCACCTCTGTATAAATGGTTGGCGATACAAAGTAGCCTGCAGCGTCAATTACCTCGCCCCCCGTTAAGCATGTGAGCTGTTCGATCGTGGCAATATCAAAGTAGTTTTTGACTTGGTTTAGTTGCTGTACGCTGACCAGTGGACCCATTTGTGTATCAGCATCAAAGCCATCACCAATTTGTAGACTCTCCGTTTTTGCTTTTAAGGTCGCAAATAGTGGTTCGGCAATACTTTGATGGACGATCAGTCGTGAAGTAGCCGAGCATATTTGGCCAGCATTGGTAAATATACCACCGATGATTAAATCACAGGCATGGTCGATATCGGCATCTGCACATACCACGATGGCTGACTTGCCGCCCAGCTCTAGGCTGATGTCTTTGACACTTGTCGCCGCTTGGCTCATGACTTTTTCGCCCACCACATTACTGCCGGTAAACGAGACTTTATCAATATGCGGATGGCTGGTCATGGCAGCGCCCACTTCCGCCGCACCCGGTAAGATATTCACCACGCCTTTGGGCAGTCCTATCTTGGATAGGATATTACCCAGCATCAGCTCTGGTAATAGCGTCACCTCAGACGGTTTTAATAATACAGTACAGCCCGCCGCTAGCGCCGGTGCTAGCTTCCAAGCAGTCGTCACCATAGGGAAATTCCAAGGCGTAATCAGCGCACAAATACCCACAGGCGCGTAGGTCTTTAGCAGTCGTAGGCCTGACTCAAGCGTGGACACCTCAGACCATGTGTCTTGATCGCTTATCAAATTAGCATAGTAGCGATAGCAGGCGATAGCGTCTCCCACGTCTATCTTGGCCTCCTCAATTGGCTTACCGTTATTTAGCACCGATAGCCCAACCAACTTATCAAATTGCTGCTCCATAGAGGCTGCAATCGCATTCAGATAACGGGCGCGCTCGCTGACGTCAATCTGCGACCAGCTGTCATAAGCCTCAGAGGCAGCCTTGACCGCTGTCTCTACATGATTATTGGTACATAGGCGCGTCGTTGCAATTACCTCTCCTGAGTTGGGATCATATAAGGCATGGTTATTTGTATGATCAAAGTCTGTGTTATCAGAGTCAGTCGCAGGCGCTTCAATCTCAATCCAGTCGCCATTGATATAGGCCGCATTTAACACAACTTCATTTTGAGCCGTTTGTGTTGCGCCTTCTCTGGTTAGGCTTGTAGCGTTCATCAATTCCACCATGGTTAATTGCCTTATATTTTTGGATAAAATTTTATTTATTTGCATAGCACGTGCAACGTAATTGATGAAATAATCGGTTTATCTGATGACAGAAAAACCAATTATTTTTTACGTTATATGCTTTATTGATATTGAATCTGCGACTAATAAAGCAGGTGCGCGACTGAGGTAATCACCACCAAACTGATGAGCGTACGAAGGATAAAAATCCCAAACAGCTCCAATATGTTGAGTTTGATGTTTGATTTCAAAATCAGCGCACCGACTTCAGACATATAGATAATCTGCGTAATTGAGGCGGCACCCACGATGAAGCGTGTCATTTCACTCTCAATGCTTTTACCGACCAGCGCTGGCAAGTACATATCCGCAAAGCCCATAATCATGGCAGGTGCAGCTTTTGCCGCCTCTGGAATCTGCAACCATTCAAGCAATGGCACAAGTGGGGTCGCAAGCCAGTTAAAGACAGGCGTATACTCTGCTAAGCCCAAGCCAATCGTACCGATAGCAAAGACAACTGGGATCAATCCAAAGTAAATATCAAACAAATTGCCCACGCTGCGTTTGAACACGTAACCCAAGCTTGGCATAGAGTGTGCGCGAGTGACGGCGCGATTGACCGCCCATTGGTAAGTGGTATATCCAGCAGGAATGCCTTCGTCTAACATACTTTTGCCAGAATGATAGCTGTCAGGCTTCATTGACAATGGCGGTATACGCGGCATGATGATCGCAGCGATAAACCCAGTCAGCGCAATGGTCAGATAAAAATAGACAAAGTTATTGTCCACGCCAATGGTTTTGGCAACCACATAGGTAAAGGCGATGGAAGTCACTGAAAAGGTGGTGGCAATGATGGCTGCTTCACGCTGACTATAAAAACTCTTATCATACTGCTGCATGGTGACCAGCAGGCCGATAGATGCGGCCCCAAACCAAGAAGACATCGCATCAACGGCAGAGCGACCTGGTAGTTTAAACAGTTTGACAAATATCTTGCTGGCCAATGTGCCCAAGAACTCCATGAGACCAAAGTCAGTCAAAAATGGTAGCGATAAAATGGCAAAGAAGAACAATGGAATCAGAATAGGGATCAAGTCTTCAAAAATGACGCCGCCCGTATTGCGATTAATAATAAACTCAGGGCCGACTTGCAGATAAATCATCCAAACAAACACCATCCCTAACAAACGCGTGGTCAGCCAAAACCAATCAACATCAAAAAGGTTTTTTATCAGTGAGCCTTCAGCCAAATTGGGTTTTAATACCTTTACTGCCAGTGCCCCAAGACAGGAAATGGTCACGATCGCCATGGTGATATAGACCACAAATCCGCCCAATATTGCTTGCAAAGTATCGGTCAACACGCCCAATAAAATGGTGACCTTACCATCCCACTGAAACGGTATGATAAATAGCGCAATACCCAATGCTGAAAATAGCAGAAACTTCCACATTGACGCTCGCCACTGCCCTGCCTGCGGTGTGTTTGGATCGACATCGTTTCCTAATATCGGTTGCTGCGATTTATCAATAGCATTCGTCATTTACCTTCTCCTTAATGGGTGGTGATCGCCAGTTTTTCCGTTTTTTATCTGACCAATCGCGAGGTTTGCTCTAATGGACATTTTTCCTTGAGCGACCCGCGTTTATAGTCCTTTGAGCATTGTTTATGAGTACCGTTAACTAAAATAGGTAACCGTCTCACCCATCTCTTTGAGAAAGTCATCCGCTTCATCAATCTCATAAATGATCGGTTGCTTGCCTGTCGTGTCTGTTTTTAGCGCCTCTAGCAATTGCTGCTTGTCCGTAATTCTGCGATACCCTGCCCCAAACCCTGCGGCTAATGGTTCAAAGTTTGGCGTTTTAATATTGACGCCGATCAGTGGCAGGCCGCCCTCTTCCATATAACGTCGAATCTCACCATACCCTTGGTCGTTCCATAACAGGACAATCAATGGCAGCTCAAGCTCTGCTGCGCAAATAAGCTCTGCAATGGTAAACTGAATCCCGCCATCACCGATTAAGCTAACGACTGGTAGGTTCGAGCCAATCATGGCACCAATAGCGGCGGGCAAGCCATACCCTAACGTGCCAAAGCCCGTTGAGGAGTTAAACCATTTGCGCGTTGCCAATGCTTCAAAGCCAAGGTTGCCGCTATAGACAGGTTGGGTTGAGTCGCCCACAAAAATCACACCTTCCACTTCATCTCGAATCAGTTTTAATAAGGCGTTTTGACCCACAAAGTCTGGAGTTGTATCTTGTAAAAAGGCTTGTTTTGCCTCGTTCACGCGTGACAATGCTTGATGATCGAATACTTGACCGTTTGATATTTGATTTTCTAAACGACTGCACAGGCCACTAATAGCCATCTGCGCGTCAGACAATACCGCGATATCCGCTCTAAACGGACGCTGCAATTGCTGGGCATCGCAGTCGATACGCACCAGTGTGCCATTGATTTTGAACTCACCATTAAAAAACACATCGTAATCGGTCTCGCCAAGCTCAGTACCAATGGCGAGCACCCAATCTGCCTCTGTAATCACCGCTCGGCCTGCTTCTAATGACTGGTTACTACCCAAGCTCAACGGATGAGCAGGTGGCAGTAGCCCTTTGGCATTGATGGTCAAAAACGTGGGCGCATCGATCAGCTCTGCCAGTTTTTGCGCATCGTGATCGACATCGACACAGCCACCGCCGTAAAGCAGCACTGGGTTTTTTGCGGTTTTTAATGATTCAACAATCAAATCTAACTGTGCAGGGTTTGGGAGCGCTCTCATCACTTGTGGTGACGCTAAGCTATTAGTTACACCCCTTAGACTAGGCGGCTTGGCAACATGGCTGGCATCAGCGGTGATGACATCAATAGGCAACTGGATATGGACTGGTCCTGGACGTGCGCCATTAAATAAGGCAAAAGCTTCTGCGATAACTTTGGGCAATGACTCAGGCTGCCAGATAGTTTTACTTGCGAGCACCACATTACTGACCATACCCTGTTGATCGTGCAACTCGTGCAAGTGCCCCTCTCCACTTCCCGTATCTTTGACTTTATTGACACTAGAGATCACTAACATCGGTATGGAGTCAGCCAATGCCTGCGCCATCGCCGTCATAATGTTGGTCATGCCAGGACCTGTGATGATAAAACATACGCCGATCTTGCCAGAGGCACGATAATAACCATCAGCCATGAACCCAGCGCCTTGCTCGTGACGCGGGGTCACATGGCGAATATTGGTATTGGGTAGGCCGCGATATAGCTCTACTGTGTGTACCCCCGGTATGCCAAAGACGGTCTCTACTCCATAGTATTCTAGCCACTGGACGAGCAACTCACCGCAGGTCAGAGGCTGGGTGTCAAATGATGAAAGAGATGTTTGGGTCAATTGGGTCATGGGGTAATCATCCTAAAATTTTAATCAGTGTTGGGTTAGGTGTTTTATTTGAAATAGCTTTTTATTTAGCGTCGTTATTTATTTTGAGTAGCTATTTATGTTGAATAACCATTTGTTTTAGATTCTAGCTAAATGCAATAAATCACAAATCATGATGCCTTAACCAGTCATCGATCATCACGTGCAGACGCTTGCCTGAAAAACTGGGAAAGTGACCGCCATGAACAACACGCACAGGCAGCGCATTGAGACGGCGCATGCTCTTGGCATAGTCAGTCATGTCGCTGTGCCATGTATCTTCGATCAATGGACCGTCATAGATAAGATCACCAGAAATGAGCGTTTCGCTAGCCGCTTCCCACAAAGCGATACCGCCTGGTGAGTGACCGGGTGTATGAATCACCTCAAATTGACGATTACCTAAATCGATCATATCGCCATCTTCTAGTTGCATAATTTTGGCAGGTGCAATGATTTTATAGCCGCAATGGGCGTAAGGCTCGGGCGGTAGCGCGTCAAACATCTCATCATTGACAAACATATCCGCCAACGTACGGGCATTGTCTAGTTCAGCGAGAATATGGGCTTCAGCAGAATGCACGTGACAGCAGTCAAACTCGCTGGCAGCGCCGATATGATCGAAATGCGTATGGCTGGCAACGCCCACGATATCGCGATCAGCAAGTAGAGCCACGTGACGACGCAGCGGCACTGCGCCTAATCCGAAATCTACTAACAAATCACGATGACTGCCGCGCACGTGCCACAGATTGCAGCGAAAAAATGGCTTGATCCACGGTTCATCGATGAGCGTAATACCATCGCTATGCGCGGTGGTGCGATACCAGTTCTCTGGCTTGATACGCGCTAATGATTGTTCGCTCATAAGTCAGCTCCATCAGAAACCTGTAGATCTTTGAGATAATCTTGGTGCGTACGGCTCTCATCAATACGGGCAAGATCGATATCAACGATCATCGTGCCAGCCGCTAAGTCAAGTCTACCGAGCACTTCACCGTCGGGACCAGCGACAATGCTATTGCCACAGTACTGAAGATTGTCTTCCTCACCCGAGCGATTGATACAAGCGACAAAGCATTGATTGTCCATGGCACGAGCGCGTATTTGGAGAACTTGACGTTCTGCATTTGGTAGCATGTTTGCTGTCGGTGATAGGATGATTTGCGCGCCTGCCTGCGCAAGCTCTCTTGCCACTTCTGGGAACTCATTGTCATAACAAATCATCAAGCCTAATTTGCCAAATCGCGTATCGACGACGCAGGACTTTTTGCCTGCTGTAAAAAACTCGTGTTCGCGATCCCACAAGTAGTGCTTGTCATAAGTCGCAAGATGCTGTCCGTTGTCATCTATCAAGATAGCAACATTACTCAGCTTGCCACTAGGACGGCGCTCAGCGAGACCAAACAACACATGTAACTTGTACTGAACAGCCAGCTTTGCCACTTGGGTCACAATTGGCCCATCGATCGCTTCCGCTAAATCATCAAGGCGCTCAAAGATGTTGTAGCCTGTGAATGCAAGCTCTGGTAGTGCAATCAGATTGACTTTTGCTTCTACAGCGAGGCGACAAAGCGACTCTAGTGCCTCTAGGTTGGCGACTGGTTCAGCCCATAAGGGATTGGTTTGAGCGATCATCAGTTTCATAATACCCCCTTCTCTTGAGCTGGAGTAACAACCTCACTCGGACGGGTAAACACCGTCGCACCTAACCAGTAGAGACAACCTGTGATGATAAAGACGGGTAATGACGCACCAAATGACGGCGGTGCAATCAGTGTCCAATAAGCTGCAAGCGCTGCGCCAATCAAGTAGGCTGCAATGGCAATCTTTGCCGTCGGATGTCCCAATTGATGCGTGGCGTCAAGCAGTTTTGCGGTATAGCCTTCTTTGCCCACAAGGAAGTAATCGACAATCATGACTGAAAATGCAGGAATAAATAGCGCGCCCACGACCAGCAGGAAGTTTTGGAACTGATCCAAAATACCCGGAATTAGCGCCCCAAAGATAGTGACCAAACCGATGACAAGAGCAGGTTTCCAAAAGCTCATATTCGGCGCGACATTCATACAAGATAACGTAGCACTATAGACTGCCATCACATTGGTCGTCATGACCGAAAAGAAAATCACCAAGGCGGCAGGCAAACCAAAACCAAAGTCTGCAAGCAAGCGTGTCGGGTCATATTCTGTTCCAAACCATACATGATAGACAGACCAGATATCATCGCACCCAAGCCCATGGCTACCAAGGTGGCTATCAAATAGCCCAAATACGTGCCCCAAATAGCAATCTTGTCACTCTTACAATTGCGGTTATAATCGGCTGCTAAAGATATCCACGAGAATGCTGTAGCGATGACAATGTCAAAGGCAACTCCCAAAGTAATACCGCTACGTGTCTCAATAGGCATCGCAAACAGCTTAAACACCGCATAATGTTGATTAAGCTGATAAAGTACGACTACCGTCAGTATGGCCATTGCCATTGCTGCCCAACGCTCAACCCGTTCAATCCCAAGATGGCCTCTTAGCACTATTAGCAAGACAGCCACCTCGCTTAAAATCACAAATAGCGGCAGATTGCTATAGCCAATAGTGGCATCGACCGCATAATCGAGACTCATGCCAGCCAGTAGCGCCTGAATACAACTCCATGCAATCAGCACCCCTGTATTGACCAATGAAATAAGTTTACTGCCAGCTGGCCCATAGGCACGGCGCGTTAACACCATTGATGGCAAGCGGGTACGCTGACCCATCAGCCCAACCAGTAGCAAAGGTATCGCACCGATTAAAGAACCTATCAGCACTACGGTAATAGCAGTTGTAAAGCGCAAATCAGGAACCAACAACATCCCTGTTAAAATAGTCGTCACGACAACATTTGCGCCAAACCAAAGCGCAAACGTACCAACCGAGCCTAGACTGTGCCCAGCCTCATTTGGAGATAGCGTGTCTTGACCAAAAAACGAAGAGGATTTACTCATTGGGGTCTTCCTTAACCGAATTATTTTCATACCAGCAACTCAACACACTGGTCACCATCTCATCAGGCTGCTATCCCTAATGTACCGCATTGGGCAACCGCCTTATGCGCCAACTCTAGCCAATCAGTGTCTGCTACTAGTAGACAGCTTTTACCTTGTCGTCGTAGCGTACGCCAGGTAGGATACATAGCATCTCAAACAGCAGGTTCGCCGCCAGTACAGAGGTGTTACCAAATGGATCGTATGGCGGTGATACTTCGACTAAGTCACCACCGACCACATCAAGACCACGCATCCCGCGTATGATTTCGATGCCTTGCGTGGAGGTCAGACCACCGATCTCAGCCGTGCCTGTACCGGGTGCAAATGCAGGGTCAATCCCATCGATATCGAAACTTAGATAAACAGGGCCATCGCCTAGCTTTTCGCGTACTTCTGCCATGAGCGGCGTCAGCGACTTATACCAGCACTCTTCTGCCGGTACCACACGAAACCCTTGCTGGGTTGACCAGTCAAACTCTTCGGCGCTATAGCCTGTACCACGCAGACCAATCTGCACCACGCGATTACCATCGATGAGGTTTTCTTCGACAGCGCGGCGGAACGGCGTGCCATGAGCGATTTTTTCGCCAAACATGTCATCATTGATATCCGCGTGGGCATCGATATGCACCATGCCAACTGGGCCGTGTTTTTTGGCAAGTGCCCGCAGGATAGGCAGTGCGATGGTGTGGTCACCACCCAGTGTGAGCGGAATTGCGCCATGTTTAACGATTTTATCGGTATAGAATTTTTCGATGATATCGACGCTTTTTAGTAGGTTAAACGTATTGATAGGCACATCACCGATATCAGCCACTTGCAGTGACTCAAATGGCGCAGCACGTGTCGCCACGTTGTAAGGTCGAATCATTCTTGACTCATCACGAATCTGTCTTGGCCCCAATCTGGCACCGCTACGGTTTGAGGCGCCAATATCTAACGGCACGCCAACGAATGCCACATCTAACCCTTCTGCATCAGATTGCGTTGGCAAGCGCATCATAGAAGCGAAGCCGCCAAATCTTGGCATATCGTTGCCACTTAATGGTTGATTTAATGTCATCAGTTACTTCCCTATTTTATTTGATTTATATACACAATTTGCTACATACAATTGACAATACATAAATATAAGGGAAGGAACCATGGTAAAATTTAGAAGTAAACTTCTGCTTTTTCGTAGTAAAGTGGTTTTATCGGTTATTATCAGAAGTTTAAGAAAAATACTACTGCTTGATAAAGTAGGTTTAATGGATAAAGCAATTTGTTGCGATAACACGTTATTGCGAAAGTAAGGAGTCAGGTATGATATTGGATGAGCTGATAAAAATAGACATCAAAACCCTACGTAGCTTTATGGCTATCGTGGAGTGTCAAGGCGTGACTGCCGCTCAGTCGCGTTTGAATGTCACAACCTCGGTGATTAGTGGACACTTAACTCATTTAGAAGATCGCTTGGGTATGACGCTCTGTCATCGCGGTCGAGCGGGTTTTAAGCTGACTGAGGATGGCGCGGCTGTCTATGAGGCATGTTTGGGCTTTACCGAATCGGTCGCAAGCTTTCAGCATCAACTGCATTATATTAAGCAATTAGACTCGGTTCATGGTGGTCATATTAGGCTTTGCTTGATTGATCAGATGCCCAAGTTTTTTTATGACGCGCTTAGACAGCGCCTTGCCAGCAGCTATCGAAATAACCCGCTGATCCACTTTTCTATCGACGTACAAAGCCCTGAGAGCATGCTAGAAAAGCTCTTAAGTAACGAGAGTGACATTGGTGTGGGTTATTTTGGTAGCTTTCCGCCGTTACTGACGTTTAAGCCAGCATTTGTCGAAAAACAAGTGGTCTGCTGCGGACGTGAGCATAAGCTATTTTATAACTCAGAAGGATTGACTTTTGAAGATTTAGAGCAGAATTATCCGTGGATAAAAAGGGGCTACGTGGTCGAGCATCATATCAATCATATCCGCCCCAAAACCTTGAGCGCCACCACTTATCACATGGAGGCAACTGCGCAGCTGATCCTTGCAGGCCATCATGTGGGGTACTTACCGCGTGATTTGGCGAGACGTTATGAGGGCATGGGACTGATGAAAATACTCCTACCCAATGAAGCAAGCTACGATGTCGAGCATCATTGGGCGTATCGCGAGAATCAACACAAACAAGTGGCTGACTTTTTGCACAAGATGATGAACTTGTTATGAGGGTACGACTAAAATGTGCCTAAAATGCGACTACGCCGTTTCTACATACGGTCGTTGATGCTTGAGACCAATGCTTCTAAGCTTACCTTTTTCGCCTACTTCTTTGATGACCAGTGACCACTCATCGTTCACCACAACCGTATCGCCTGAAACGGGTGCGGTACCTAAATGTGAGGTCACATACTCAGCGACCGTCTGCTCCCACATATCTTTGGTACTGTCCGCTTCGGTCGTTTTCAGCGTTTTTACCAAAGGTTTGGCGACCATGGCTTCTGAAAAAAATGGCAAATCTCCGAGTTTTACACTGGGTGATAGCAACCAATCACCATAAAAGTCATCAATCGCCTTACGATCTAGCGTCGTATCATTAAAAATCTTGGCAATTTTGCTCGCATGATTGCCGCGCATGGCGTACCAAACGCTATCGCCAAATTTTATTTTGGTCTGTTCATCGACGACGACAATTTGTTGTCCCCGTACCAACGCAAATACGCTGATTTCATCAGGGCTAATGCCTTTTGAGATTCCCATAGGATGACGACCAATTGCAAAGGCGCCTGATTGCGCCTCAAACTCATACAAAGTAATGCTCGCTTTATCTGACACCCAAACCTCGTGTTCTTCTTTGGGATCTTTATTGGTTGGAATACGTACCTTAAATAAATTCGCCATAGTAGGAATGGTCGTGCCTTGCAAAATCAGTGACAGCACCACAACCCCAAACGCAATATCAAAGAGCATAAAGGCATTATCTATCCCTGCCATCACAGGCAAAATCGCAAGGGTAATAGGCACCGCTCCGCGCAAACCAACCCAAGAGATAAATCCAATCTCGCGGTCTTTAAACTTAAAGGGCTTCACGCTCGTATAAACAGCAATAGGACGGGCAACAAAGATCATGAACGCCGCTATCGCCACCGAATAATGCCAGACGTTGAGGACGTTTGATGGCGTGACCAATAATCCCAACACTACAAACAATACCGCTTGCGACAACCATGCAAAGCTGTCCATCACTCGCATGACATGCTCGGTTGAGCGCACTTTGTGATTACCGATGAGCACCCCTGTGAGATACACCGCCAAAAACCCACTGCCGCCGATCAAGTTGGTCGCAGCAAATACCGCCAAGCCAGCGGAGAGTATCAAAATGGCATACATACCCTCTGCCAGATGTATCTTGGGTAATAACCGAGAGAGCAAATAACCAAAGAGCAAGCCCATACCCAATCCAAAGCTCAACTGTCGAAACAGTAAAACCAAAAAGCCAAATGCTGTCTCACCAGCAGGGTCGACGTTTAGGGCAATGAGACCCGTTACTAATAAAATAGCCAAGGGATCGTTGGCACCAGACTCTAACTCAAGCGTGGCTTGGACGCGGTCATTGAGCTTGACGCCACCATTACGCAGTAGAGAGAATACAGCGGCCGCATCGGTTGAGCCCACAATGGCTGCCATCAATAGCCCAAAGCGCCAATCAACATCGAGTAGCCACGTGACAAATACCCCGAGCACCAAAACCGTGACCAGTACGCCCCAAGTAGCCAAGGTAATCGCAGGTTTTAGACCGACCCGAAACGACTTAAAAGACGTACGTAGCCCACCATCTAATAGAATACAAGCCAGCGCCGCTTGACCCACAAAATTGGCCAGCCCATATTGAGAAAACTCAATACCCAAGATACCCTGCTCGCCTGCCAACATACCGACGATCAAAAACAGCAATAGCAAGGGCACACCCAAACGCGCCGATAACGTGCTCGCCATGATACTGGCGAAAATAAGTACTGCCCCTACGAGGTATAGGATATTCAAGGTATCCATTTTTTAAAGCCCTGTTTTTTATAGTTATTGCATCAATATTGAATGAAGCATAATAGTACTTGATTGCGAAAATATTTCCGTTATCGCACTGTTATTAGATATCACGCCAGAGAGTTTCTCATCAGCAACGATTGTCAGAGCTATTAATAAAAGCAATTTACACTGACTCTATATCGGTATTAAGAGTAACATCTGCTACTAAATTTATAGACAATATTTCGAGAAAAGTTATCGAATATACTAGGGTGTGTTGACATATATAGAATAATTGACAATCATAGTGTTATGACTAGAT
>NZ_JAKDJE010000113.1 GCF_030454045.1 Psychrobacter sp. | reverse complement strand
CCCAACGATAAAAGCAGGGGACAGGACTCTTTTTTGCCGCTTCATCGTTAAAAATAAGCGCTTAGAATGACTAAACTTATTATTTTTAACATCGAATCGCCTAAAAAATAGTCGCTGTCAGTGCCATGGTCGAATGTTCAACACGCCCTAATAGTATTGATCAACATCGTGTGATAATACTGCAGCGTTCATTTTTATTGCTCAAATACTGCTTCATTATGACGAACACTTGACTGTATTATAATGATGTGTGACCGATTATATCACTGGCCGTATTGGCAAATGAAATCTTTTGGTTTGAGACCCTATAGTTTTTAATTACGGTTTTTAATTATTATAAGGCCTTACAGTTTAAGCGCCTCTTTGGCTATCAGCAAGACCTTAATAAAAACAAATCTCAAAATTATTATTCGTTAGATTTTACGCCCATTAGATGCTGCCACTGTGCTTGTACCAGTGCGCGTGTTTCTAGCCAAAGCGACTCATCGACCAATAATGATTGCTCTGATAGTGCCAGTTGATGAGTCGCAGCACGTATTCTAAGATAAGCATCTGTTAATGCCTGACAAACTTGCTCCTCCCAAATACCAAGTGAAGCAACTTCTTCAAAAATACGGACATTGTCGCTCCATTTGGTCAAGCTTGGATGCTCATGTGAGTAAGCCAATACCGCAAACTGTGCTAAGAATTCAATATCGACAATGCCGCCTGCATCTTGTTTGAGTTGGAACTTGCCCGCTTGTTGCTGCCACTGGCTGGTGCCTAAGTGCTTCTGCATTTTGATACGCATACTGGTGACCTCAGAGCGTACTTGCTCTAACGTCCGCGGCAGCGCCAGCACATCTCGGCGAATGTCACAAAAGCGCGCAGTCACTCGTCTGTCACCACAAATCGCCCGAGCGCGCACCAGTGCTTGATGCTCCCATGACCACGCTTTGTCCATTTGATAGGTTTCAAAGGCATGACAGGACACGACCATCATGCCAGCGTTGCCCGACGGACGCAGACGCATGTCAATCTCATATGCCCTACCATCTCGCGTTTGGGTATTGAGATAATTCATCAGCTTTTGTACCAGACGTGCGGCAAACTTCATGCCACTCACTGACTTCTCACCTGTGGTCATGCCCTGCTCTTTTATTTTGTGCAAAAACACCAAGTCTAAATCTGAAGCGTACGAAAGCTCCAAACCACCCAGTTTACCGTAGCCAATGATCGCAAAACCGCAGTCAGCCTCAGTGACTGGATCGCCATCTTGACCGATAGGATAGCCATAACGATTAACGATTTCGGCAAACGCTCGCTCTAGCGCGGCTTCTAGTACCACCTCAGCAATATAAGTCAGTGAGTCTGAGACTTTCATGATTGGACGCTCAGCTAACACATCACTGGCCGCCACCGCCAATACTTGGTTTTTTTTGAACAGTCGCAGCACACTCAGTAGCTCTTCTTCATCATTAGGCTCAACACGCAATAGCTGTTGACGCAAGATATCACGTAGCTCAGGCTTGTCTGGCAAATGGCGATAATGTTGCTGTAAGAACGTATCTAACAATACAGGGTATTGTGCCAACTCTTTTGCAATCCATGGGCTGGCCGAGAGCATCGGTATCAGCTCAATCGTTGCATTGGGGTTTTCTGCGATCATCACCAAATAGATAGAGCGTCGACAAATCGCTTCAAGCAGTGCGATCAGCCTCGGCAAGGCTGCGTTGGCAAGCTTTTGCTGATCTTGATGGGCTAATAGCGCATGGACAATGACAGGGTATGCTTCATCCAAGCGCTCTCTGGCTTCTTCGCTTAGGTTAGCAACCATTTTAGATTGCCAAAACCGCTGTAGTAACTGGCGATTTTTTTCTGTTAGCACTTGATTTAAGCGCTTGATTTGCTCCTCTAAATGCTCAGGCTCTAAATCATTATCCTCGTTATCAGGTACTTGGCGCTCTGTCACCATACGCTCAAATGGTACATTCACATTGTCTCGATGAGCATTTAATTGGGTCAGTAATGCCTGCCAGTCATCAAATCCAAGCGTCACGGCTAGGTTATGTTGCCAATGGGGATCATGTGGCAGCTTTTGGGTCTGTTGATCATTGATCGCCTGAATCGCATGCTCAAGTCGACGTAAGAAACGATAGGCCGCTTGTAGGTTATCGTAGGTGGCTTGCTCTAGGTATCCAAGCTCGCGTAGTACTTGCATTGCCTGTAGACAGGGCTTTATTTGTAGCTGAGGATGACGGCCACCATAAATCAGCTGAAACGCTTGTACAATAAATTCAATGTCTCTGATACCGCCAGCACCCAGCTTAATATTGTCTAGATCTTCACGCTGTGCAACTTGGTTTTGAATGAGAGACTTCATCTCTCTAAGCGCTGAAAACGCACTGTAATCCACATAGTAGCGAAAGACAAATGGTTTCACCAGTGCCTGAATTGCCTCATAAAATGGCTGGTCTATCTGTCCAACCACTCGTGCTTTGAGCCAAGCAAAGCGCTCCCACGCGCGTCCATGCAGGGCAAAATATTTCTGTAACGCTGAGAGATGGATGGCCAGATCACTGCCATCGCCCCATGGACGTAATCGCATATCAACCCGAAAGACAAAACCATCAGCGGTTTTATGATCGAGTAGCTTAATAATACCTTGACCCAAACGAGTCATAAACCGCTTGTTATCGATACTACGTGTGCCTTTCGCCTTGTCACCATTGGTCTCACCGCGCGCTTGATGTATAAATATTAGGTCGATATCACTTGATAAGTTGAGCTCTTGAGCGCCAAGCTTGCCCATGGCCATGATAGCCATATCATCGATCTGCACATTTCCTTGTTCATTGATAAAGGTTGGCTCACCATACTTTGCGGCCAAATGCTGATAGGTATAGTCCTTGGCAAATGAGATACAACCACCTGCAAACTCCGATAGCTCATCCGTTAACTGCTCAAGACTGATCATCTGCAAAGCATCTTGCCAAATCCAGCGCATCATCAACAGCGTACGCAAATGACGTAATCCGCTCATGACCTTGGGTTCATCAGCGAGTTGATAATTTTCATCTAACGTATAGTCTTGTATCAGATCATCGATTTGCTGACGGGTCAATGTACTGTTCAATGGGTAGCTACGTAAAAATGTCTGGCATGAAACCGTTCGGCTCTCCCAAATTTGATAGGCAAACTCACTTGCCTTTTGTAGTACTTGAAGCTGCTTTAGTGTCGGCTGATAATCTGTACCACTGTTCGTACGTGAGGGCATAGCAGGTAACATAGTGACAAAAACTCCTTACATAGAATGGTAAGACTACGTGAACCCAGCTCATAAGTTTATGATTTTTTCTTACGAGACAGTCACAGCATCAAATAAACATACTCAATATATCCGCACAAAAGATAAAGCCATATTTCGTAACAGTGACTCTATTTGCTTTGAGCCGCTTTATGGTAGCATAAACCTCTTTCAGCAAAATGTTTTACGATTGCCTCATTACGATACGCTCTCATGATCATGAAAAAAGCCGTTTAATCTAATAGTGTTGAGAAATAATAAAATTTAGCCAATCGAATAAATGGCTTCGTATACAGCCTTTTAATCATACTTTCTCGCCCTTAAATATCCTCATTAATAATAGGTGACACTGCGCCTTATGACTACAACTGCCCCACTACTGCTCATCACCGCTGATTCTAGTGATCCATTGGCATATCTGGCGCTACGCTATGCGCAAGCTTACCTCAAAGACATATCCGCTGACGATACTCAAACAAACAACAATGACAATCCTAACACCAAACGGCCATTGCTCAATGTCTTTTTTTATGGGGATTCGGCGCATCTGGCGAATCGGCTACGCTGGCAGTCCGCTGATCAAATGAATTTGACCAAAGAATGGCAAATGTTGGCTGAACAATATCAGTTGGCACTGCCTGTCTGTGTCAGCACCGCACTCAGCCGTGGGGTGAGCGATACGGAGAATGGTGCGCGGCATCAGCTTGATGGTGACAATCTAGCGACAGGATTTACGTTGGTGGGGCTCAGCGAGCTCGCTCTGATGATGCAAAATGACTGCCGCATCATACCGTTTTAATAGACGCTCTATTATCACAATGATTGGCGGTAGTTATTTTTGCGTGAACTATTTTTAGGAATACATTATGAGATTATTGATTCAGCTTCGTACGCCTACTGAAGCGGCAAGTTACGAAGGCTGTGCCCTTGCACTGACACTAGCAACATTCGGTCATGAAGTACAGCTGTGGTTAGATGCGCCTGTTTTTGGCTTATTGATACAATCTGAGTCACGTTTACACGGCATGATCCAATCGCTTGATCTTTATGACATGCCAGCCGCTTGGTTACCCGATGATGTCTATAGCGGTTGGGTCATTGGCATGTTACCCATAGATCTTACCTCACAACTCATGCTGGCACCAGAAACCATTCGCTCTCAAGATTTTGAGCAAATTTTATCTTTTTAGTTGGTAATATAATCAGATTTATAAAATAATAAAACACGCAATCGGATACCCTTATGGCAACTTTATATCAATTACACAGCTCGATGGCTACCCTTAGTCGTAGTACCGAGGAGATGTCTCGCACTTGGAACAAAGGCGACAGTATTGTATTACTTGGCACCACAGCCGCTTTTATTGACTGGTTAAACGCCTCTCTGAATGAGAATGAAATAGATGGTATCACTGGTATTTATGCCCTAGCCGATGATATAGCAGCGCTCACGACAAATACCACTGCCAAGCTCAATTTAGACAGTAAGCTGACTCGTCTTTTGACAGATGCAGAATGGGTGAGCCTGACTCAGGACAGTCAGTTTGATAAAGTGGTGACGATTGCCCTATGAATACTTATGATTCTACGACCGCTCACACCTCGACAACTGGCGCAACCAATATCGCACTAGATCAGGACGGTCATCTGTGTGACCATACAATTTGGACGCCTGATCTTGCCCAGCAGCTAGCAGACACACTCGAGGTCAGCCTAACGAGTGAGCATTTGCAGATTTTGCAGCAAGTGCGTGCGTTTTTTGTCAAATTCAACCACGCGCCAGCGACACGCCCATTGATTAAATGGCTACAGAAAACTTTGCCTGAGCACGATATTAGCAATCAAAAACTACAACAGCTATTTAATACAGGATTGGTTGCGCGCCATGTCAATCGCTTAGCTGGGCTACCAAAGCCGCCCAACTGCCTATAAAAATGTCTCTAATAACTATAACTGCTTACCATGTAAGCATTGATGAATGAGTCATATCATCGACTCATTTGGTATATCGCTACTTTGGATCGCTATTTCGGATCGTAGACTGTCAGCGTTTCATAACCGACACTTCGTCCTTCATCACCCAAGAATCCTTGCTGTCGCCATATTTCATACAAACATATGGCGACACTATTGGATAAATTGAGACTACGCGAATCAGCCAACATTGGTAATCTTAGCCAATTATCAGCACCGATATCTTCTCGTATATCATCTGCCAGACCTGCTGTCTCAGAACCGAATACCAGCGCGATATTGGGCATGTCATTGTCAGATTTTTCACTGTCTGCTTGCCCGCCAAAATCATACTCATAGAACGGTTTACTGAGTTTGGTGGTCAATGCGGTGACAATGTGGCAGTCCGCTGATTGCAAGGCTTGCCTCGCTGCGGCCCAATCTTCATGAACCTGCAAATGCGCGTATTCATGATAATCAAGGCCTGCGCGGCGCAGTTTCTTATCATCAAGCTCAAACCCTAACGGTCTGACTAAATGCAGCTGCGCGCCACTGTTGGCACACAACCGAATGATATTACCCGTATTACTTGGCATTTTTGGGGCGACCAACACGATATGAATGGTCATATTTGTTTACTCCACAACTAGTCGATGCTCTATTATTTAAACTTATGAGCGATAGCTAGGGCGTTTTGAACATTCGACCATGGCACTGACAGCGACTATTTTTTAGGCGATTCGATGTTA
>NZ_JAKDJE010000050.1 GCF_030454045.1 Psychrobacter sp. | reverse complement strand
TAGCGTTCAATAATATACGTTGTGTCTTACAACTACTTTTGCAAGAGGTCTAATATAGTCGTAAATAATTTTATATTTTCCTAAAGAGTAGATGGTTAAATACTCACAGTCTTGTTATGATATTGTTACAAGCTTTAACATTGGCTATTGGATATGATAGCGCTGCTAAAGAATGTCTACTGGTTAACGCGTCAGTATTTCCTGCTTAAATAAGGCGATTGATTGATAGTTTACCACGAGCCTTTATGCTCTTTTGTCTTCCCCTGATGAATAGATAGGAATATCAAATTATGGCTGAAAAAAACACGTTAAGCATTGAAGACTTGCTACGTTTTACTGTCAAACACAAGGCATCAGATTTACATATTTCAGCAGGCATGCCTGCGATGATTCGTACCGATGGCGAGATGACTCGCATCAATATGCCTGCGATGATCCATCAGATGGTTCATCAGCTCATTTATGACATTATGAATGACAAGCAGCGTGCTGATTTCGAAGAGTTCTTTGAGACAGATTTCTCTTTTGAG
This sequence comes from Psychrobacter sp., assembly GCF_030454045.1. Lineage (GTDB taxonomy): Bacteria > Pseudomonadota > Gammaproteobacteria > Pseudomonadales > Moraxellaceae > Psychrobacter. Next base: position 21,836 of record NZ_JAKDJE010000050.1, on the reverse strand, counting down.
ATTCCAAACTTAGCACGTTTTCGGGTCAATGCTTTTAACCAAAATCGCGGTGCAGGCGCGGTATTTCGTACCATTCCCTCCAAAGTTTTGACGATGGAAGAGTTAGGGATGGGCGATGTATTCAAACGTGTCTCAGATTTCAAGCGTGGCGTGGTATTGGTCACAGGACCAACTGGTTCGGGTAAATCAACAACGCTTGCAGCAATGATTGATTACATTAACGAAAGTCGTAAAGAGCACATTTTAACAATTGAAGATCCGATTGAATTTGTTCATGAATCCAAGAAAAGCCTAATCAACCAGCGTGAAGTACACCGCGATACCTTAGGTTTTGAGCCAGCACTACGCTCCGCACTACGTGAAGATCCAGACGTTATTTTGGTTGGCGAGCTACGTGATCTTGAGACCATCCGTTTGGCATTGACTGCGGCCGAAACCGGACACTTAGTGTTCGGCACACTACATACCAGCTCAGCGGCTAAAACGATTGACCGTGTCATCGATGTGTTTCCTGCCGCTGAAAAAGATATGATTCGTGCCATGCTATCGGAATCCTTGCAAGCCGTTATTTCACAAACACTATTGCGTCGTCAAGCAGGCGGACGTGTGGCAGCTCACGAAATCATGCTAGGCACGCCCGCTATCCGTAACTTGATACGTGAAAACAAAATCGCTCAGATGTACTCTGCCATCCAAACGGGTGCAGGCGAAGGCATGATCACGCTTGATCAAACCTTAAAGAACTTGGTTGCAAAAGGCACTATCAGTAAAGATGTGGCTCGCCCTTATGCCAAGCAGCCTGATGCGTTTTTATAAGTATCGCTAAGTCATCAAAATAAATGACTTAAGCCATATTTTGGTATTTTACGGATCTCTGTACGTGACTGTGAATACATTACTTTAATAACTTTTAATCGACTTACATCGAATGCAGGTACGATATGGACATTGATAAATTATTGCAGTTAATGATCAATAAAAACGGCTCTGACCTTTTTATTACTGCTGATGTTGCACCTTCCATGAAAGTAAATGGAAAAATTTTGCCTGTCGGTAAAACGCCTTTGACTGCCGATCAAACCATGATGTTGGTAAAAGGGGTCATGACTCCCAGCCAAAGAAAAGAGTTTGAGGAGACCAATGAGTGCCAGTTTGCTATCTCTGATGAAGCGCAGCAAGCACGTTTTCGTGTTAGTGCCTTTATACAGCGCGACATGGCCGGAATGATTTTACGGAAAATTGAGAATAAAATCCCAACGGTCGAGGAGCTACGCCTGCCCCCAGCGCTCAAAGAATTGGCAATGAAAAAGCGCGGTATTATTTTGTTGGTAGGTGCGACCGGCACAGGGAAGTCCTCTACCCTTGCGGCGATGATTGGCCATCGCAATCAGAACTCTCATGGGCATATTATCACTATTGAAGACCCTATCGAGTTTGTTCATAAGCATCGCGGTTGTATCATCACCCAGCGTGAAGTCGGTATCGATACGCACTCATTTGAAGCAGGACTCAAGAACACGCTACGCCAAGCACCTGACGTCATCTTGATTGGTGAGATTCGTAACCGTGAGGTCATGAGCTACGCTATTCAATACGCAGAAACAGGGCATTTGGTGTTTGCAACGCTCCATGCCAATAACGCCAACCAAGCGATTGACCGCATTATTCATTTCTTTGAAACCAGTCGCCACAGCCAACTGTTTATGGATTTGTCATTGAACTTGCAGGCCATTATTGCTCAGCAGCTCATTCCAACTCCTGATGGTAAAGGACGACGCGCAGCTATTGAAGTTCTACTGAACTCACAGCTGATTAGCGATTATATCCGTAAAGGTGAGGTACATGAGATCAAAGACGTCATGACGCGCTCGCGAGACAGCGGCATGCAGACCTTTGACCAAGCGCTTTTCGACTTGTATGAACAAGGAGAAATAACTTACAAAGAAGCCATTTTACATGCTGACTCTCCTAACGATTTGCGACTCAAAATCAAGCTTAGTAGTAAAAATGGTAAAGCGAATTTGGATGAAGGTGCCGATAGCTTGTCATTAGATGTCAGCTAAATAATAATGCCTGACAGCCTTTTTTACTGGCAACGCAAAACCATCGTAAAAAGCCCTCACAAATGAGGGCTTTTTAATGTACAAAATATCGTCGTCATCGCTAAAGACAGTGTATTTATCTGCGCTGACAACAGCTACTTAGCACTGTCTCTACAAGCTTGGTCAGCACAGATGCCGTATAGGACCAGCGAGTGTCCTGATAGTTTGAAGCCGTGCTTTTCAGCTACTTTTAGCTGTTCTTCCTCGATCATCTCATTATGGAATTCAATGATTTTGCCACAAACATCGCAGACCAAGTGATCGTGATGTTCTTCTTGAGTGATCTCAAACACTGACAAGTTGTTTTCAAAGTTATGACGCTCAACAATGCCTGCTTGCTCAAACTGAGTCAGTACGCGATAGACCGTTGCAAGACCGACATCCTCTCCTTGTTCAATCAGTGCTTTATATACTTCTTCTGCACTCATATGGTGGAGCTCAGCGTTCTCTAGCAGCTCTAATATCTTGATACGCGGTAACGTAACCTTCAATCCTGCTCTACGTAAATCTTGGTTGGTAAAAGAAGCCATAATATCCCTTCTGACTGTGATAGTCTCAGCAAATTAAAAATATGAGATAAATAATCATTGATGATTATTTTATTATTGAATATAAATGATTTTAACACCCTACAAACAGTACTACTGAGCTGAGCCACTACACTATAATTGTTTGAACGCGCTCACTGCAAGTCCATGAATTTAAAATATAAATAATAAAACTGTTCGTATGGTGTTTGGTAAATAATGTCGTAAGTGGTAGGCAATTGCAAGTAAATGACGTATCATTTGTCCAAGATTGTCGGTCAGACTGATATCTTCTAACTCTGATCGCACCTAATTCATTTCTTATGAGTCATCTTACCATGATAAAGACATTAAATTTTCGTCCGTTGAGCCATGCCAGTGCATTACGCAAAATTGTCATCACCAGTATGCTTAGCGCTACTGTCGCTATGTCTGGCTGCTCATTGTTGAGCGTTTATAAGATTGATTTGCCACAAGGCACAGCGATTACTCAAGCCCAAGCTCAAAAACTACAGTTGGGTATGAACCAAAATCAAGTACTCTATATTCTTGGCAGCCCTGCAATCAGAGACACTCTTGAGCCTAAGCGCTGGGATTATATCTATGACTATAAAGCAGGCACCGAAGGCAGCCGCAAAGGTATTGCTGATGTCAAAGATGCCAGTCAACACCTAGTGATTTACTTTGATGATAATGGTTTGGTCACACGCATCGAAGGTATAGAAAGCCTACCTGCCTCATGATTAAACAGTTGGTCAGATATACCAGTTATATCTTTCAACGATCTAACCACGAGACTTATTTTTGCGCTGAGACATAGGATCAGCGCTCAAACTGCGGTATACCTCGATACGGTCAAAAGGCTGCAATATGTAGCTAAGTGGCTGTTTTTGTGCATAGATGCCTACATGCCAACGTTTTGCCGTTGGCGTCGTGATGTCTTTTACTTGCCCACACCATTTTGCCAGATCGATAAACCTCTCAAGCCACCCTGCTTGACTCAGCGCCTCGTACAGACTCGTACCACCAGCAACCTCTATTGCCAGATAGTGCTGACGCTGCGCCTCTTCAGCATATGCCAAATAAACTGTGATTAACTGTTTCTCATCTGATTGCAGTGCACCATTGTGACTATTATCATCGCCTATTAGCTTAACCACTGCATAACCCAACCTATCAATGCCAATAGTAAGGCAAGAGGAACTACCAGACGTATCGCTACTCGCCATAAGTTATAAAACGCTTCATTGCTAAAGTTCAGCGACTTTCGCAAATGACTGATCTTCATCTGCCATCCTGCAAATATCGATAACAGTAATACAGCAATGCTGCTCACTATAACCAAGATACCCACCAGCCATGTCGTCGGAATCGCAATGACTAAGAGTAATGCCAATACGAAGCTGATGACTACGCTGATCAGTAGTCCAAACTTATGGGTCAGCTGCTGGGTGCTGTAATGAAGCAAATAGCTGGCGACAAATAGAACACCTGCCCAATACAATAGCTGCCCGATCGGTGGCAACGACATACCACTGATAAATAACGCAGCGCCCCCAACTAGCAACTGCAACACCCAAATTGGCAATACCGATTTGGTGGCGCGATAATTACGAGTCGCCGCCTTGCTTCGCGTTTGCAGATTATCTGCCTCAACAGCAGTGACTGTCTGCTTGCTGATCAAATGCTGACCGAACCAGTATAGCCCTGTGCCCGCCCCAACACTGACTAATGCCAATGCCACTGCACGCGCCCACTCACTCAAGCTGATATCAGTCATCGCAAAGCCAATATTTGGCACACCATTGACGAGGCCTAATACCAACCCAACCAACATCAACCCAAGGCCAATCGGCAGGGGCGCAACGCCAAGCAGACTTAATAGTACGGTAATAACCATTAGCCCTGCGGCAACCGCAAAGCTTGGCACATCAGGCGTACTGTTTAGCTCAGTCAAGGCATTCAATATCCCCGTACTGGCCCCTGATATCATCAACGCTGCAATGACAATAGAGACCAATGCTGCCAACCAACCAAAGCTTCGCCATATTGGACTTGCATCTGATTCGCGTGTGAGCTTTTGCATACCAGCCAATGGCCCCTCGACACTCCGGTAGGCCAACGCTATCTCAGCATAGACGACTGGCAACGCGACCAACACCATCGCAAGCAACCACAATAACCAAAAATCAATCTCACCGATTGATGCAGGTGCAAACCAACGGAACAATAACAGCGGCAGTAGAACCGCAATAAAATAAGAAGCATAACGGATCATCATAATCTCAATCCAAACGATCTAACACCATTCACAAAAACTGGAGTAGTAAGAACCACGAGTTTGATAAGGTTAATCGTATTTTTGGGTTTGGTGTAAAGTGAATAACGATAATTTGTAATTATACAGAGCAACATGCTACCCCTGTAAACAAATTCAGCAGTCTCTTGTCTCTTCAATATAAGGACAGACAGTTATAAAAAAACCCCGAAATCGGGGTTTAGTCATTGAGACATAATGAATATATGAAAAAGTACTCAGTGGCCACATTCATAACGTCCGTATCAGATATTGATTATCAATACGACTCAATTAGTGAATCGCACTCACATAGTCTGACAAGATACGAATGTCATGATCTGACAGTTTTGATGCAACGGTTTGCATCATACCCATCTCACCTTCTTTTGCAGCATCATTGACGCGTTTTTGATCATCGCTATCGATATCATCCACACGGCCAGCTGCACGGAATAGTTTTAGCTGAGTGGCGATATACTGAGCATGCTGTCCGCCTAGTTTTGGAAAAGCTGCCCAAGGGTTACCGGCAGCATCTGGACCATGACAACCAGCACAACCAATCACACCGCGCGACTTATCACCGCCCAAAAATAGTTTGGTAGCTTCTTGGTTCGTTGCAGGGTTTCCATATCCAACACCCCAAGGCGCCTGGCTAGCATAATATCCTGCCACGTTGGCAATATCTTGCTGAGACAAGTTAGCGACCTGAGACTGCATGATACCGTTCTTGCGATAGCCTGCTTTGAAGTTGACCAACTGTTTGTACAGGTATTTTACGTTTTGGCCGCCAAGGTTTGGCTGTGCAGGAACAATACTGACCCCATTAAGACCATGACAAGCCGCACAAACGGTTTCTGCAATTTTCTGACCTGCTTCAACATCATACTCAGGAACAATAATAGCAGCTTGTACGCTGAAACTTGCAACGCATAAGCTGGCAGCAGCGATTAACTTTTTCATTGATACAAATCCTACTAGCTCGGCGTAAGCATTATTTAGAGTGATTGCACGGATAAGATACCCAATACGGCCGCCTCTTTGATTACAGGCATGGCGTATATTTCGAGGTCTTGGACACAAGCAGTCTGAAATTACTTACTAACATCAGGGTTTATTTTCGATTATTATAGCAAGACTTTGTATCATTTGCCTACTTAATCATAGCATTCATCAGTTTTCTCACTGACATACTTAGAGTACCGTACAAAAACAAAAGGCTTCGTCAGTTAACGATATACCGCACTCCATATTGTGCGCTCAAGCTTTATTCATCAACGGGTTATTTGCTCATATACTCGATAAGCTTGCGGTAATCCTCATCGTTACAGGTGTCACAGAGACCACCTGCTGGCATCTGAGACATGCCGCCTTTGACAGATTGGATCAATGTTGGCATGCTTTTTTGTTTGATGAGTTGCTGCCATTTGGCGCTATCGCCTTTTTTAATCGCATTCAATGCCCCATTGTCATGGCAAGCTGCACATGAGTTATCATAAGTAGTAGTAATATCAGCGGCATTTGCAGGGCTAAGCATAATAGTACTTAATATCAATGCAGTACCGCTCGCAGTAATGGCTTTATGACTTTTATTAAGCAGTTTATTGATTGAAAACATAGGGTACCTCCTCGTGATATTCCACGTGTCTCATCAATTGCTCTATTAAATATCTCTTATCAAACATTGTAACAATATATGTCACATAAACATAGCCAAATCAAATGTCGCTTTGTTAATACTGAGCACTTGTTCTGATGAATCGTTAATTTTAATATTATCCTACTATTTATATGATGCTAATCTCAGTTATTTCAATAAGTAAGGCAGGGAATAGTATAGAATAGCCGGTGATCTATTATCGCCACTTTATGATACACCAGTGTTGATAAGGGTGGATTGTCGCCTCTTAGCATTTTTTGCCTGTTTTCTGCGTTAAAATAATAGCCCAAGCCAATCGCTGACTAGATTTTTACAACCGTATCTAATTTTTAAGATAAATGAGCCATTTATGACTACCCCATTTACAGATGTTGCCGCCGAACATGCGCTGTTCAACACCAAATCTCGTCAAAAAATTCAGCAAACTGAGTTTATGACCTCAGCGCCTACCTTTAAGCTTTGCCCGCCTGACATGGGTTTAGAAGTTGCCTTTGCAGGTCGCTCGAACGCTGGCAAATCCTCGGCCATCAATGCTTTGACCAATCAGCGCCAACTTGCACGTTCGTCTAAGACGCCTGGACGCACGCAGATGATCAACTTTTTTAGTATTGGTGATGCTGATAGACGACTGGTTGATTTGCCAGGTTATGGCTATGCAGCGGTGCCGCTTGAGATGAAAAAAGAATGGCAGGTCGAGTTAGAAGAATATTTGGTGTCGCGCTCAAGCTTGGCAGGTTTGGTACTGATGACAGATATTCGTCACCCACTTAAGTTTTTTGATGAGCAAATGCTACATTGGGCAAAAGATGGCGAGCTACCTGTGCATATTTTGCTCACCAAAGCAGACAAGCTAAAATATGGCGCGTCCAAAAATGCCTTACTCAATACCCGTAAAAGACTCAAAAAACTCGGCTTAAACTGTACTATCCAGTTATTTTCAGCATTGAGAAAAGAAGGTCTTGATGAGTTGGCTGGCGTTATGGGCAAATGGTATGACTACCAGCTTGATAATGACAAAATTATTGAGAGTAATCTGACACAAAATGATACTACTAATGATGCTAGTGAGCAACTGGCCTCTGACTCAGTGACAGACACGCCAAAAGACGCTGAATAAATATTGTCTTTGCCAGGCATCAAAAAAGGGTTTATCGTCATCACGATAGACCCTTTTTTCTTTATTTTTATCGATTATAGTCAAAGCGGCGCTAAGATAGCTAACAAGACAAACTCACACTATCCACACAGTAAGTCAGCCAATGCTTGCGGTGTGTCAACCTGATATGTCGGCTGCTGATCGGCAAGCTCTGTACTTGTTGCTGTGCCATAGTTGACCGCGATACTGGTCATGCCAAGCTTGGTTGCCATTTGAATATCATAGATACTGTCTCCGATAAACACGGCATCAGAAACCTCTTTTTGTGTATACGCCAAAATATCGGTTAACATCTGCGGATCGGGTTTCGAGCCTGACTCATCAGCACAGCGCGTCATGACAAAATAATTGCGACTATCAGATGCCTCTAATACACGATCGAGCCCTTTTCTTTTTTTGCCAGTGGCGACCGCAAGCTTCTTATCTTGCTGTCGCAACCTCTGCAACATACCCTCTATTGGATCAAAAAGCGGCGTACTATGACTGTTGGCAATATAGTACTCTGCATAAGTCTGCTGAATGGCGAGCCTTTGTGCGTCACTGGCCTTAGGATACAAAATCTCGATACCATTCATCAGGCTGAGACCGATGATGTCTTTCACCGCTTTATCAGTGGTTTTAAATCCATGCGCCTCTCCAGCCACGTGCATGGAATCAACGATTAAGCCGATTGAATCCATTAGCGTACCGTCCCAATCAAAAATGATCAGCGTTTTGTCAGACAAATCATGCTTATCTACTGACTGAGTACATTGACTGGGTGTTTTAGTGTGAGGTGTCGATGATTCAGTCATGAATTAACCTTAACAGGTAACGGTAACGGTAACGGTAACAGATACGAAAACGTCACGGCGGCTTATTCGTCAAAATAAGGTATCGTGACGTTTTAGGTAAATACAGAAATAATGTAGTTTTCCCTATTTACTTTACGATGTTATTGAGGCAACTGGGTCGTCTCTGGCAACCAATCTGCCATATCATCTGGCAACGGTGCAGTAATCGTCTCATAACCTGGAATATCTAAGCGCCATGCATGCAGGCATAGGCGATGAACGCCTGATTTGTCATGAACGTTGTACTTATCATCACCCAAGATAGCATGACCAATGTGAGCCAAATGCACACGGATTTGATGCGTGCGCCCAGTCAACGGTTTGGCTTCGATTAGGCTAACTGGCTGACTATTAATCATAAAGCGATCATGGACGATGATGTCTGTTTGGCTTTCTTTCGCTTGTAGGTCTTGTGCGTCTACTTTGACACGGCGTTCGCCGCTAGCAAGGGTGTAACGCAATAATGGCGCATTGATACGTTGCTCATTCAGCGCAGGCTGTCCTTTTGCTAGACAGATATAGTGCTTTTGAATGGTTTTATCTACTAAGTGCTGCTGTAATACTTTGAGCGTTGAGCGTTTTTTGGAGATCATCAACAGCCCTGATGTGTCTTTGTCGATGCGGTGAATCAGCTCTAGATACTTTTTGCCCGTCACTTCACGCATGGCTTCGATGACCCCAAAGTCCAACCCACTACCGCCATGCACTGCAATACCAAAAGGCTTGTTTAGTACGATCAAACCTTCATCTTCATAGACCACGCGGGCGAGCAAGCTTTTAGCAAACTCAGCACTGATGATGGGTTTTTCGCGCGTTGCTAGCTCCACAGGTGCGATACGCACGACGTCTTCACGCTGCACTCTGTCATGTGCCTTGCAGCGCTTGTTATTGACGCGTACTTCATCTGAGCGAATCATCTTATAGATGTGCGATTTTGGCAAACCCTTCAAGCGATTGAGCAAAAAGTTATCCAAACGCTGGTCGTGCTGATGGCGCGTTACTTCAAGGTAGTTCACCTTGCCAAAGTTGCTAATCTCATCGTCAGCGCTTTGTGGGCGGGTTTTGCTATTGAAAATAGCAGGGGCTTCATGGGTAGGAGCGTCGTCAGTCATTTTTGAGTTTGTCATTTTTAGTTAGGTATTTACAAAAAGATTTGTTATAGTTTAGCATGTTGAGCGACAATTAAGCAGAGGCGACAGCAATAATCATTGTTGTTTCAGATAGCCGGCTACCGTTTTTACTCATTATTAGTAAGAAGGTCGATGCTATTTATACTGCCGATATTAGACGTTTCATCTCATGATAGGACCTGTCTTTAAAAGGTACTAGCATTTAACGGTACTAGATACCAAACACAGCCCTATACATGAACACACTGTATCGACTTTTTATTCGATACCATAAAACAAATAGTGACACTAAATACCATTGCGTTAGTAACTCTGACCACCAGTCTATTTATTAACGGATGACAACACAACATTGACTCACTAATTGCATGACAACGACTTTTTTTGATAATGACTTATTATTTAATGATTGATTATCTGATGGTCCTTTATGCCAGCATAGTTGAGCAAGTATGGGCCGTTTAGCGTTAGGATCGAAAAGTAACTCGATAGCTGCCTGAATATTGGTGGTCAAACAGATGACGACGATAAAGATGTAAATACAATGCCATGCTGACCAGCTGGTTCATTACTCTGTTTGCCAAGTACGCCCCGCTGATAACCAAAGCTGTGATACCTAACCTTGAAACACCCAAGATATTATTGACGATATACAAAGAACATAAATAAAGAGTAATCAATTGCTTTACCTAAATAGATAGCCGCTGACTGACTCTGCTACTCATAATAGCAATCACGATTGCGATATTATTGTTAGATTTTGATGGATGACGATAGCACCCTATTTTTTTAATATCAGTATTGTTCCCCCTGTAATTGACCATCGCCCACGCTTACAACGTGCGCCAAAATCACTACCAATAGAACGTACTGAGATTAAGAGGTTTTTCATTCGCTGCCACATTCATATCTGTGCTAAGTTTGGTGACCATAAAATATAAGCACCGTAGCCTTACACCCTACACTGCTTATATTGACACAAACGACGCTTACCCACTTAGGTAAAAAAGCCATTGGAAAAGCCCACGTGCTTTATAAAATCCACGATTTACGTTCTACCGCTCACTAATATCTACAAATGCTAATATCATATTAGCCACACTTGCCTCTATCTTTTAAAGACTGTCTTATCGTTGTTGTGCGTACTCATAGGATACAAATATGAAACGCATTTTGATCAACGCAACTCAAAACGAAGAAATTCGTGTCGCCTTATGTACAGGCAACCACTTATACGATTTTGACTTAGAAAATCGTACCCGCGAGCAAAAAAAATCCAACATCTATAAAGGTCATGTGACTCGTGTTGAGCCATCACTTGAAGCAGTGTTTGTCGAATACGGCTCTCAGCGCCAAGGGTTTTTGCCGATTCGTGAAATCTCTGCTGAGTATCTAAGCGGAAATCCACGTGATGAAAACATCAAAAAACTGATTAAAGAAGGCGATGAGCTCATCGTCCAAGTCGAAAAAGAAGAACGTGGTAACAAAGGCGCTGCCCTATCGACGTATGTCTCTCTGGCTGGTCGCTATCTGGTACTCATGCCAAATAATCCTCGTGGCGGCGGTATCTCACGTCAAATCTCAGGCAAGCTGCGTGAAGACATGAAACGCATGCTGAGCAATCTTGATTTGCCAAAAGGCATGAGCGTTATCATTCGTACCGCGGGTATTGGCAAAACGCAAGAAGACCTGCAGCATGATCTCAATCATCTGCTCAATATCTGGAATGCCATCCAAGAACAAAACCAAAAATACCCTTCACCGCGCCTTGTCCATCAAGAAGCAGGTGTTGTCACTCGTGCCGTCCGTGACTATCTGCGCGATGATATTGCCGAGATTTGGATCGATAACGAAAACGCTTATATCGAAGCAGCAGGCTTTATTGACGCAGTAATGCCAAAACAAGCCGAAAAGCTACGCAAATATACTGATTATGAGCCGATGTTTTCGCGTTTCAATATCGAAAAACAAATCGAAACAGCCTATCAGCGCGAAGTACGTCTGCCATCAGGTGGCTCAATCGTCATCGACCAAACAGAAGCCTTAGTATCTATCGATATCAACTCAGCTAAGTCGACCAAAGGTTCAGACGTTGCTGAAACCGCTTACCATACCAACCTAGAAGCGGCCGACGAGATTGCCCGCCAGCTGCGTCTACGTGATATGGGTGGTTTGATCGTTATTGACTTCATTGACATGAATGACAATAAGCATCAAAAAGAAGTCGAAAAGCGTCTCATCGATGCGACCAAATACGATCGTGCGCGCGTACAGTTTGGTGATATCTCTAAATTTGGTCTGATGGAAATGAGCCGTCAGCGCCTGCGTCCATCACTAGAAGAGTCAACTGGTTATATCTGCCCACGTTGTCACGGCAACGGTATGATTCGTGACTTGCGTTCATTGTCGCTCTCTATCATGCGTCAAATCGAGCAAATCGCGCTCAAAGAACGCCAAGGTGAAGTACAAGCGGAAGTTCCGACAGATATCGCTGCATTTTTGCTGAATGAAAAGCGTGATAGCTTGGTTTATCTTGAGCAAGACAGTGGCACGCGTATCACGATTTTGCCGCACGCTCATTTAGAATCACCGAACTTTAAGCTGCACTTCAACCGTGATGGATTTGCCCCATCGAGCTACGAGCGTATCACTGATACTCAGCAGCAAGAACACAGTGACCTTGGCTACAATGTCGACTGGCAGACGGCTGAAAAAGAGCGCCCTGAGCAGCAGCCAACTCGTCAGCCGCGTAAAGCAACCAATGACAATAAGCAGAATTCAGCAGCACAGTCGCAGAACAATACGGTTAGCCACAGCAACGATTGTCGTAACCATAAAAACGCTAATGACGCCGCACCAGCGCACGCAGCACAAGCTAGCAAGGCCCAAAGCGTGGCCGCGCCAGTCGCAGCGCAAGCTCAAAATGCCGAAGCAAGTGCGCAGCCAAAAGCAGTCGCTTGGCTGTCCAACCTCTTTGCAAAAGCGCCGCAAGCCACAACCACACCTAGTGTCAGTAGTCACGATGCCGCTGAAGCCATTGAGGCTCTAGTCAATACTGGCGCGCAAAGCTTAGGCTCATTTGGCCAAGTGAATAACGATGCGCTAAGTCACACTGATGCAGGCAGCGAGCAAAAAGCTCAACAAAACCACAATCAGAAAAATGACAACCAATCATCAGACAGTCAAGCCAATCGTCAGCAGGCACGCCGTAACAACGACAGCAATACTGACGACAGCAATAACGAGGATAGAAGAAGACGCAAACCACGTAAGTCAAGAAACTCAAAACCGCGCCAAAGAAAAGAGACGTCTGACGACACTACCAATAATGCCAGTAGCCATGCAGATACCAGCACTGATGAAAAATCGTCTGACAATAAAGACAAAAACCAGCAAGACAAGCGTTCACAGGACAAACGCCGCTCAAGCGATCGCAACCGTGGTGATCGTCAAAACAGCAACCGCGGCAGCAATGAGTCTACTGAAGCAGAGCAAGAAAATACGCCAAAAGCCGATGAACAAGTTCGTGCTAAGCGTAAATCGCATAGCCAACGTGGCTCACGTGGCAAGCTGGAGCGTGGTGAAACGCTGACTACTGAAAACACCAAACAAGACCAGCAGCAAGAGGTCAAAAACAACGATACGACTACTGGTAAAAACCAAACCAGCGCGCGTCGTAGCCAAGATCCTAACGAGGTCGTGTTACAGGTCAACGAGGCACCAACGAGGCTAAAAGCATCAGAGGTTGTGCACTTATCTTTAGATGACAGCAAGGCTGCAAAGGCAAAACCTCATGCTAACGATACGCAAAACGCCACGAATGGTGTAGCAAAGCATGAGAGCACAAACGATCGTGCGGCTAGGCCACCTGCGAACAAGCCTAGTGACAGTAAGCAAAGCACTGACACAAAAAGCGATGAGAGCAATAAGAAAGACGCAGTAGAAACCTCTAATAATCAGACCCATGGTGATAAAGAGACTACTGCTCAGGCTAAAGTATCAGACAGTGCCTCTGGACATAAGCAGAACGCGGGTGACAAAGACCGTTCAGCAGATATACCGTCTGTCTCTACTCATGACACTAAAAGTCAGTCAGCTGCCCAAGAGACAGCTGCCCAAGAGACAGCTACTGTAGAGACAGCTACTGTAGAGACAGCTACTGTAGAGAGTACCTCAGGAAAAGCACAGCACCAAAAGTCAGATACGACTGAGGCCATCGCTAAAGCTGAAGAGACGAAAAAGACTCCAGTCAGTGATAATGGGGCAACTGAAACAAGCATGGCTAACTCAGCACTTGAGCTAACACATGAGTCATTGTTTGGTGATCGTTATGTGACGGCTGAGAAGTTTGGTCAAGCCAGCAATGACCCACGCGTGGTCCGTGCCAAGCAAGCAAACGTAGCGCAAACACCTCAAGCTGAGATTGAGACTCAAGCGACCACAAGTGCAACGGCGATACGTGGCACCGTTGGTGAGTTTATTCGTGGCACATTACCAGACGCGCAAACGCGTTTAGCCGAAGAAGGTGTGATTGGCTGCTTTATCGCAACGATTGCTCTATATGCCAAGCAAGCAAAGTCTGCTGATGCGTCCTCTGATGTTGCTAGTGTTGTCAATAGCAGCCAAAACTTTGACTTTAGCAACTATGGTTATCAGCCATTAGCAGCCGATTATTTGGCACGCTTCGATGCGATGACACAAGCGGTCAGCCAATTTGCAGCAGCCCAAGGCAAAACAGCCGTTGAGCCACGCGCTATCGGTAAGCGTGCCAGCAATGATCCTCGTGGTCAGCACCCTGATTACGAAGCGTCAGCTACTTTGGATACTGCTACAGAGCAAACCTCAGACAGCAATGAGCCAGAAGTAGAGGCTGAGCAAAGCCATGCTGAGGTGAGTGCTCATGACGTTGAGGCAGGCGCATTAGCGAATCAAGCACAGGCAGATAATGTCAGTGCTGATAGTGAAAAATTGCTAGAAGTCGAGCAAGCGCAATCAGCTGCTAACAGTGTAGAAAATCAAGCCGGTGAAGGACAAGAAACCAATACGACAGCAGCTGATGCAACACAAGTGGATGTAGAAAAGTCTGATGCAGAAGAGGCTGAGCAAACGACCGAATCTAAAGTAGAAGAATCTGCTAAAGAAACGGGCAAAGATGACAGCCAGGCAGCTAAATCCAAGACCACCATTGCCAGTTATAAGAACATGATCGAAAATGTGGCTGAGCAGTTACTACCACAGACAGGCATGTTTAATCTAACGACGCCAAAGGTGCCAAAGGCCCGCAGCCGCAAGCCCAAAACGGATCATAAAAAACCAACCCAAGCTGAGAAGCTTGCCGCTGATGATACCGATAGTGACAGTTAGTATATAAAAGCGAAAATATAAAAGCCCCAAAGCGATCGCTTTGGGGCTTTTATTTTAATAAAATTCCGTTTAATTATCTATTTAGAATAAAATTGGACATAAGATAAAACCACAAACCAGCTTAATGAGTGGAAGAAGCCTTATCGTCTTTGCCGCGAATTTTATCAATCACAGTAAGCAATGCTACAACTGCCGCACCAATAATAAAACCAATAACACCATTTAATACGGTGGTTGTTACTCCTTCAAAAATACCCGTGAGATGTGCAATATCTTCGACACCGTGATGCAAAAAGCCAATACCATGCACCAAGATACCACCACCCACTAAGAACATGGCCAATGTCCCTGCGATGGATAAAAACTTCATCAGCTTCGGCGCGGCGGCAAACATCACCTTACCCACTTTTTGTTTAAACGTACTTTCTTGCTCCATCAGATGTAGGCCTGCATCATCTATTTTGACAATACCAGCGACCAAACCATAAATACCGATGGTGATACCAATTGCCAAGATGGACAATACCAAACTGCGTTCTAACAAGGTAGCGCTTGCCGTTGCCCCTAGTGCAATCACGATGATCTCAGCGGATAAGATAAAATCAGTTCGTATGGCTCCTTTGATTTTTTCTTTTTCAAATGCCACTAAATCGACTGTTTCATCGGCATTGGCTTTTCGGCGAGCATTTTGTTCTTCATCATGTGGCAATGCATGTGGCCAAAACCGATGTATGACTTTTTCTGCCCCTTCATAAACCAAGAACAGACCACCACACATCAATAAAAATGTGACGAGGGGTGGATAAATCGCGCTGATCAATAGCGCTGCTGGTACCAAAATGAGCTTATTGATGAACGAGCCCTTAGCGACTGCCCAGACAACGGGAAGCTCGCGATTGGCTTTGACACCAGTAACTTGCTCAGCATTCAACGCCAAATCATCGCCCAATACCCCAGCGGTTTTTTTGGCAGCGACTTTGGTCATGACGGAGACGTCATCCAATATCACACTGATATCATCAAGTAAGGTTAATAAACTGGCACCTGCCATGTGTGCTCCTTAGCGCAAATTTGTTGAAATGAATAAACCTGAAGCGATTTATACAAAGTATTTTGTATAAATCCTTATAAAACAATACTATTAGCAATAGGTTACAAAGGCTGACTTTTATATTAAATAGTACAAGTGTATCTTGTATGAACCGTTATTCCTAAAAGCTGGCATTATTTGTGCTTATTGACTAATAGAGGTGAGCCGTCATCTCGCATAAATATGCTAATATAACCTATCTTTTATAATCAATAAGTTAAAAAAACTTCTGTAAAATTAGACCTTTAAAACACGATTCAGACGCCTTACTACGTATCGTAGTTTATAGCGCTTTTTTGCAACGAACTTATGACTAGGCGAGATGCCTACAGGAAACCATATGCCATCACCTATTAGCAGATACTCCTCTGCAAATCATCGTTTATCTCGTACTACCTTATCTCGTTTGATCTTAAGTGTCTTGCTAGTAGGTATTGCGGCTGGCTGCTCAAACAATGCAGCGGATGCAACCAGCAACACCAGTGTTGTGAATGCAGCACAAACCGAGACGTCTCCTGCCAAAATCTCAACTGATAATGATCCTACAGTGGTTAGTGCCTTACAGGCAAATCTCAAGGCCTCTGGCATTGAAGAAACTATCATCTCCGCCGTACCAACAGATATGGACGGTATTTACTGGGTTACTGCTGAAGGGCTGCCGTCTTTTTTTACGGATAAAGTGGGTAAACATATCATTCAAGGACAAATCGTCGCCGTTGGTGGTGATACGCCAGTTGATATCAGTGCAGCGTTAGCAGCTAATACTGCACAAGAAGCGTTACAAGCCGTGGATAAAAAAGAGATGATCATTTATCCAGCAAAAGGTGAAACCAAGGCCGTTGTTTATGCCTTTACCGATGCCGACTGTGGCTACTGTCGCAAGCTGCACGAGGAAATGGACGATATCAATGCGCGCGGTATCGAAGTGCGATATCTAGCATGGCCACGTAGCCAAGAATCTGTCCCAAAGATGGAAGCCATTTGGTGTAGTCAAGATCGCAATGCTGCCATGAATCAGGCAAAAATGGGGGGCAATGTACAAGCACCTAGCTGTGCCAATCCTGTACAAGCTCATATGGCGCTAGGCTCTAAGCTTGGGGTTCGTGGTACGCCTGCTATCTTTACTGAGACAGGACAACAAGTGGGTGGTTATTTGCCTGCCGCACAATTGGCACAAGCTGTCGGCGCGAATTAATGCACCGCATCAAGATAAATACGATAGCAGCGATGAATCGATAGTCGCGAAGATTTGACGATATTGATTGTGTAGACGTCACAACTGCTTGTCGGTATGATACGATAAAGCGCGATGCAAAATAAGCAACACCCTTTTATCTGAGCATTTTTTATTCAACTATAATGAAGTATGCATGCAAAGTAGCATTAGAAAATGCCCATAGGCTGTCGGTCAACCACCGCAGACTCATTTTATATTGCCCCAGCGTGATGCCGCTTCATTATATTTAATCTCTTGAGGATACTGTGAGCAATTCCATCAAACTAGCGATACTTGGTCTAGGCACCGTCGGAACGGGCGTGATCAACCTAATCAATGACAATTTAGATGAGCTAAAACGCCGTAGTGGACGCGACATTATTATTACCGAAGTGGGTACGCGCCGTCAGCGTGATGATATTGATACCAGCATCATGCAAAACAGTGACTTGATGGCTATTGCAGCAAGCGATAATGTCGATATCGTGATTGAGGTGATTGGTGGGACGACCCTAGCCAAGGACGTCATTATGCAAGCCATCAAAAATGGCAAGCATGTGGTAACTGCCAATAAGGCCCTACTGGCTGAACACGGTAATGAGATTTTTGCTTTTGCCGAAGAAAACAACGTCCATGTTGCTTATGAAGCAGCAGTAGCAGGCGGTATCCCCATCATTAAAGTCATGCGTGAGGCTCTTGCTGCCAATAAAATTGATTGGCTCGCTGGTATCATCAACGGCACAGGCAATTTCATCATGACTGAAATGCGTGACAAAGGCCGTCCATTTGCTGATGTATTGACCGAAGCACAACAGCTGGGTTACGCAGAAGCCGATCCAACATTTGATGTAGAAGGTATCGACGCTGCACACAAACTGGCCCTGCTCGCCTCTATTGCATTTGGTATCCCGCTACAGTTTGACAAAGTCTACTGTGAAGGCATCACGGGCATTACCCTACAAGATGTCAACTATGCCGAAGAGCTTGGCTACCGTATCAAGCACTTAGGATTTGCAGTACGCCGTGATGGTCAAGGCAACAGTGATAATGCTGGCGTTGAGTTGCGTGTCCATCCAACGCTTATTCCACAAGATGCGTTGCTTGCCAATGTCAACGGCGTAAAAAACGCCGTGCTGGTCAACTCACATCCGCTTGGGCAAACACTCTATTGCGGTGATGGCGCAGGTGCAGGTGCCACCGCCTCTGCCGTGATGGCCGATGTCATGGATCTCGTCCGTGTATTAGGTAGCAAAAATAGCGACAACCAGAACAACAACGGGCATCACGTACCACATCTCGCCTTTATCCCTGAGCAGCTCTCAGACACGCCGATATTGCGTGCTGAGCAGATGATTACTGGTTACTACTTACGTGTACATGCTTATGATAGCCCAGGTGTTTTAGCGGACATCACTCGCATCCTAAGCGATGCAGGTATCAATATCGACGCAATCTTACAGAAGCCTGCGCACAAAGTCGGACAAGTTCCTGTCATTATATTGACGCTGCCAGTGGTTGAGAGTCGGATGAACCTTGCTATCGAAAAAATTGAAAAGTTAGAGACTATCACTGATAAAGTCATACGCATTCGCCTAGATGAGCTGGCCTAAAGCACAACCTTAGTTAGGTGGTTGGTTAGTCAGCCAGACTGATCTATTCCTTTATTAGTGAGCTAGGCAAACGCTTATGGATAAAGGATAACGGCAAATCAGCCTTTTCCTTTTAGGTAAAGTGCTTTCATTTAAAATACGTAAATAAGGAATAATAACGATGTCAAATGATGCAATTGTAATCTTAAACGGCGCACGTACCCCAATGGGCGGCTTTCAAGGCGCATTGAAAGATTTGAGCGCGACAGATCTAGGGGCGACTGCCATTAAAGCGGCTATTGAACGCTCAGGTGTGAAGGCTGATGATGTTGATGAAGTGATCATGGGCTGTATTTTAACCGCAGGCTTGGGTCAAGGCCCTGCTCGTCAAGCCATGCGCAAAGCAGGCTTATCTGATGCAACGGGCGCTGTCACTATTAACAAGCTATGCGGTTCAGGTTTAAAAGCTGTCATGCAAGCACATGATGGCATCAAAGCTGGTAGCTTCAATGTTGCTGTAGCTGGTGGCATGGAATCAATGACCAATGCACCGTATCTGATGCCAGGATCACGTGGTGGCTACCGTATGGGACACAAAGAAGTCAAAGATCATATGTTCTTAGACGGCTTAGAAGATGCGGAGACTGGTAAGCTCATGGGCATGTTCGCTCAAGAAATGGCCGATAAAAAAGGCTATACACGTGAGAAGATGGATGAGTTTGCTATCGAATCACTCAATCGTGCACTAACCGCTATCAAAGACAATCACTTCAAAGATGAAATTGAGCCTGTAACGTTTGAAACTCGTAAAGGCGAGCAAACGGTCGATACTGATGAGCAACCAGGCCTAGCGAATGCTGATCGTATCCCAAGCTTACGCCCAGCATTTGCAAAAGACGGTACGATCACTGCAGCCAATGCCAGCTCAATCTCAGACGGTGCTGCTGCTGTCGTCGTCATGAAAGAGTCACAAGCAAAGGCTGAAGGTCTGGATTATCAAGCTCGCATCGTTGCCACTGCTTCAAACTCTCGTCACCCAAGCGAATTTACCATCGCTCCGATCGGTGCCATCGAGAAAGTACTAGCAAATGCTGGCTGGTCAGTCGCTGATGTGGATCTATGGGAAATCAATGAGGCTTTCGCCATGGTCACGATGGCTGCTATGGACGAGCTAAACATCGACCACGCAAAAGTAAACGTTGAAGGTGGCGCTTGTGCGCTTGGTCATCCAGTAGGCTGTTCAGGTGCACGAATCCTAGTGACGCTCATCAATTCTCTCAAACGTACCGGCGGCAAAAAAGGCGTTGCAACCTTGTGTATCGGTGGCGGCGAAGCCGTTGCTGTCGCTATTGAACTGCCGTAGCCATACATAAGTCACACCTAATATTAGGGCACTCATTGTTAACTGATAGACGAAACATAATTTTAGCGATTGCCTAATATTTATTCAACAGACCGCATTGCATTTTGCTCTGCGGTCTTTTCGTATTTGCTAACTCTAAATAAGCCTAAAATATGTCGCTGTGTTAAGACTCGTTAAGTTATACCCCTACCTATGTTATGCCACTTACAGCCTATTACATGTAATTACCCCAATCGCACATTTTGCTACCTCGAGCATCTATTTCATCCAAAATCATAGTGTTACGATAGCTACAAGTTGATGCAGAGATGTTGTGATATATCTCTTAACTTACTTATTGAAGTTCGATTATTGAAGTAATTTTTGCCCAGAAATTCAAAATAATTATTAATCAGCAATTTTAAAAATACCCACTTATAAAATAACTTTTACAAATACCAACTCATACAAAAGGAAGACAATAATGAGCCAACTAATCCGTTTAAAAGATATTCAAGCCACTCATCGCGACTTAATTGGCGATGACTATTATGACCCAACAGACAAAACTGCTTACGGTGTGAACGAAGAAAAAATCGGTAAAATTGAAGGTGCGTTAGTAGAAGACACTACTGGCCGTATTCGTTACCTAATCGTTGATGCAGGTGGTTGGTTTAGCTCAAAAGAGGTATTAGTACCAGCGGGTCTTGCTCGTATCGTTGGTGATGATGTTTTCTTCGATAGCTTGACCAAGTCTCAAGTAGAAGCCATGGAAGTATATGACCACGACTATCAGTACAGCTATAAAGAGCAATACGAAAAAGATCGTCAAGCGTTTACTGCTGATACCGTTCCTACTGCGGAGCATGTAGATATTGCAGATCATTCTTATGATGCGCCAAAGACGCTAGAGCTTCTAGAAGAGCGTTTAACTGTTAATAAAGACCGTATCGTTGCAGGTCTTGTAAAAGTTGGCAAACATGTTGTAACTGAAGAGCGTAATGTCGAGGTTGAGCTAGAAGAAGAACATGCTGATATTCAACGTACTAGTGTTGATCGTCCAACAGACCGCCGCATCGGTGATATGGATACTAATGATACAGTGGAAGTTGAGTTAGAAGCAGAACGTGCTCGTGTTGGTAAAGACACTTATGTCTCTGAGGAAGTTAATGTTGGTAAAACAACAGAGCGTCATACTGAGACTATCGTTGAGACTATCCAGCGTGAAGAGCTAGATATTGATAACGACGGTAATGTGGTCGACCGTGAAGGCAACTTAGTTAACCGTGATGACATCACAGCCGACGATGTACGCCGCGCTCGTGGTATGTAATATATTGATACTTTGCATCTTTTGATAAGATCATAGCCTTGTCATCAGATGTCATAGTAATAGATAGCTAGGCATCTATGCTTAGCAGATTAAGACCAGAGCGTATCTCTGGTCTTTTTTGTATCAATAATATAGTGCGATGATTTAGGTGTAATGGACATTATTCATGCTGGCGTAGGCTCTAAAGCTATATACTGT
>NZ_JAKDJE010000137.1 GCF_030454045.1 Psychrobacter sp. | reverse complement strand
AATTTTAGCGATCAGCAGTGCCTATTTGCGAATGTTCAACACGCCCTAATCATAGGCTCTGCAAGCGTCTTTATTTAATATAATAAAAGACATGCAATCATGGCATTCTAAGTTAAGTTATATTGCTATAATGTTAATCAGTGTTTCTAAATTATAAACAGGTTGTATCAAAGTTTGAAGTAAGTCAAAAAAAACTACTAAATCAGTTTGATAGATTAGACTTAAATGTAAACCATGATACACTAAAAATACAAAAGCTCTATGTGAGTACTTACAAACACATCTATAAACACTACGTACGTTTTTGACGTCAGACAATATATCACTGACGTGATAGCGACAGCAGGAGGCATGATGAAGCAACTATCATTGACCAAACAGCAATTGATCGCTGCTATGATTTCATTGAGTTTGGGCAGTGTTGCACAAGCTGCACTTACGATTAATGGTAGCACTGAGACAGCCTCTAGTGCCCGTCTGAGTTGGGGTGGCGCTGATAGCTTGTCTGAAGCGCGTAACATTATGTACAAGTCTAACAGCTCTGCCATCAAAAAAGTCGACAACGGGTATGGTACGACCAACATCACAAATGGCAATAGCTTTGCAAGTAGCAACAATACCGCTCGTTACAACACCACTTATCGCGGCGCGTTTGGTAGCAGTGATATGATTCCGATCAGTACTGATTCGCGTAGTGTCGCGGTGATCGATGCTGAAACGGGCGAATCTATCTACGAAAAAGACGCTGATATTGCACGCCCTATGGCCAGTATTACCAAAATAATGACAGCCATGGTTGTGCTCGATGCAGGTCTTGATATGCGTGAAGAAATCATACTGGATCCTGAAGACTTTGTCGGACCAAAACGTGCAAGCTCACGCCTAAAATCAGGTGACCGTTTAAACCGTGCTGAGATGCTATTGATGGCATTGATGAAATCTGAAAACCCAGCAGCGAAGAGCTTAGCACGCAATTATCCAGGCGGCTACAGCGCCTTTATTCGTGCGATGAACCGCAAGGCTCAAGATTTAGGCATGAGCACCGCTTTCTTTGGTGACCCAACTGGGCTTGATAAGCGTAATGTGGCCTCATCAAATGATTTGGTAAAAATGGTACGTGCGGCTGGTAACTATGATGTGATTCGTCGTTTTTCTACCACCAAGAGCTATGACTTTTTTGTCTCGAACTACTCAAGTGGCAACCGCACTTATAAAGCCAACAACACCAGTAGCTTGGTTCGAGCGGGCAATTACCCAATCGGTATCTCAAAAACAGGTTTTATCAATGAAGCTGGCCGCTGTGTCGTCATGGAAACGCGAGTCAATAATCGTCCTGCGATTATTGTTATCTTGGGGGCAAACAGCTCAGCAACACGTTGGGGTGATGCCAAAAATATCTTAAACAGCTTGGCGACACGTCGTACCGTATAGACGCGCTGTTTTAAATATCTTAGATTAACACATGAAGTGCAATACCAAATGCAAGGTGAAAAAAAGACCTA
>NZ_JAKDJE010000049.1 GCF_030454045.1 Psychrobacter sp. | reverse complement strand
CTCGCTTGTGTCTTTATCTGGTTGCCCCTGATTTGAATTCTATACACACCCTAGTGAAAACCCTGAATAAGCAGTTTGTACATCTCAGAGTAGTATACAAATTCTTTGGTATTAAGGAGAGGTCATAATGTCAACGACAACCAGTAAGTATGGCGGCCTAGCGCAGCAGCTCATCAATGATGGCGTCGTTAGTGAAGCCAATATGAAAACAGCGCAGATTGAGTCGCAAGAGCAGCAAATAGGATTAGTACCATACTTGGTAGACAACAAACTGGCCAATGCTTATCATCTTGCTCAAATGCTATCGCAAGCCTTTGGCGACCCCTTATTTGACTTGGATGCATTCAATACTGATGCTATACCCAAAGACTTAGTTGATGAAAAAATCGTCCGCAAATTCAATGCGCTGCCACTATTCAAACGAGGCCAACGCCTATTTGTGGCACTCAGCGATCCAACCCGTGTCGATGCCATTGATGCCATCGCCTTTAACTCACGCTTGTCTATTGAAACCATTGTTGTTGAAGAAGACAAGCTAAAAAATCGTATTGAAAGCGTTTACGCTGATACGATGCAGAGCTTTGATAGCTTTTCAGATAGTGATCTAAATGTTGGTTTTGAAGAAGGGGATGACGATCAGGACGAAGGGGCAACCAAACTTAATGATGGGGTCGATGAAGCACCTGTTGTAAAATTTGTTAATAAAATGCTGGTTGACGCCATTCGTATGGGTGCTTCTGATTTGCACTTTGAACCCTATGAAAAATCGTTCCGTGTGCGTTTTCGTGTTGATGGCGTGATGCAAAAGATGGCCAGTCCGCCAGTGCAGCTCGCTAGCAAAATTGCGGCTCGTCTAAAAGTCATGTCACAGATGGATATCTCAGAGCGCAGAATACCACAAGATGGTCGTATCAAGCTCAAAATCTCTAAGACCAAAGCCATCGATTTCCGGGTAAACTCATTACCAACCTTATTCGGTGAAAAAATCGTTCTACGTGTTCTAGATCCTTCATCAGCCATGCTAGGTATCGACGCACTCGGCTATGAGCCTGATCAACAAGAGATGTTTTTAGAGGCCCTACATAAGCCGCAAGGTATGCTTCTCATTACTGGCCCTACTGGTTCTGGTAAGACAGTCTCTCTTTATACAGGTATCAATATCCTAAACACTGGTGCGACGAACATCTCAACTGCTGAGGATCCCGTTGAGATTAATCTTGAAGGTATCAATCAGGTCAATGTGAACGCTAAAGTCGGCTTAACCTTTGCCAACGCTCTCAAGTCTTTTTTGCGTCAAGATCCTGATATTGTCATGGTTGGTGAGATTCGTGACTTGGAGACTGCCGAGATCGCTATTAAAGCGGCACAAACAGGACACATGGTGCTCTCCACCCTACATACCAATTCAGCACCTGAAACCTTGACGCGTTTGCGTAATATGGGAGTGGCGTCTTTTAATATTGCAACCTCAGTTAACCTAGTCATTGCCCAGCGTTTGGCGCGGCGACTGTGCAAGAACTGTAAAAAACCGATCAATATCCCTCGTCAAAGTTTGCTAGAGATTGGTTTTACTGATGCAGATTTGGATAATCCAGACAATGTGGTTTATGAACCAGTGGGCTGCAATGAGTGCCGTGAAGGTTATAAAGGCCGTGTAGGTATTTATGAGGTGATGAAGGTCAGCCCCGACATCTCACGTATCATTATGGAAGATGGCAATGCCATAGATATCAAAGATGCGGCGCTCAAAAATGGTTTTCGAGATCTACGCCGTTCTGGGGTTTTAAAAGTTCTGCAAGGTGTCACTAGTATTCAAGAGATGATGCGTGTGACCTCTGAGTAGCAATTATAAACTGTCAGTTTGGTATTTTATTGAGCGTACTTTAATTTTATATTCCTAAAGTTTACAGCCGCTTATTTAACACAAATAAAGGGTGTGAAAATAAAACAGATAGACACTGGTTTTTTGCGCTAAAATAACGTATGCCAATCAATAATTTGCATCTGGCATCCTGCTTT
Organism: Psychrobacter sp.; assembly: GCF_030454045.1. Lineage (GTDB taxonomy): Bacteria > Pseudomonadota > Gammaproteobacteria > Pseudomonadales > Moraxellaceae > Psychrobacter. Next base: position 20,861 of record NZ_JAKDJE010000049.1, on the reverse strand, counting down.
ATGTTTGCAATATCTATAGTGGACATTGGACAATTTCGAGGATAGTAATATGGCAAAAGCTAAGACGGATATGCTGCTGGACTTTGTCTATGATGGTGTGAACCGGCGTGGACAAAAAGTGAAAGGCGAAACCACTAGTCGCAGTTTAGAGTTGGCCAAAGCCACCTTGCGTAAGCAAGGGATCACGGTCAAAGGCATTAAAAAGAAACAAAAGCCTCTCTACACTTTCAAAAAATCTATCAAAGCCATTGATATTGCTATTTTCGCTCGTCAGTTAGCGACAATGATGAAGGCAGGTGTGCCTTTGACGCAGTCGTTCGAAATTGTTGCTGATTCGCTTGATAACCCTAGCATGAAAGATTTGGTGCTACAAATAAAGGCCGATATTGAAGCAGGCGGTACCTTTGCTTCTGCTTTACGTAAGCATCCTCGCTATTTTGATGATTTATTCTGCTCACTTGTCGAATCGGGTGAGCAATCAGGTGCGCTAGAGACCATGCTTGAGCGTGTGGCAACCTATAAAGAAAAAAGTGAGCTATTAAAAGCCAAAATCAAGAAAGCCATGAAATATCCCATTGCGGTTATCGTGGTTGCCATCATTGTCACGATGATTCTACTGATCAAAGTCGTCCCTGTATTCTCAGATCTGTTTAGCTCCTTTGGTGCAGAACTGCCCGCCTTTACCCAAATGGTGGTTGGTATGTCTGAGTGGATGCAGTCGTGGTGGTTTATTTTAATTATTATTATTGGTGGGGCAATTATCAGCTTTACTGAAGCCAAAAAACGCTCTAAAAAATTCCGTGACTTTTTAGACCGTGCCGTATTAAAAGCACCGATTTTTGGCAATATTGCATATCAGGCTGTTGTTGCTCGTTTTGCTCGCACCTTATCAACGACTTTTGCAGCTGGTGTGCCGCTTATTGAAGCCTTAGATTCTACGGCTGGTGCGACTAATAACGTCGTGTTTTATGATGCCACACAGCAAATCAAAAACGATGTCTCTACGGGTCAACAATTACAGTTCTCCATACGATCTACTAACCTGTTCCCAAGCCTAGCGATTCAGATGGTGGGTATTGGCGAAGAATCTGGTAGCTTGGAAGAAATGCTAGATAAAGTCGCTGTCTACTACGAAAACGAAGTCGACAATGCTGTTGATGGTTTGACCAGCTTGATGGAACCTATGATCATGGCTGTACTGGGTGTATTAGTTGGTGGTCTGGTCATTGCGATGTACTTACCAATCTTCCAAATGGGCTCAGTCGTAGGATAATAATTTGATGCAGTTTATAACGTTACTACAAGACAATATGACGTTGGCATTGGTTGTATTTGGTTTACTAGGTCTTTGTGTGGGCAGTTTTTTAAATGTGGTGATTTACCGTGTACCCCTCATGATGATCTATGGTTGGCGACAAGAGTGCAGCCAATTTATGACTGAGCAGACAGACATACCTGCTGAGCATGCACAGCCAATCATGAATATCGTCGCTGCGGACCAACCCATTACTTTGAGTCGACCATCCTCACGCTGCCCTCACTGTGCTCATAAAATAAAATGGTACGAAAATATACCGTTAATAAGCTGGCTGGTTCTACAAGGACGCTGCTCAGATTGCAAAGCTGCTATCGGTCTGCGCTATCCTTTGGTTGAGCTGACAACGGCGCTCTTATCAGCGCTCGTGATTTACAAGTTTGGTGTTGATGCAGCAGGATTATCAGCACTTATTCTTGTGTGGACACTCATTGCCCTGACAGGTATCGATTTTGACACGCAGCTACTGCCCGATCGTCTGACTTTTCCATTGGCAGGGTTGGGATTGGCGGTCAACTCACAGAGCTGGTTTGTCTCACCAACGCAGTCCATCTGGGGTCTTGTGCTTGGATTCTTATCCCTATGGATTGTGGTCAAAGTATTTTATCTAATCACCAAAAAACATGGAATGGGACAAGGCGACTTCAAACTATTGGCAGTACTGGGCGCTTGGCTTGGACCTATGATGTTGCCACTGATCATTTTACTCTCATCATTACTTGGCTCTATTGTCGGAATAATTTTGATGAAGAAACAAGGTGAAAGCCGGCCTTTTGCTTTCGGCCCTTATATTGCTATCGCAGGTATTGTTGCTTTGTTATACGGTGCAGATATCGTCAGCTGGTATCTGGGTATGTATACTTACTAGATGTCGATGATGAGCCTTTTCCCTTAATGAATAGACACCATTTTTGTGCACTACCTATTCAAGCTGTCACTACTTTTATTATTACACTTTTCAAATAAGCCACCACTATGTCAAACAAAGCTGCATCACCCTATTCACATCAATCGCAAAATTCACAAATAAACAATAAGACCCTGATTGTCGGTCTGACAGGCGGAATCGGTAGTGGCAAATCTGCTGCTAGTGCTTGGTTTGCCAAACAAGGGATTGATATTATCGATGCAGATGTGATCGCCCATGAGATTGTGGCTAAAGGTAGCAACACTCTACGTAAAATCCAAAAACGGTTTGGTGATTGGGTATTAAATGATGACGGATCAATGAATAGAGCGGCCGTACGCACGCACGTATTTGCCAATCCTGAAGCGCTCATCGAGCTTGAAGCGATCACCCATCCAGCCATACGCGAAACCGCGAAAGCACAACTTAACTTGAGTACCTCGCCATACATAATACTCTCAGCGCCCTTGCTTATTGAGGGCGCAGAAGCTGGGCTGGCCAATTTATGCCAACGTATTTTGGTGATGGATGCCACCGAAGACACGCAACTTGCGCGTGCCAGCCAACGTGATGGCCAGAGCATTCAAAAAATCAAAGCCATTATGACCAATCAGCTCAGTCGCGAAGAGCGTAATCGTTATGCAGACAATGTTATCCTCAACGAGAGCGATCTTGACTCTTTGTACTTACAATTAGAGCCTTTGCATCAAGAATATCTTAAACTTGCCCAGCAGCTAAAGTTCGCTGTCGATTAACCTCATACAGTGCCATACCAGTAGCAACACTGACGTTTAGGCTCTGTAGGTTGCCATGCTCGTTTCCTGACATTGGAATATAAACCAGCTCATCGCAGCTCTCCATTGTCAGGCGACGCATTCCTTCTCCTTCTGACCCCATAATAATGGCCGTCTTGCCAGTCAAGTCAGCTGCATGTATTGGTTTGGCATCCGCATTGAGCGCTGTCCCAAACACAAAGACCCCAGCATTTTTGATTTGGGATAACGTACGTGCCAGGTTAGTGACACTAACAATCGGCATCAGCTCTGCGGCACCAACCGATACTTTCGCCACGGTTGGCGTCAGACTTGCTGCATGGTGTTTTGGACATACGACCGCATCCACACCCATTGCTACCGCGGTACGCAAGCAAGCACCAAAATTATGCGCGTCAGTGATTTGGTCTAGCACCAATAATAAGCACTGTTCTCGGCCTATGATACTATCAAGCAGACCTTCATCAGCAAAACCAAGTGGACGCGCATTAAGCACCACGCCTTGGTGCTGCGGGCTACCACATAACTGTGTCAGTTTGTCTTTTTGGGTGGGCTGAATACTGATGCCATTGGCCTCAGCTTGCGCCATGATCGCTTGTACATGACTGTCACTCTCACGCCCTTGTTGTATAAATAAGCTAAGCCCGTCAAGCGGACGGTGCTCTAGTAGCGCATCGATGGCGTGGATGCCATAAAAATAAATGGGTTTTGCCATAATAGGCCTACTATATATCAGGTGGGTATCGCGATGAGCGATGAAACAATAAAGAGATTATTGGGTTTCAGTGAAGCCAATGAAAGCGCAATAAAGTCAGCACTAAAAACAGAAATAAACAATACCAGTCCGATATTGTTTATCTTTTGGTGATCTATATTTGATAAAGCGCGCCAATGACTAATAGTGAACATTCAACTGTTAGCATTCGCTCAGCTATGATCAATTTTAAATCAATCAGACTGCCAGAATATTAGCCTTCTAAATGACAGACATACTGCACAATCTCTTCGGTACGAAGGTTAAAGCCGCTGTTGCCTTCAACAACAAAGGACTGACCAGCACGGTAATAGCTGAACTCGTCATCACCATTGATTTTTACTTCACACTCACCGCTTGTGATCTCAATACGCTCAGATGTATTGGTACTAAAGTGGTAGTGCTCAACCAAATTGTCACAAGGTAAGATAATACCCAATGTCTTATGTCGACCATCTTCAAACATAATAGTATGGCTTGAACAGCGACCATCATAAGATATTGTCGCTTGGGCATTAACGGTTACATTCGTAAATTGCGCCGCTGTCATAGTGGCTTCCTTATCAAATAATTATGGTAAAACTAAAAAATAAGTAACTGGATACAGTATCATCAACGCTGTGTGGTCAACACTTTAATTTAGGGACTGTATCCTTCTATATTAGATATCTGCGCGCTAATAAAAGTCGCCACAGGTTCTATGAAAACGCTTTGGAATAATGAATGATTGGCATGCTATTCATACTATAAGTCGGTAATTTTACAAAATTATGACTCGCTGTCATATAGTACACTGCACCACTCTGCGAGAAGAGTTTATCATTATGTGAGATTATGCTACCACATTATCTCTATAAAGTTTGTTAAAGCGATTGGGAAAATGCGGTTTATTGCCGAGCGAAAATGGAAATGTTTATATACTTTTAAGCGAGTATTTTGCTCCTGAATTAAATCTGTCATGATAGATTTTACCCAAAACTGCGCCTAGTATGCCAGCGTCATTTTGGTATAATCATTCGGTTTAGTAATTGATATTGTGATCATTATTCATTGCTGATTTTTGACAGTTTTATGGTAACCTTCTTACTATATCCACCCTTAACGTTTGTATTTACACACATTTAACACCATACTGTTTGCCTACCTTTCTTATCTATTTAACACGGTTAGATAGATAATTTTATCCTGTTGTTTATCCTATTTTATCAATGGATTCTTGAGGTTGACCAGAACTCCATTGTTTTTCATGAGAGGCGTTGATGCTAGTATCATTAACTTTACATCAGTTTGCGTTGATCGCTCAGCACGAGCTGAGTGTCGCTGAGGGCTTCAATGTTATCACTGGTGAAACAGGTGCTGGTAAGTCGTTGTTGCTTGATGCGCTATCGCTATGTGTGGGCGCGCGTGCAGACAGTGCAATGGTGAGACATGGTGCAGACAACGCAGATATCTATGCCCAGTTTGATGTAGAAAACAACCCTGTCATCGCTGAGTGGTTTGCAAAAAATGATCGATCGCTAGAAGAGCCTGAAGTATTGATTCGCCGGCAGTTAAGTAACAATGGTCGCTCAAAAGCATGGTTGAATGGAACACCCGTCAGTTTGGCTGAGCTCAAAAGCTTAGGAACTCTTCTGGTCAATATTCATAGCCAACATGCACAGCAAGCCTTGCTCAAGCCGCAATTTGTGGTGCAGTGGCTGGATGAGATGGCACAAATAACGCCACTGGCACGTCAAACGGCCACCAGCTATCAGCAGTATCAGCAGCTCAAACGCCGTGCTGATGATATTGCTAGCCGTGAAGCCCAGCGACAAGATCGTATCCAGCTGTTGCAAAACCAATTGGCAGATATTGCCCCTTTATTGACTGTGGACTACGCAGATATTGAATCTGAGCACGAAGAGCTCTCTAATATCGAGGCGTTGATGCAAGAGGCCAGCCATGGCTTACATCTGCTCGACAATGATACTGATGAGCCTGATGTCATGACGCTGCTTGGGCAAGCGATCAAACTTTGCGATCATCAAGTTGGTGTCAGCCAAACCTTTGAGCAAGCCTCTGAGCAGCTGCATTTGGCACAGCAGCAAATCACCGAAGTAACGGCGCTCCTCTCAGACTATGCTGAGCAGCAACTTCCTGACCCTGAGCGCTTGCAAACACTAGACAACCTCATCAGCTTGGGTCATCGTCTATCACGTAAGCACAGCTTGCCAGCGAGTGACTTGATCGAAGAAGCAAAAGCTTGGCAGGAGCAATTAGAGCAGCTAGAAAACGAACCCAGCAGTGATGTGATGGCTGCGCAAATTGAGCAAGCTTGGCAGGAGTACCTAGCGCTGGCTAAAACGTTGAATCAAAAGCGTACAAAAGCGGCACCAACCATTAGTAAACAGCTTATAGAACAACTACAACCGCTTGCGCTACCCAATGCGCGCTGCGAGTTCGTTTTTACCAAAAAGACAGAGCCTAGCCAGTACAATGCACATGGCTGCTACGATATTGATTTATTGTTCAGTGCCAATGTCGGTATGCCCATGCAGCCACTGCATAAAATCGCCTCAGGTGGTGAGCTGTCACGAATGGCGCTGGTCATGCAAGTCTTGCAAGCAACCAACGCTGATAACAACGCCGCCAAACCCATGCTCGTATTCGATGAAGTCGATGTCGGTATCAGCGGTGGTACGGCTCAAGTCGTTGGGGAGCTACTACGCGCGCTTGGACAAACGCAGCAGCTGCTCGCGATCACTCACCAAGCACAAGTCGCGGCGCAAGCGCATCAGCATATTTTGGTACAAAAGCACCATCAAGAACAAACCGAAAGCGAGCTGGTAATCCTAACCGATCAAGCGCAAGTAGATGAGCTGGCGCGTATGTCTGGTGGTGTAACGATCACTGATGTCACTCGTGATCATGCTCGCAGCTTACTGTCTGATGTCAAATAACGCCGAATAGACGATTAAGAGATTTGAACAGTGCGACAGATAAAGACATTTGTTAAATCTCTGTATCGGTTAGTAGCAATTGGCGCGAATCTTGCTTTTCTACTGGTTATCACCATATAGTGGTCTCTCACCCTTATTATTCGGTTGTGTTTGTTTCTATGCCTAATACCAATTTAACTCACCACTTCTTAATTGCGGCGCCAGAGCTGTCAGACCCAAGGTTTGAGCAGGCGCTCATCTATATCTGCCGCCATGATAAGCATGGTGCGCTAGGTCTGATGGTCAATCGCCCATTAGAGCAAGCACGAGTGGGCAAGCTTCTAGAAGATTTAGATATTGAAGTGACCAATCCGCAAGTGATGGGAGATATGGCGTTAGAAGGCGGCCCTATGTACCCTGAGGTCGGCTTTGTACTGCATACTGGTCAGCCAGAATGGGCATCGTCTTTTGCTATCTCAGAAAACGTCTGCATTACCACCAGCCAAGATATCCTAAAGCGTATCGCGGCAGGACAAGGGGTTGGTCATTATCAGCTGTGTCTGGGTCATGCCAGCTGGGGCAAAAAACAGTTAGAACAAGAGCTCAACAACGGCGACTGGCTGATCTGTCCTGCGGATTTGAACTTATTGTTCGATACGCCATTTGAGGAGCGCTGGCAAATCGCCGCAGACAAAATCGGTGTCAACTTTGACTATCTTAGCAGTGACATCGGTCATGCCTAATATCAGTCGCCGTATGAATACAGATAAAAAAGGATAGCCTTTAATATGGTAGATAGCCCTTTTATAGCAAATAATGAAGATACCATTGATGATGACATTGACACTAATGGCAAGGTTAGTGGCAATATTAGTGACATTGAGATTGATGCCATTGAACCAAAGATCAAACCGCATCTTATTTTGGCGCTAGATTATGGCGTCAAAAAAATGGGGATGGCGCTTGGCAATACCATGACTCAGACTGCACGCGCCTTTGATATTTTGGCGATGAACAATGGTCAGCCTGACTGGGACAATCTCATCGGTATCATCAAAGTCTGGGGGGTGGCACACGTGGTGGTCGGCCTGCCGTTAAATATGGATGGTAGCAGCTCCATGCTCTCAAAACGCGCACATAAATTTGCTCGGCGTCTGGCTCATAGAATCATGGAGCAGCATCTGCCAGTGACCGTATCATTATGTGACGAGCGTTTAACCTCTATCGAAGCAAGAGAAATCGCATGGGACAACGGCTGGATCAAGCATGAACGTGATCCGATTGATGATATCTCTGCTTGTATCTTGATGTCGACTTATTTTGCGGATCCAAATAGTAGTATCGCTATTGATGCGGTCAAAGCAGACTAATTAGGCAAAATAGATAAAAGACACTGTTGTCTCTATCGCACCATTTTGCTACATCGTACTTATTCACAGATAAATGACTGATTACTATGACCACTGCCCTAGACCAAGACTTGCATACTAACTCGCAACATGGTTTTGCTCCGCTTGCTATTGCTCGTATTAGAGGCGCGCAGCGTGCAAACCAGATAGCGATTTACCTGATTTATGCTGCTATTTTCGCATTTATGGTCTTTGGTACTATTGCCAGTATCAAGACATTTCATGACAATCAGCTACTGTATCAACTGTTTTATAACCTGCCCTATGCCTTGGTTGCATTGACCATTCCCATTACGCTTTATGATGCTTTTGTGGTTTATCGCTATCGCCTAAATCAGCCGTCGATGATTGCCATGAGTGTTGGCGTATCGTCCATCATTTTGCTCGGCGGCTTATTATTTGCTGATACAGCATGGCTGGGATTATCCTGCTGGGTGGGTGTGGCATTTTTATTCAAAGTCAGTTTTAAGCGCTTTTTTAACTTTTTAGAAGTGGCAAATACTGACAAAGAGACAGAAGCAGTAGACAATCTAGACAGCACACCCCAGTAAGCGATTAAACAAACGATCCATTCTTTAACCTATCTACTTAGCTTTACGATAATGACTATGACCACTTCAATACCCAATACTGACATTGACCATCACCTAGACACGCAGGGGCTGATCTGTCCTGAGCCTGTGATGATGCTACATCGTACCATTCGCAAAGCAGATAGCGGCGAGATGATTGAAATACTGGCCACCGACCCTGCCACCACGCGTGACATTCCAAATTTCTGTCGTCATCTGGGGCATGAGCTGATGACTCAAGAAACATTGGCAGAAAATATCAGTCTAGATACTGACCCTGATGAAATCACTGTTGATGGCGATGATGATGACCCCAAAAGCGCCACGCTCTATCGCTATGTGGTGAAGAAAAAAAGTGGTTAATTTATATTTGACTTATACTTGAGCACCCTATGAGCCGTGACCGCGCCGTACAGCAAAGGCAACCCAAAGCACTGGCAGTCGATGATGAACCGTCTTATATGACTGAGTTTCGTCAAGCCATGCTAGCACGTGGTTTGGCGACGCGTACCCGTAATGCTTATGTGCGTGACTTGCGTACCTGCGAGTTGACCAACCCACTCGCCTTGACTCGGTGGCAGCCTGATGATGTGCTGCACTGCCTCTCGCTGCTTGCCCAAGATGGTAAAACCCCACGCACCCAAGCGCGTATGCTCTCAAGTCTGCGTCAGTTCTATTTATGGATGATAGCGAGCAATCTGCGCGAAGACAATCCCTGCGAGCGTATCAAAAGCCCAAAGCTCGGACGCCCGTTACCAAAGGATTTGGCCGAGGCTGATGTCGATAATCTCCTTGCCGCACCTGATACCAGCACCGCACTTGGATTGCGTGATAAAGCCATGCTAGAAGTGCTCTATGCCTGCGGTTTGCGCGTTAGCGAGCTGATTAACCTGTCACTTGAGCAAGTCAATCTAAACTCTGGCTGGCTACAAATCACCGGTAAAGGCAATAAAACCCGACTGGTGCCACTCGGTGAATACGCCAGCGATGCGCTAGAAGATTATCTGTCTCATGGGCGCGGTGATCTGATTGCCCATCTAAAATCTGGCAATTGCCAAGCAGTGTTTTTGACCGCGCAAGGCGGCTATATGACGCGGCAAAACTTTTGGTATCTTATCAAGCGTTACGCCAAAGTAGCCAGTATCGACAAAGAACTCTCACCGCATACGCTGCGCCATGCCTTTGCCACGCATTTGCTCAATCATGGCGCCGACTTGCGCAGCGTACAGCTATTGCTTGGACACAGTGACTTGTCCACGACGCAAATCTATACCCATGTGGCGACAGCAAGATTGCAGCAGCTACATACCGCGCACCATCCACGTGGTTAGCGCGAGCGCTTAATTTATATATTGACTCATCAGCAAAGGACCATACTGTGCCGCAAGCTCAGCCATCATCCAAGCCCACTCTCACCAAAGCGCAAGCATTTGCGCTAAAAAAACTGACCGTGATGGGTTATTTGGAAGGCACGTCTTTTTTGCTGCTGCTAGGTATCGCCATGCCACTCAAATATATGCTGAATATGCCTGAAATGGTGGGCTACGTCGGGCCTGTGCATGGAGTGTTGTTCATCGCTTATATTGTGGTGCTCTTTATCACGGCGCATAAAATCAAAATGCCACTGTGGGGGCTGCCTGCTGGTGTGCTTGGCTCATTTTTGCCCTTTGGGCCGTTTGTGTTTGATCATGTGTTAAAGAAGCGTCTGAGTAAGTAGTTTAGAAATTATATTTTTTCTCTATCACTATTTTAGGATTACGTGCTTGTATCTCTTGATAAAAGCGCGGCTTGTCTTTTGGCGATATCAATATTTCTTTGTTTCGATATTCTATTTTAAGTCTATCCAATGATAGTGCTGGTGCAGACGTCATGCTTCGAGTTGGCGTAATATATGTGATATCTGCCAGTTCAATGGTTTGAGTAGATAGACCACTATCCACATATAGCTGGCTATCGGTTAGGGTGTATTTAGTACCAAAAAAAGGCATAAGTATTAGTGCTGCAAAAGGCAGTAGGATAATCATTAGCAGTATGTTTCGCATACGTGAATTACTTTTACCCCAGCGCCATTCCCATAATGGAATGAGGATAAGTGATAAACTACCGACCCATAAAATCAACGCGATCCAGAAGTCGACTTTAGATACAAATATAATGTCTGCCATACATACTACTTCAGAGCTATCAGGTTAAAGTTGAGTGTAAGCCTCTCACCTAATCTTGCCAATATCTTTTTTTCTATGTATTTTCTACATGCTAAATTTGGCAACCATAATGATTCCCGTAATACGATGCTGCAAACCTGCCCTTTTCTCGCTACAATACTCGTCATACGATGCGCACTGTCTAATTGGACAACGCACCCCCTTCTACCTATCTATTATTTGAGAATCCCATGAGCCGCTCTACAAACCATCGTCCCCCTGCCGACCTCCTCAAAAACGCCGAACACTGGCGCGAAGACATCCATTTTCAGCAAGACGTGCTGGGTAAGCCGTTTGATTTTGCAACCACGTGGGGTATTTTTTCACCGCAAAAGCTCGATGATGGTAGCTTGATGCTACTCGATCACGTCGATTTTCAGGCTGATGATGACTCGATAGATCTAGGCTGTGGCTACGGCGTGCTTGGCATGACTGCGGCGCGCGAGTGCCCGAATGGTCAGCATACGCTGATTGATAAGGATTTTATGGCGGTGGAGTATGCGCGGCGTAACTGCGAAAAAAATGGTCTAAAAAATGTCGATGTGCATTTATCCAATGGCTTTAACCATGTGGCAGCGGACAAAGACTTTAGCCTTGTGATGTCGAACTTGCCTGCCAAAGTCGGTAAAGAGCAGCATTATCTGTATTTCCTCGATGCTTATGCCCGCATGCGTAAAGGTGGGCGTTTTTATGTGGTGACGATCAATGGCTTACGTCAGTTTATGAAGCGCTCGTTTACCGAAGTGTTCGGTAATAGCGAAAAGATCAAACAAGGTAAAACCTATACGATTACTATGGCGACCAAAGATTAGTCTTCGGCATCCAACCATAAAAGATCGTCATAAAAAAGCACGCTAAAATAGATTTAGCGTGCTTTTTGTTTTGTATGACCAACTGTCTTTCTACATCTGGCGTTTTATCAAATAACCACCCAATAGCGCACTACCGATAATCGGTAATAACACCATCAGCATGGGCGAAAATCCTGTAGCAAGCGATATAAACCCAACCAAATCCTGAATATAGCTAAAGAGCAAGCCAAACAGCAAAGCCACCACGATGCGCAAGCCCAAACTGTGCGTCCGTAGCGAGCCAAAGACGAATGAGCAAGCAACAATAACCAGTGACAATATTGATAAAGGTGATAATAGCTTTTGCCAAAACGCCACTTCATGATCCAAGGAGCGCTTGCCCTGCCCTTGCATAAACTGACGATGCTCGTATAGTTGCGTCAGAGACAAATCCTCTGCCTTGCGCGTCAGTAGATACACTGACTCTGGGGCAAAAGGTAGGCTGAGGGTATCTGACGGTGAGACAGCTTGGCTACTCTCAAAGCCCCGATTAATGCTAAGCTCGACCATATCATTGAGCTGCCACTCATAGCGATACTGCTCGCTTGGCTTGTCACTGGTCACATCGATAGGCTCACGCCCTATATATTTACCGCCCTTAGCATGAACGGCGGTTTGCAGATTGCCGTTGTTGTCCAAATGCCAGCGTTTGACCTCGCCGATATTACCGGCAACATCGGCATAATCGATATACAAAATATCGCTGCCATCAGGTGTCGCGCTACCATCCGCTGCACTATCAAATCGTGGCTGTATTGTCCAATAGCCGCGCACGGAGGTGACCAGCGATGTGTTGTCCTCATCGTTTATTTGCTTTGCCAATTGATTGGAATGCGGTAGCACGAACTGATTAATCGCCAATGCCAGTAGCACAAAAATGAAGGCAGGTTGTAACACCCAGCCGACGATACGATAGATGCTGACCCCAGCCGCACGCATGACGACCAGCTCACTTTTATTAGCAAGTAAGCCCAATCCTATGACGGCACCGAGTAGCGCACCCGTTGGGATAAATTGCTCTAAGAAATAGGGTGATCGATAAAAGATATATTTAAGTGCCTGCCCCATCGTATAACGGTCATCTAACGAATCGAGCTCTGATAAGTAAGAAAAGACCAGCTGTAACGCCCATAAACCAACGACGGCCGCGATAATAGCAAGTAAGGCGTTGAGTTTGACATAACGGCTGAGGACTTTTAAATTGGCAGGTTTTTTGGCCAGCTGGTCGGTTCTTGTAGGTTTAGCAAATAAAGAGCGCATTAAAACTGCCCTCCTTGCGAGCCATTGCGGTGATTGTTTATACCATTAGTTGACGGCGCGGCGAGTCTATTTGCTGGTTTGCGAAAGCGCAGACGATGTTGCACACGGCTGCCCCAATTCAGATACAGCGCTAGTGCCATAAAGCCTAATACCAGCCATGCATATGCCCATACGCTAATACTGCCTTTGCTCACCGCATTTTTGAGCGAGATGATACCCAAAGCGCAGCTGACAAATAATAAAATCGAGGGAAATAAACGTAGCCAACGCCCTTGGCGTGGACGCACTTGCGCAAGCGGCACGGCCAGCATCGGTGCGATAATCATCAGCCACGGCAGTGCCAGACGGTAGCCAAGCTCACCTTGAGCAGCACGCAGCGCGTTATTTGTACTGGTTTGTGCATCACCCGTTGCCGCCTGCCATAAAGGTCCAATCGGTTGGGTCTCGATATTGTCTTCAGTGATGACGTCTTGTGAGGATTCGGTGAGGGTGATGCGATAACGATCAAAGGCGACTTGATTGTATTTCAAGCTGCCTGCACCCACTTCGTAACGACGACCTTGAAATAGATCCAACTGAGTCACACCACTATTGCCCGTATTGACCTGTTCAGCACGCTTGGCCAGCGTGATGGTGTCTTTACTGATGTCTTTTGCATCTCTATTTATAATATCTTTTGGCATATCAGAGATGCCCATTTGATCAGCGGTTTCTTGATCAATCGTATTATTCATATCAGCGCTTTTGCCAGTATTGCCTTTTGGCGCCGGCTCAGATTGGATCAATATCACATCTTGTAGTTTTTTCTTATCATCACTCAGACTACCCACGTATAGATGGTAGTTACCACTGCTTATAAACTCATTTGGGCGAATCAGATCAAACGCACTGGTCAATGCTTGCTGCTGCCACACCGCCTCAGATGAGCGTACGCCCCATGGTTTGCCTACGATAGATAGCGCCGCCTCACCAACAAACAACGCTAATATCAATGGTGTCATCAGGCGCGCCAGCCTACCGCGAGACACGCCGCTGGCATTGATGACAGCCATTTCTTGATCGACATATAAACGACCAAACACCAGCATCAACGCAATAAAAAAGGCTAGCGGTAATATCAATTCTAGAAAATACGGCAGGTTGTAACCGATGATCGTAAACAGCAGGCTAATATCCAAACGTCCTTCAGCAGCAATGCCAAAATAACGTATCAAACGACCGCCAAGCATCATTACTACCAAAAACCCCAGCACCAAAGCAGTGGTCGAGGCAACTTGTCGAGTCATATAGCGGCGTAATATCACAATGGGTACTCTTAAACAGTTGGTATGCGCATGATGGATTGGGGGATCTATCGTCATATTTGAGCACAATAACAATGCATCATAGGCATCGTATACGTTCAAATAATACTGACAATTACTGAGTGACTGATTAGTCCTACTCAACAAACACAAGCGACAAATATAACCGCTAATCCTAGCATGTTTTGCCTAACAATGGCTGTGAAATGTGTTTGCAAACATTACGTACACTTTACTGGTAGCACATTACTATCGGTAGACGATAAACATATCAAATATTGGATAAATCGTTAATGAAATCTTATATGGAATTGGTTTAACAGGGTTTTCTCCAATACGTTTTTTATTTATTTAGTTTGGAAAGGTTTGTTTGTCATTCGTATCATCGAACCTCTATCTCTGTTATTAATTGCTAGACTGACTGACGGATAAAAATAATTTTATAACACCCTATGGAGAATACTCATGACTCAACCCACATCTACGCCCGCCACCTTACTTGAACTCGCTGGTGGAGCATTTGATGCAATTGATTGGTCAAATTGCGCCCTCGTTCTCATTGATTATCAAAACGAGTATGTCAATGGCGCTATGCCACTCGGACAAGCGGGTACCAACGCAATCAAAAATACACAGCGACTGCTAGACACAGCCCGTCAAAAAACGATTCCTATCTTTCACATCACCCATCATGGGGCAGAAAATGGCAATGTCTTTGATCCCTTATCATCTAACGTCGAGATAGTCGAGCAACTACAGCCGCATGATGGTGAAACCGTGATTGTCAAAAACCATCCCAATGCATTTTATGACACGCAGCTACAATCACTACTCTCGTCTGCAAACAAACAACAAATTATTTTTGCAGGTTTTATGAGCCACATGTGCGTAAGTTCCAGTGTGAGAGCTGCTTTTGATCTGGGTTTTGACAGTTTTGTGTGTCATGATGCTTGCGCCACTCGTGCACTACCAAGCGCCTCAAAGGAGACCATCAGTGCTGCGGTCATGCATGATACCGCGATGGCAGCGCTACAAGACAGGTTTGGGGCGTTAGTGACAACTGATGAGTTGGTGAAAGGTTAGCGTGAACCCCTAACCACCGTTTAAGTAAAACGATTCCGACATTTTACTTAAACGGTGCAAACTGCGCACTGTCATCGCAATATGCTACACTATCGTGATTGCTCTATAAGCCAAATAATCCAATAATCTAACAGGCACCAGCAATTGCATCATTTTCATAACTCTAATAAGGATAACTATATGAATATCAAATTATCTCAGCACCTGCCAAAGACTCATACGCAAAAAATCCTCAAAAAAGAAGCCAAAAGTAAAGACGACGCTTGTCTGGTGGTCTTGGTCGATGATAAGAAAAACATCCTTGCCAACTCCATGCTGACAGACTATACCGCTCGTATTGAGCAATTGATTGAAGTCTCTCACTTCAAGGGCACAGCCTGTGAGACTGTTGCTGACTATGCGTTAGCAGGGGATAAAAAAACCACCAAACAAAACCCTGTACAGCTATTGTTGGTTGGTGTTGGCAACACGGACAAATTCAGCAATACCGTACTGCAAAAAATTGCCAAGACCATCTATAGCAGCACGCAAAAGCGTGTATCGTCTATTACCGTTGCCTTAGGTGATGCGCTAGAAGAAAGCCATTTTGGTCAATTTGCCCTAAACCTATTGGCAGCCAGCTATCGCTTTGACAAATATAAGTCTGAGCAGGCGACCCCTGTATTGAGTGATATCTATCTATTGGCAGATGACTCATTGAAGTCTGCGCTCGAATTTGCACAGGCAGTATTCGCCGGTCAAAGCCTCACTCGTGACGTCGCCAATGAGCCGGGCAATATTTGCTTCCCTGCATATATGGCAGAGCAAGCACAAGAACTTGCAAAAACTTATCCTGACCTATTGACTGTCAAGGTACTCGGTGAAGACGAGATGTCAGCGCTGGGTATGAACTGTTTCTTATCAGTGGCTCAAGGCTCTACCAAAGAAGGTCAGCTTGTCATCATGGAGTACCGCGGTAAATCCTCATTTAGTGCAAATGCAGGCACCACGGATCAAGCAACAACTAACAGCGCCAAAGCAACAGGTGGTTTAAAAGCCTTGGCTGGCAAACTGCCTACCAAAAAATCGGCTAAAAAATCAGACAAAGCCGCCAATGATGACGCGCCTATCGTCTTGGTTGGTAAAGGCGTTACCTTTGATTCTGGTGGTATCTCAATCAAGCCAGGTGCGGCGATGGATGAGATGAAGTTTGACATGGGCGGTTCAGCCTCAGTACTCGGCACCATCAAAGCCTTGTGTGAAGCACGTCTACCGATCAATGTTGTCGGCGCGCTCGCTTGTGCTGAAAACATGCCATCAGGGGATGCCACGCGCCCAGGCGATATTGTCAAAGCCATGAATGGTAAATCTGTTGAAATTCTGAACACCGATGCCGAAGGTCGCTTGGTATTGGCTGATACTTTATGCTATGTACAGCGCTACAATCCAAAAGCCATCATCGATGTCGCCACATTGACTGGCGCTTGCGTAGTTGCATTAGGCCATGTGCGTTCGGCAGTCTTTAGTAACGATGAAGATGTATTGTTTGATTTAGAGAATGCGAGCAACTTATCAGGTGATCTTATCTGGCACATGCCACTAGACGACGAGTATCAAGCACTGATTGACTCGCCAATTGCTGATATCCAAAACATCGGTGGTAAAGGTGCGGGCGCAGTGACTGCCGCTTGCTTCTTGTCTCGCTTCATTGAAGAAGGTCAGGCATGGGCGCATTTAGACATTGCTGGTACCGCATGGAACTCAGGCAAAGATAAAGCCGCGACTGGTCGTCCAGTACCGCTATTTATGCAGTACCTAAAAAACAGTGCGGATATGGCTTAATCAATCAATGACAGCCGATTGAATAAATATTTTATAAAAAACACTTTATGAAAACCATTCTATGAAGATCAGTTTTTATGTATTAAGTGAGAGTAAAGCCCAAGATTTCTTGGGCTTTATTTGTCAGCTGACTCAGACAGCGCTGAACAAAAGCACGCAGTCTTTGTTGATTTTGATCGAAGATGAAACGTTGCTAGCAGAGCTAGATACAGCACTTTGGGCACAAGAGGCCACCAGCTTTATCCCGCATCACTGCTTGTCAGATATTGAGTCTACAGGTTCTGACTCTAACGCTCATCATTCTACTACCCCCGTGCTACTTGGCAATCATATGCCAGCAGACTTTAATGGTATCGTGCTCAATACAACGACACGTCCGGTGACTGGCTTTATGGCTACGACCAATAATGCCAAGCCCTCTCGCGTCCTTGAGCTGATCCGGCCTGATGCTACCAGTACCCAAGAAGGTCGTCATAAATATAAAACCTATCAGCAATTAGGCTATGAGCTGACTCACTTTAGGGTATAGTGCGACCATTTATTTCTCTCTTTACTTTGTCACTAACCCCTTCACTGTCTTACTAAAAAGCACACTCCCTATCTTAGGCATCACTGGGTATGTCGCTATTTTTAATGTCCGACTGACCAAGCATTTGCGCTAATGAATATTCGCCCATACTTGCTTCGTAGTGCGTCATACTCGTCATATTTGTCTGTTATCCTACGCTTTATGCAAAGCATCCACTGCTATGAGTAGTAGGCGAATATGTCAAAAAATGCTACCATCCCTCGATAAATTTTTGCTTAAACAATTCATTTACTTTTGACAGATGTCGAGGATGTACAAATGCGTTCATTGATTGCGATGTATCAGCGTATTGGGCTGGTGCCGCTCATTATTATTGGTTTGGTATTAGGGGTGCTGATCGGTTGGCTAGCACCAAGTATCGGTATCGCCATAGGGCTACTTGGTACATTGTTTGTTGGTGCACTAAAAGCCGTGGCGCCTATACTGGTGTTCATCTTGGTCATGGCGGCGATTAGCCAGCATCGCAGTGGCAATGAAGTCTATGTCAAGCCTGTGCTGATCATGTACATGTTCGGCACTTTTTTGGCTGCCTTAACCGCCGTTGGTGCCAGCTTTTTATTCCCCACTGATCTGGTATTGGTCAACGCCGATATCGCGCAAGTTCCCCCCGCCGACCTAAAAGAAGTATTGACCAACCTCTTGATGAATTTGGTTGCCAACCCGGTCAATGCCATTGCAGAAGCCAATTATATCGGTATCTTGGCATGGGCCATCATCATTGGTTTTGCGCTACGCCAAGCCAGCGACACAGCCCGCAATGTCGTTGGTGACTTTGCCGATGCCATCTCGCAAGTGGTCAAGTGGATTATTGCCCTAGCGCCTTTTGGTATTTTGGGTCTGGTTGCCAGTACGGTCGCTGAAACTGGCTTTGCCTCGCTAGCAGGCTATGCCCGTATTTTGATGGTACTGATCAGCTGTATGCTGTTTATCGCTTTGGTCGCAAACCCTATTATCGTGCTTGTTAAGACAGGTAAAAACCCTTATCCACTTGTGTTCAGATGTCTACGCGAATCAGGAATTACAGCCTTCTTTACGCGCAGTTCAGCCGCCAACATTCCTGTTAATATGAACCTAGCGCGTAAGCTTGGATTGCACGAAGATACTTACTCAGTGACCATCCCGCTAGGAGCAACTATCAACATGGCGGGTGCGGCGATTACCATCAACGTGTTAACCCTTGCTGCCGCTCACACCTTGGGCATTGAGGTGTCTTTTGCTTCAGCGCTTCTATTGAGTTTGGTGGCGACGATTAGCGCTTGCGGTGCCTCTGGTGTTGCTGGTGGTTCGTTGCTGCTGATTCCATTAGCAGCAAGCTTGTTTAGCATCCCGAACGACATCGCCATGCAAGTGGTTGCCATTGGGTTTATCATCGGTGTGATTCAGGATTCGGCAGAGACCGCACTGAACTCTTCAACGGACGTGCTATTTACCGCAGCGGCTGATCCTACTTATTCACGTTAATTTTTAGCAAAGCATTTTCTGTCGATAAAAAAAGGCCTAACAAAGGCCTTTTTTTATGCGGTATTTTTAGGTCTTAACTACTTTATACTGTCGATCTCAACCTCTATGATAGGCGTTTGGCGCTCAGACTGACGTTTGAATTGACGCAGCTGCTCAACCTCATCTAACAGCTCAAGTATCAACCCAATGGCAGGCACGCTGGCATCAAAATCACGGCTGAGTCGTGAGGCACGGCGCACGGTTGTCAGCTGATAGCCCGTAAACTGTTCACGTTCTGGCACATCGTATTCAATAATACTTTCTTCAATCAATTCGATGACCCATTGGCGCTCTTGGCCACAAGCAGAGACAAGCTCATCTAAGCTCATAATGATATCGGTAAATTCAGGCGAGTGGTTCATAGCTATTATCCTCGTTTTCTCTTTATTTCGTCCTTGGTGCATTCATCTTTATGGCTAACTATAATGATGAATGTCGACCATCAAGCGCATGGATTAACGGTTGATAGTGGTGTCGGCAAAGGCTTGCTTGAGCTGCTCATAAGCCTGTCTTGCCGCATCGCTACTGACATCAGGGTTAATGATATTTAAGGTTAAGTATAAGTCGCCCGCTTGCTTGGCAGGGATACCTTTGCCCTTTAGACGTAGATTGCTACCAGACTTACTGTTTTTGGGTATGGTCACTCCAAGCGTGCCAGCTGGCGTACTGACATTAATTTTTTCACCCAATGCGGCTTCCCATGGTGCGATATTGACAGTCTGGTAAACGTCTGCACCTTCGATACGGATATTGTCATCATGGCGGATTTTAACTTTTAAGAACAAATCGCCATTTTTGCCATTACTACTGCCAGCAGCACCTTGCCCGCTCAAGCGAATTTGCTTGCCATCGGTAATGCCTTTTGGAATTTTAATTTTGAGCGTTTTGTTGTCGTAGCTCACCTCGCCATTAGGCTGACGCACAGGAACGTTTAACTTGATGCTGTAATCGTCCCCTTGATAGACTGAAGACAGATCGACCGTAATCTCGGCATGCTGGTCCTGACCTTTACTATCTTGCGTCCCAAAACCGCCACCGAAAGGGTCAAACCCTTGGCTTTGAGAGCGACCACCAGCCTGACCACTGGCTGAACCACGCGCCCCGCGACCAAACGCTGAAAAAATATCATCGAAACGAAAGCCGCCATCGCCAAATGCTTCGCCATCGCCGAACTGGCCTTTGATATCCTCCCAGCGAAAACCGCCTTGCGACGCTCCCGCCTGACCGCCAAAACCGCCTGCACCACCTTGTCCAGCGAACGGGTTGTCCAACATCGCATCGTATTCGGCACGCTTATCTTTATCTCTAATGGTTTCATAAGCGTTATTAATCTCAGCAATCTTACTATCCGCGTCTGGATCATCACTGACATCAGGATGGAATTGACGCACAAGCTTACGGTATTTTTTTTTGATCTCGGCGTCTGTGGCGTCTTTTTTGACCCCTAAAATGTCATAGTAATTTTTCTCTGCCATGTTATTTTCCTCAACATAAAAACATATCAGTCATACCGAATTGCCAACTGTAGAATGGATCATATCGATCAATATTAGGGCGTGTTGAACATTCGCAAATAGGCACTGCTGATCGCTAAAATTGTT
>NZ_JAKDJE010000048.1 GCF_030454045.1 Psychrobacter sp. | reverse complement strand
TGGAACAATTTTAGCGATCAGCAGTGCCTATTTGCGAATGTTCAACACGCCCTAGTATCTCCGCAATGAGAAGTTATTGATTCATTCAAAAAAAACCAGCCTCTGTGATAGATGGCTGGTTTTTTTTGAGTCTTAATAAATTTCTAACTTTCGGAAAATACCGGCAGTGGGTTAAAACTGACCTCTGAGCGGGGGAGTTTGGCCACATCTTGCATACGCCAATCGTCTTTACCGTCATTACTCACTTGCAGGTAATATTTGGCTTTGACAGGGTCGAGATCTACCTGTGCGCTGTATTTATTGCCCTCAACATGCTTTAGCACGACGTCACGGTCTTTTTTGATATCGGTGGCATGCGAGATTGAAAGATCAAGCGTATCGGGATAAGTAAGTGGCTGGCCGTTCAATAGCTTGCCTGACTGCACACTTTGCTCAGGATAATTGAGATAAAACACAACATCGCCATTATCCGCAAATTGCATTTTGCCATGCAAGTCCAAATCATAAGCAAGCTTGTCACGTGATACGTCGTGATAGAGCGTTTTGCCATCCATATACCAGTCGTCACGTACCACGCTGTCGCGGATCTGGTAAGAGTAGTAGACAAACCAGATACAAGCGATCACGACCGCAGCTGGCATGCCAATCACAAAGATCATAACCATGTAATTCTTGTACCATGGCTGAGTATCTTGATGTTTAAAATTCGGTGCTGGATTAGACATAAAATACCTATTCATCAGATACTTATTTATCAAAGATCTGCTTATCAGATATCGACAAATGGTATCAACGGACAATTTGACGGCTACCTGCTGTCAGTTTAATCATAAATCATTCACCCGATAGCCTTTGACTCTCAAAGTCGCTGGCTACCGAATGACATAAAGGAAACTAAATAATCAACTCAGTGATGAATTACTGACCTTGAGTCGTAAAAATGTTCTGCTTACTCACTTGGTACTTACCGTCTTCACTGGTCACATTTAACGTCACTGGCGTTTGACCAAATTCAATCACATCAGGGTCACCATAAATACTGACAGGCATATCGAAGCTTTCGCCTGCTTCTAAGGGTACATCGTTGAAGCGCAGCTCTAAACTCAGACCCTCTTGCGGTGCGAGCGTTATTTTATAATTGTGAGGCTCTTGGGTTTTGTTGGTTAGCTTGACGATATAGCTGTTCTCAATCATGCCTTGGGTATTGATAGATGATAACTGGTTACGATCACGGCGGATATCAATCTCTAGCGGCACGCGGTCTGTCAACGCATAGATAACCCCGCCACATAGTACAGCTAATAAAGCCAAATAAGCAAATAGTCGCGGACGCAGCACACGGCTCGGTTCTTTTTCGACCAGCTGACGCTCGGTTGTATAACGAATCAGCCCGCGTGGATAGCCAACTTTGTCCATAATCTCATTACAAGCATCAATACAGGCGGCGCACTGGATACAGCCGACTTGCAAGCCATCACGAATATCGATACCAGTGGGGCAGACCTGCACACACATGGTACATTCGATACAGTCACCCAGCTCTTCAGGGTGTGTGCCTTTTTTACGCGCGCCGCGCGGCTCACCACGCTCATAGTCGTACGATACGATCAGCGTATCTTTATCAAACATCACACTTTGGAAGCGGCCATAAGGACAAATCTGTACACACATCTGCTCACGCATATAACCTGCATTGGCATAAGTGGCAAAGGTAAAGATAAACATCGATATCCATACCCATGTTGGCCAGTCAGGAAAAGGAATCAGTCCCACGGTCTGCCAGCTATGATAAAGCGAATCTGTACCTGCCACATAACTGACAAAGGTTGCTGCTGTAATCACAGAAAGTACAAACCAAATCGCATAGACTACCGTTCGCTTGAACACTTTACTCGCGCTCATAGGCGATTTATCAAACTTCATGCGCTTATTGCGATCACCAATGACCCATTTTTCAACGTACTGGTAGAGATGCGTCCAGATGGTTTGTGGACAAGCATAACCACACCAAACGCGGCCAGCATATACAGTCACCATAAACAAAGTAAACGCTGCAATAATGGCAAACGCGGCAATAAAATAAAAATCTTGAGTCAAAAAAGTCAAACCAAAAATATAGTAATGCTGTGAGGGAACATCAAACCATATTGCTTGTCTGCCATTATAGCGCAGCCACGGCAAAATTAAAAAAGCGGCCAAAAGGGCATACATCGTGATGACACGAATATTTTGATAAAACCCTGTCACAAACCTTGGATGTACCCGATGCTTGGTGGCATCAAGATCGACCTGCTGTACGGGGATTTTATTAGATTGTTGTTGTGCTGACATAAACGTGCCTCTTTAAAAAAAGAATCAGTCTGCTGGCATGATGAACAAACACCTCTCGTATTGAGGTATATGAGTGTACGATGTTATCAATGTCAGTAAATAATGGATAGTGACTTGAATAAAAGTCCTCTAGTACACTTACTAAATAATTGATTATAAGTGGGTTATTAGATCGAGCTAAGACATCATCAGTCTGGCTCGTTAGCCATTTTGAAAACAGCTATTCTAACATTCTCCCTACTAACAATGGGGTAATAATCGTAAAAAGCAAGCACTATAGATCATAATAATGTCTACTGAGAAGTATCTGTGATAGCGACTATTAGGTAAATTCTGCAAAAATAAACGAAAAAAGGAGAACTGTACTAACAGTCCTCCCTTTATTAAATCTCATCCATGTACAGTACGGCAATAGTGTCTTAGTTAGCAGTAGCTTCTTTGGTCGCTACTGGCTGAGTCGCTGCAGTATTTGCCATCGCAGTTTCAGGTGCTTTGCCAGTTTTGTCCGATAGTGAGTAGACGTAAGCGGCAAGTAGCATGATACGCTCATTACCTAGCTTCGTTTCCCACTGAGGCATTACACCTGCGCGGCCATAACGTAGCGTTTCACGAATGGTCTCGCGATCACCACCATATAACCAGATATTATCCGTCAAATTCGGTGCGCCAGCTGAAATCATACCTTTACCATCTGGTCCATGACAAAGAACGCAGTTGGTCGGCTCATGAAAAATAACTTTACCTTGAGCAACTTTCGTTTGATCAAGATCATAGTCATTTTGGTTGCCTGATAGTGATAAGACATATTCAGCGACTGCACGTATGCCGTCTTCACCAAGCTGATCACGCCATGCTGCCATACCACCAACACGACCATTGTGTAACGTGGTCAAGATGTTACCGGCTTTACCACCATACAACCAATCATTGTCAGTCAGATTAGGATAGCCTGGGGCACCCTTAGCATTCGAGCCATGACATACTGCACAGTTCTGTAAGAACAAACGGCTACCAACTTTTAAAGCATTTGGATTTTCAGACAGTTTTTCGACATAAGGCGCAAGTTCTGTGACCTTCTCATCGATTTGTGCCTGTAGATCCGCTGGTGGATTGTCACTGCGACGCATGGTCGCTTGTAGCTCGTTTAGCGTCGCTAGTGTCGCGGTTGCGCCTGCTGCATCTGCTTTAACCAAAATATTCTTTTCAAAGTTATCTGTAAATACTTTGTTGTTGCTCTCAAGCTCACTGAACAGCTCGTTTTTAGAAGTCCATGGTACATCTTCACCATCGACTTTTACGGTTGCAAGACCGTTCCAGCTTGCCGGGAACATTGCTGGGAAAAATACCCAGTAAGCAACGCCCCAGACGATTGAGCCAAAAAATATCACCAACCACCATTTAGGAAGTGGTTTGTCGTATTCTCGGATGCCATCGTATTCATGACCAGTGGTACCGTCTTCTTCAACCTCTGGCTTGTATTTTAATACAAACAGCAGAACGCCAAGAATGAACGCCCAACAACCAAAACTGATTAGCGTAATCCAAGAACTCCAAAAAAATGTCATCATTTATCCTTATTGCGCTGCTCTTCAGACAGAGATCTAATGTCCTCGTCATCAAGCGCAAGTTGTGCATCTTCTTCGAAGCGTTTTTTGTTTTTTGGCGAATACGCCCACCATGCAACGCCTACGAAGGCAATAAAGGCAGAAACGGTCGCAATTGTTTGTAATTCACCAATACCCATTAGCGCTGTCCTTCCATTGCGGTACCTAACTGCTGTAGATAGGCAACCAAAGCATCAAGCTCAGTGGCGCCAAGTACGGCATCTGGAGCACCTTCGATATCTTCTTCAGTATAAGGCACACCGAAGCGATCACGGAATAGACGCATTTTAGCTTGAATGTTCTCACCATCGACTTCGTTCTCGGCCAACCACGGGAAACCTGGCATGACTGACTCAGGCACTAGCGAACGTGGATTGATTAGATGCTGCTTTTGCCAATCTTCAGAATAACGGCCACCAACACGTGCTAAGTCTGGTCCAGTACGTTTCGATCCCCATAAAAACGGGTGATCCCACGTAGACTCAGCGGCACGTGAGTATGGTCCATAACGTTCAACTTCTGCACGTAGTGGGCGAACCATTTGCGTATGACAAACGTGACATCCTTCACGGATATAAATATCACGACCTTCAAATTCAAGCGCAGTCCAAGGCTCCATAGCGGGAAGGGGCTTGTTCAAACCGCCTTCTTCAGGACTGTCGTTGTTATAAATCAAAGGCACGATTTCAACTAGCGTTGCAAAACTGATAGCAATAACGATAGCAATGACTAACAAGCCTGTATTTTTTTCAATAATTTCATGCGGTGTACCAGCCATGATCGCTCCTTATACGTTAGCTGTCGAAGGTTTTTCGACACTAGGTTCATGATCCGTTGGATCAGCGACATCTACAGGCTTACCTTCTGGCATCTTGAGTGTTTTATAGCAGTTATAAGCCATAACAAACATACCCGATACATATAAGAAGCCACCAAAAGCTCGGCCGATATATGGGAAATGCGAGAATTCAACAGTATCAACGAAGCTATATACCAAAGTACCGTCTGGATTAGTAGCAAGCCACATCATGCCTTGGCCGATACCTGAGATCCACATAGACACGATATAGAAAATCGTCCCTGCAGTCGCCAGCCAAAAATGCGTGGTGATTAAGCTGATAGAGTACATTTTGGGTTTGTTATAGACACGTGGTAAAAGCACATATAGCGAACCAATCGTAATCATACCAACCCAGCCAAGTGCGCCTGAGTGTACGTGACCAACTGTCCAGTCAGTGTTATGCGATAAAGCATTTACTGTCTTGATTGACATCATTGGGCCTTCGAACGTCGACATCGCGTAGAACGACAACGCCACAATCATAAAGCGAATGATCGGATCGGTACGTAGCTTATCCCAGCTGCCTGATAGCGTGAGTACACCGTTAATCATACCACCCCAAGAGGGTGCAAATAGAATGATGGAGAATACCATTGCCAATGACTGCGTCCAATCAGGAAGCGCTGAATAATGTAAATGGTGACCACCAGCCCACATATATGAAGCAATCAATGCCCAAAAGTGAACGATAGACAAGCGATAAGAGTAGATAGGACGACCAATCTGTACTGGAACGAAGTAATACATCATGCCAAGGAAAGCTGCCGTTAAGTAAAAACCTACCGCGTTATGCCCGTACCACCACTGTACCATGGCATCAGTTGCACCGCCAAATAGCGAGTAAGATTTGAACGCACTAACAGGGATAGCCATGCTGTTTACGATGTGTAGTAGTGCAATCGTAATAATGAAGGCGGCAAAGAACCAGTTAGCCACATAAATATGTGAGGTTTTGCGTTTGATGAGTGTACCAAAAAATACGATGGCATAAGAGATCCATACCAAAGCAATTAAGATATCAATAGGCCACTCAAGCTCAGCGTACTCTTTGGTTGACGTCAAACCTAGTGGAAGGGTAATAACGGCAGAAACAATCACTGCTTGCCAACCCCAAAAGGTAAACCAAGCCAAATATGGCGCAAATAAGCGCGTCTTGCAGGTACGCTGAACGATATAGTAAGACGTTGCGAACAAGGCACAGCCACCGAACGCAAAAATCACCGCATTGGTGTGCAGTGGTCTTAAATGACTAAAGGTCAGCCATGGAATGTCAAAGTTTAGTGATGGCCATGCTAACTGTGAAGCAATGAACACACCAAGACTCATGCCGACGATGCCCCAAACGACAGCCATGATCGTAAAAAATCTTACGATAGTAATTTCATACTCACGGTCAACTGGGGCGACTGCTGTGTTTTGTAAACTCATTGGTTGATTCCTTTACAGCCCGAATTATCAACAGAATTAACCAACAGTCCGCGCTATATGTATCATAAAGTCATGATAGCGGCGGTACATAATGCTCTTTGTCCTGCTTATCCTCATAATCTTATTAACTATCAATTTAGGCTTTGATTTTATGTCAGTTGATACTGATGGATAAAATGAGGCGCTTCGTGCACCTTGTTTACAGCCAATCGATAGTAGGATTGTTAATACATCATCAAGATAAATAAAAAGACGCGCCGTTTTTGAGCATCAAACATCTTATGAGGCTAAATATGTATCTTAATTATTACGAAAAAATCTGTACTAATGAAGATAGATACCCATATCTATAGGGCTATAAAAACGCACTGACCATAGATGTATGCTAGCGGCGGCTGACAAAAAACATGTTTATGTAATGTTTGGTTAAAACTCCCGACTCTGTTTAAGGGTATTGTAACGCAATCCTAATTAAATATCATCAGAACTATGCGGCAAAATACAAACTCTTTGGTATAAATGTTAGCGAGCAACTTATTATTATTGCGCTACTTGCTTATTTTATACACAATTTTGTCACTATTCTAGATGCCTATTCATCTCAACCTAAGACAAACGATATTGCTTATAAGCAAATACGGCTCAAAGAATTTTGTAACATTTGCATTATTAGTGATACAAATAGGTTTTACTTATCATTGAGTCGCCCCTTATAATGAGCGTGAATATCATTAATGGCTGAGTCTTACGGCTCATTAAAAATGAGTATTTTAATAATTTGATAGTTTGGCTGATGCGTCGGTTAGTAGCATTGACCAAACAAAATACCATCAAGGATAAAAGTATGGCAGTTTTTTTGACAGATGAATGGTTTGAGCAAGTGGAGAAAATGGGCAGTGAGGCGGGTGAGTTAAACTTGCCACCAGCACTTGCTAATATGATTGTTAACCTAAAAGTGTCTGATACCGAAAAAGACATCGAGGCCAATTTTGCCAATGGCCTACTGCACCGCGGTCTAAATGAATCAGCGACAACGACCTTGCTGTTGGATCGTGATATTTTACAATCTATCATCACCGATTTTAATACCAATGAAATCATGGGGGCGTTTATGGCAGGCAAGATTCGTGTCGAAGGCGATATGTCACAGCTGATGGCTGTGCAGACCGCGCGTCCAAGTGCTGAGCAAAAAGAGCTATACACTCGTATCAAGTCTATGACGACTATGGCTTAATCGTTTTTATCGAAGATTTGTAGATCATAAGCAATAGTAAGTTGTAAAAAAGCCCCTAATTCATATTAGGGGCTTTTTTGATATACAGTACTAGGATGAATACAGGATATAGTGAGCTTTCACCTCATAAAGTTAGCTGACCTTTGAGTGCGGAGCGGTATCTTGCTGATTTTCTTTATATATCGCAGCTTGTAGCCAGACATTAGCCTGCACATAGTCATGTACTTTGATGCTATTGGTTTCAGCAGTGTTGAGCGCGCCAATGCGTACCACAAAAGGATCTGCGTCCTGCTCACGTAGCGTCACCACGTCAAACAAAATAATAGGTTTGCCATTAAAGACGGTTTCTTGTTTGCCAAGCACTTGACCTTGACACCAAGCCTCATCTTCTTGCCCTAAAGTATCGCCAAATAAATAAGCACACATGTGTCCTAAGTTGATTTCGACCGGTGCCATTTGTTCTTTGGTTTCAGGTTTCCATTCACTGATTTGCGCTTGCAGATCGTCTGGAATTTTTCCGTCATTAGCCGCGACGATATCGTTAAACGCACGATGATAGCGGATAGCTTCTTGGTCTTCTACCATGATGACTTCGTTTTGCTCACTGAGCTTAATCTCGTGCGCCCATGCGCTAAAGTTAACGAAATAAGACGTATCGCGCTGATACAAATGACGATTGGTCGTATAGAGCTGATCAAAAGCATAAATAATGCTGCCATCGGCGGTACGCAAGCGTAGCACTGCATCATGAGAGTTGTCATTGGCGATGACGCGCTCGATTTTACAGTCAAGCCCATAAGGACTATCAACACAAGGATAAGCATTGATGAATCGCTCAGGCTTACCGTCTTTCATTGCGAGTACTTGATTGATATGGCATGGCTTGTCTTCTGATAACAACAAACAGCTGTCTTTTGCACTAACGTTGTTGTTCAGGCCTTTAGGCATTGCCGCCACTTCGATCATTTTTTGTAGCCACTCTGGCACATCATTGCTCATATCATCGGTCAGAATACGCCAATGATCGCCATGACCTGCAGACTGCTCATCGGTCAGTGTGATCTTGGTGGGCGTTTGAATGTTTTTATATTGATAATTTATGGTCATGAAAATACTCAAAATTAAGTCAGCGTGAGGTTTGTATCTAATACTGTGTTTGCTTGTGTACCATCCAACATTTTAAATGATTGGTTTATGATGGTCAGCAGCCTAGCCAGTAAAAGATCAGAAACCTCAATGAGGGGTTAATGACAATTGTCTTTAGCATATAATATATAGGTATTGGCATAGCCAATAGCAAGGCCTCTATAAAAAATATTAACAAAACCCAGTTTTTTGGTAAAAAATACTCTCAGTTGTTGCTAATGACTGGCACATATCCGCTAGTTTGTGTCAAACTAGTTCCCTTTTGACAGCTGTTATTGGCTCGTCTGACCTCCTGTTTTGTGTTTGATTTATATGTGAGTAGTAGCAGCTGTATGATGCATTTACTACTGCTCGTGATGCAACCTATATAAAGTCGCACGTAGATAAGATAAAGAGTTTGAATATGTTTCGTCCTTTAGCGTTATTTATCGGCTTACGATATACCCGAGCAGAGCGTAGTAATGGCTTTATCTCCTTTATATCCCTGATTTCAATGATTGGTCTGACGCTTGGGGTTGCCGTATTGATTACGGTGCTATCAGTCATGAATGGTTTTGATCGTGAACTCAAAACCCGAATTTTGGGTATGGTGCCGCAGGCGACCGTGGTTTCGACAGAGATTATTGGTGATTGGGAGCAGCTGGCTGATAAGATTAAAGAAGATCCAGAAGTGGCGGCTGTGGCTCCCTTTATCCAATTGCAAGGGATGCTGACATCAAACGGTCAAGTCGCAGGGATTATGGTCACTGGTGTCGAGCCTGAATACGAAAAAAACGTCTCTATCATTAATGATCATATGGTCGAAGGCAGTATCGATACCTTGCAAAGCGGTGACTTTAGCATTGTACTGGGTGAGGAGATGGTGCAGTCTTTGGGCTTGCAGATAGGGGACAAAGTAACTTTGGTGCTACCAGAAGCCTCGCCATCACCCGCCGGTGTAATACCGCGGTTTAAGCGCTTTACCTTGACGGGTATCTTTACGATCAGCCCAGAGGTGGATAGTCTGATGGCCTTTATTCCAATGGGAGATGCCGCCAAGCTGCTGCGTCTACAAGAGGGCGCGCAGGGCGTGCGCATGAAGCTCAATGATATCTTTACCGCGCCGATTGCCGCAGAAAAAGCCGCTGCTATTTCTCCTCAGCAGTTGTTCCCCAATGATTGGACGCAGACGCATGGCAATCTGTTTGGTGCGATCCAAATGGAGAAAGCCATGGTTGGCCTGCTATTGTTTTTGATCATCTTAGTCGCCGCTTTTAATATTGTGTCAAGCCTTGTGATGCTGGTGACTGATAAAAAAGCAGACATTGCGATTCTAAAAACATTTGGCGCGTCTCCTCGTCTGATTACTCAGGTATTTATGGTGCAAGGGGTGGTTATCGGGGTAATTGGTACGGTTGCTGGTACGATATTGGGAGTGATATTTGCTCTTACTGTCAGTGATATCTTGGGATTTATCAATCAAGCCTTTAACCTAAATCTGTTTGATGCCTATTTTGTGAATTACCTACCATCACAGCTACGTTTACTCGATGTGGTACTCATCACAAGTGCCTCGTTTATTTTGAGCTTTTTGGCAACGATTTACCCAGCACGCCGAGCTGCTAAGATTCAACCCGCTCAAACACTACGTTACGAGTAATATAAACGTATGAATATTAAGATAAATAAAATAAAGGAAGCGCTATGTCTGCCATTTTAAAGGCGACCAACATCAATAAAATATATGATGAAGGGGCGGTTAGTACACAAGTATTGACGGGCCTTGACTTGACGGTGCATGCTGGTGAGCGCATCGCGATCGTAGGTACCAGTGGCTCAGGAAAAAGCACTTTACTGCACTTGCTTGGCGGTCTCGATACGCCAACGAGCGGTGAAGTATGGCTGCATGGCCAGCTACTAAACAGCATGAATGAAACTGAACGCGGCGCCATGCGCAATAAGCACTTGGGATTTATTTATCAGTTTCACCATTTATTAGCAGAATTTACGGCAATTGAGAACGTTGCGATGCCATTGCTGATGCGTCCAGAAGTATCAACGACTCAGGCACGCGAGCAAGCGGTAGAGATTTTGGAAAACGTTGGCCTTGGGCATCGACTGGCACATAGGCCCGGCGAGCTATCAGGTGGTGAGCGTCAGCGTGTGGCAATCGCACGTGCGCTAGTGACTAAGCCGTCACTGATTCTAGCAGATGAGCCCACTGGTAATTTGGACTATGACAACGCACAAAGCGTCTTTGGGCTACTATCAGAGCTACAAAGTACCATGCAAACGGCACTGCTCATGGTGACCCATGATCGGAATTTGGCAGCACTTGCTGATCGTCAGTTATTGCTACGTAACGGTCATTGGGAGCAGTATTAACACCTTGTTTATTGAGGCATTTAGCAGGCCGTAGGCGTGATTGATTGGCGCTTATAAAGGGTGTTTAGATGAGATGTATTGTTGTATGATCGAGTGAGTATTTCGTAGTAAAAGATATGGAGACGACTATCAATAAGTCTTGATATCGATTTTATAGGAACCTATATGATGAATGCAGATGATAATCCGATCGCCGCTTTTGGCAGTGCCGAAGAAGGCGATGAGCCTTTAAAGCCCTACATTGACCCAAGTGTATTTGACACTCTCGATAAAAAAGAGCAAATGGATCTAATCGCGCCAGTGTTTGACGCCATTACTTTGGCTGGGGTTGATTTCGATCTAAAAGTTCAAGATAGCGCAACAGGTAAGCGATACACGCTATGTAAAAACGAAGAGGTCGTCGACATTGTTTCTATGGACAAAAATTTTAAAGACAAGCTCATAGAGGCAATAGAAAAAAACAGCGAAGAGTAAGCTCTCTGATGCATAAGCCGATACTGATACCGTGTCATTAAGACAAACGGTATCAATATTTAGACGATTTATCAGCAGGTTTATGTTGACGTTTTTGCCAACTTGTGACGGTCTTGTAGCGCCAAATTGCTTTGAAGGCAAGACCACAAATAAGGCTGGTCACCACCGCCAAAATCGTCAATCCTATACAAAATGCAGCAAGTGATACAGCCCCTTTATAGGTAATGAAAGGATTGGCGCCATCTGATAATGCCCATAAGCTAAAATCAGCAATCATTCTACCGATAAATCGTAGGCTAATCATTGGGGTATCGAGAATTTTTGCACCAATATAATACCCAGTATAAAAGATCGGCAAACTGGTGACTGGGTTGGTAATCCATGTCAAGCCAAGCGCCATAGGCACATTGGCTCGAAAAATCAGTGAGCCAATCAAAGCCAGCAACATCTGCCCTGGCAGGGGGAAAAAAGCACTGAGCACACCAATATATACCGCTTTATTTAGGCTGTGGCGATTGAAATGCCATAACCGCGGATCTGCCAAATGCGGGGCGAACAGTTTTAGGGAGCGACTTTCTAAGATTTTTTCCGGCGTGGGAAGCAGGTCTTTTAGGCGTTTTTGGGGCACAGTATTGCCTTTAATCGTTAACGACAGTCCGCTCAATTGTATTGATGGGCTGGTATAAAGTAATATTATGGATAAAAAGTATCGATAAGAATACATAGGATAATGATGCCAGATAGTCATCATCTTAATATGTCTTGTCAGTATAGGGTAATATAAATATAAATGCTATTGCATCACACATATGATGCCTCAGTCGCTTTATAAGTCGCGTCATAATATTTTTTCATAGAGCAAGGAGTGCTGGTGTATTGGTTAGTTGGTAGCCTAATAATAACTGCGATGATGGGCGTCTTAGCAGCAGCAGACACTCTGGCGATACCGACCAGCATGTTTTTATCAGATATGGTTAGTGTGTCCAGTTTGGCTTTGTGGCTCATTGGACTTGCCATTATTTTGCTGATTGTTGTTCAATTTACTACGCCGTTCACCACTGTTCTATATAGCGATAAAGCCTTCTCTCCTACATCCATTCATCATACTAAATTTTCTGGTTTTCTTCGCTATGTTTTATCTGGTCTATTAGCCACTGCATTGGTAGTCGGCAGCGCCCTCCAAGCTTTAGTTGCTTATCAGGAAGCTGAAAGTACAAGAATCACCAGTCCTGCACGTGTACAAGCGCTCGTTCGTATTGAAGGGATAAGTGATAGTGTCTATGATGCCAGCACAGCCAGTGGCTATAGACAAGTCGCAGTGATCACGCATCTAACACCATTAGTCGCTGAGTGGAAACCCCAAGATTTGGCAGATAGTACAAGGAATTATTTAGAGGAAGAAAGTAATAGCCTAAGTAAAAACTATAATGACAGTTACGACAAAAATCTCAATAATCATATCGAATACCGAGTATTGCTCAATGCTTATCCAAAAAGCACATCAAATGATGACTCGTTCTCAAATTTAAATGGTTTACAGCCGGGTGATGAGCTATTTATGAGCTTGGCACTTGCACCGTTGACCACCTCTGAGCAGGTATTGAATAGCCCTTCCGGTTTTGACAGCTATCGTTGGTTGCGGGGGCGGCACATTGATGGTGTGGCAAATATATTGGCTGTCAGCTCATCTACCATTAGCCGCGATAGCATCAGAAATCATGAGGCTTTAAAGCATACCTCGACTTCTGAATCGTACCTTAGTCGCCTCCGTACTCGTATTGATATAGGACGTTGGCAACTAAGGGATCATTTTTATACAGATTGGTCAACACAAACCACAGCAGAGCAACAGGCAAAAGCAGTTACTTTGAGCTTGCTGACTGGTGATCGAAGTTTGATTAATCGAGACACCAAGGATTTGTATCAACTGGCGGGTATCTCGCATTTGCTTGCAATATCAGGGACGCATGTGTTGTTTTTGGCCATTGTGCTAGGTGGAATTGCTGTCCTAATATCTAATCGATTTTGCGCTGCAGTGTATCGTTATATGCCACGTTGGCAGGTGCGTTGGTGGGTAATGATTGGCGCCGCCTTTATCTATGCGCTATTCACAGGTTTTGATGTGCCTGCTGCACGTACTGCGTGGATGTTACTGGCAATTGGGCTTGTGAGATTGACATTGCTACCGATTGGTACCATGCGTGTGTTGTTAGCACTGGCCGTACTCATGGCATGGCGAGACCCTTACGTACTATGGCAGGCAGGGTATTGGTTGTCCTTCATCGCAGTGGCGCTGTTGCTCAAATACGAAGATACCTCGTATCAGCATACTACAGAGGCTTTGAGATCATCGTACGACGAGCATAGGAGTAAGGGCGATAGAGTGCTCTATCATGCTCTACGAGCTGGACGTCGTATATTCAAGCTACAGTTTTGGTTGTTTCTGACGTTATTGCCCATAACGTTGCTCTTATTTGGTAAAGCATCATTGTGG
Source organism: Psychrobacter sp. (assembly GCF_030454045.1). GTDB lineage: Bacteria > Pseudomonadota > Gammaproteobacteria > Pseudomonadales > Moraxellaceae > Psychrobacter. The sequence goes on along the minus strand of NZ_JAKDJE010000048.1, from coordinate 9,052 downwards.
GGATTGATTGTCAATTTATTTGCGATTGGGCTGTTTGGGTGGGTGATTGTACCGCTTAACCTACTAGCAGGGCTTTGTTATTTACTTCTCCCTACGGTAGCTGATGGCATTTGGTCGTTGGTAAGTGCCATCATCGGCAATCTACATGAGTTGATTGGTTGGCTGACATCCTTACCAGCACTATCAGAGGCATGGTTGTATACGCCAGTTAATATGGCCATATTGCTAATGGTCTTGCTGGCTATATCACCTTGGTTATTACCTCGCGGCTTACTCAGTCGCTGGTTGGCGCTGTCGCCACTGACGCTGTTAATGATGACAGTATATGCCAATCAACAAACACTCATCGGCATACCGACGCTATATATCTTACCGACGGGTGATCCCTATATCAGTGCGGCATTGCTGCAGTACCCTATGGCAGATGCTAAGAGTCATACTGCTAATAAAAAGTCGTCATTTTCTACAGGAGATATGAGCTGGCTATTTTTGGCTGAACATAGACCATCTGCCACACGAACTATGTCAAGCAATCTCACAGCGGATAAACTATCTGCGTCTTTAGAGCAGCAACTGGGCAGCTTGTCAGTCGATAAGCTAGAAGGCATCATCGTGCAGAGTAGTAGCACTGGACTGTCAGACACGCTCACGCCTGCCAATCGATCTACTACTGCTAATGACAGAGTATCTGAATTATTACCAAGTACAGTCATTTATTTGAATGATCATTTACCTGTCAGTCAATATTGGCAAGCAGGACGTTTTGAGCGTTGGCCTGTATTTCAGCAAGCGTATAAGACGAAAAATAACCTTGATGGTCGATCTCATGTCAGTGCCCAAGGCTGCGAGCAAGGCAAAACATGGCACCTAGCTACTGACGATTTATTCATACAGGCCATGACAGGCTGGCGCGAGATAGGAGATGCGAGTGTTTGGGACTGCACGATTGCGATTGATAGCAGCGTACCTATACAGGTACTCAGATATAACGCCGCTGATCCGCTAAAGTCATTACCTTTAAGCACTCAAACGAAAATAGCAGATAACCAGTTGGATACGGATCACAAAAACTCGTCTCTATCACGACTTATTTTGGACACCGATACGCATCCACGTGTTTGGCAAATGTGGTCATTATTATGTTCAGCTGATTTAAATAACGACAGTATGAGGTTTAAAAACATCACATGGCTTGGTCATAGTGCGTCACAGCTGACGACTGACATCATAAGTCGTCAAAGCATCAATGAAATCATCACCTACGATGACAAGCCTTTGGAGGCGTCTTTATCGCTGAATCTATTAGACGACATCGATACAAAAGCGACGAACCCTTAAAAAGATCGCTTATACTTTCAGTGTTACAATATAGTGATATTTCACAGTTATACTATTGAACGATGGTCGAAATACCACCATACTTACCAGCTTATTCATACCGATGAGTGATGTGACGATAAGATATTTATCTTTTGCGGTCATTATCAGTATCATCTCGTTATTGTTTTAGATTGTTTCTGACTTAGGAAGTTATATGCCCAACTGGCCACCAGACCCTAACAAACGTCCTGATAATTCGGCAAATCAGCCAACGCCCATGCAGCAGCCAAACGCACCAAGCGGACAAGAGTGGAAGGTGTTGGAAAATACCCTATTGGCCAGTGTGGTCGAGCAGCGCCGCGCTCGTCGCTGGAGTATTTTCTTTAAACTGTTGACCTTTGGTTATATCTTATTGATATTTTTGACCATAGGCCGCGGGTGTAGTAGCTCGCCAACGGGTATGGACGCGGTTGATACAAGTGCGCCGCATCTGGCCGTGGTAGAGTTGCAAGGTGTGATCAGTAATGATGACGTGGCCAATGCTTATGATGTCAATGAGGCGCTAAGAGATGCTTTTGAAAACAATAACTCTAAAGCGGTGGCGTTAGACATCAACTCACCCGGTGGCTCACCAGTACAATCTGATGAAATTTGGCAGACCATGATGGAGCTGCGTAAAGAATACCCAGACAAAAAGCTGTATGCCGTTATCGGGGATATTGGCGCTTCAGGTGCTTATTATATCGCCTCTGCTGCTGATGAGATCTATGTCAACCCATCGAGCTTGGTCGGCTCTATTGGTGTCATTATGCCAAGCTACAATGTCAAAGGCTTAATGGACAAAGTCGGCGTAGAAGATCGTACTATCACAGCGGGTGAATACAAAGACATCTTGAGCTTGTCGCGTCCATTGACTGATTATGAAGAAAAGCACGTTGAAGGTGTGCTTGCCAATACGCACAAGCATTTCATCAATGCTGTCAAAGAAGGCCGCGGTAATCGCCTGAAAAACCCTGAGCAAAACAAGCTGTTTTCAGGATTATTTTGGACAGGTGAGCAGTCTATTGAGCTTGGTTTGGCCGACAAAACAGGCAGTATCACAAGTCTTAGTAAGCAATTGGATCTTGATACGATCATCAGCTATAGCCCAACTGATCCGTTCCAAATGTTTATGGATCGCTTTGCGGTACAATTGGGCGCAGGTATTGGCTCTAGCATGAGTCTTGATGGCTTCTTGCCACAAGAAGAGGGTAATGCAAAAATGCGCTAGGCATTTTATGTTTTAGATATACTGTGTATGATTGTTGGGGCTGGGCATATGATTGTGCCCAGCCCCAACTGCATGCGGTACTCAAAAAGCGCCCAAGACGATAGCGCTATGAGTATCGTATCCAGTGACTTAAAAATAAGATATAAAATAAATGATCCAACGAGAACCGGTTATGAGCACTGAAATCGATATGCACACTTTCGCTGCGTTACCTGCGTCTAAAACAACTAAAAAGCCTGTATTACATTTTGCCCATGCCAATGGCATGCCAAGCGCAGTCTACGATCCGTTTTTTGCAGGCTTATCAGAGTTTTTTACGATTGAATATATTCCTATGCTGGGTGATACTCCCAATTATCCCGTGGACAATCATTGGCGCAGTCTCACGCAGCAGGTGATCGATAGTGTAAAGAATGCCTGTGAGAAGCATGGGGTCACTCAGGTCATAGGTGTGGGGCACTCACTTGGCGCCATGTGTACCTTGCAAGCAGCGTACCGTGAGCCTAAGCTGTTTGCTCAAGCCGTGCTTATGGATCCGCCTTGGATTTATGGCAAAGTCAGTCTGTTATGGCATTTGGCAAAGACAGTAGATAAATTGCCTCTTACGAGTAAGCGTTTGATGGATAAATTGTCACCAGCGGGTATCTCTAAGCATCGCCGTGATGTGTGGGAAAGCCGAGCAGAAGCGTATGAAAAAATGCGACATAAAGCGTTTTTCAAAAACTTTGATGAGCGCAGCTTCCAAGGCTATATCGATCATGGCTTGCATGAGCGCGCGGATGGTAAAGTGACACTGGCCATTCCTAAGGCCAGTGAGGTTGAAGTGTTTCGTACCAATCCGTCTTGGTATTGGCTGACCCCAAATCATGGCCCTAAAGTGCCTATTACTTTGATTATCGGTCAAGACAGTATCTTCTTAAAACGCCGCTTCCCTCAGCAGATAAAGTCACGTTTGGGTATTCCTTATGAGACTCATGAAGGGGGGCATATGTTCCCACTTGAGCATCCAGAGTCTGTCGCAACACAAGTGCTTGGATTGATTCAGCAGCAGCTATCCAAATAAAAACGATCTACTGTTGTAGGGGGCTTGTACCAGACACAAGCGAACAGCGTATTTTTAAGTGACATCTATATGATAAACCATGTGACTCCGTTATCTCGTACTGACCTATCTACCCGTAAGCCGTTATTTTCACGCTTGGGCGCATTTGTATTAACCATAGGGATGGTATTTGCGTTTTTTATGAGTCAACTGGTCGGCATATATATCGCTGGCAAGCTGGTATTGCCTGATACTAAAAACGTCTCTATGGGCGATATCTTCTTTTTTGGTAGTAATGATGGCACCGTTGTCAGCTTGTCGATACTCATTGGCTGTATGCTATTGCTAGCAACTAGTGTGCTTATCATTCGATTGAGGGGCGGGGAGTTACGCTCGTATCTAGCGCTAAAGCCGTTTTCACTGGCGGTGGGAATAGGAATGCTTGGTCTGCTAGTCATATTTATGATTATCAGTCAGGCACTGACTTATATGCTGGACATGACGCCGCTGGTATTTGTCGACCCTCTATATCACTCTGTCAGTTCGGTATGGCTACTGGTTTTTGCGATGGTAGTGGTGGCACCACTTTATGAAGAAGTGATCTTTCGCGGTATCTTATGGTCTGCTATCGCCGAGCAATTTACGGCAGTTTCATATCCAGCGCATCGAGGAACGATCGCGGCGAGCATCGTGACAAGTTTGATATTCGCCATCATTCATGTGCAGTATGGTATCTACGAGATCAGCACCATTGTGATATTGGCGCTGATATTTTGTTACGCTCGTATCAAATCAGGCTCGTTATTACTGCCAATCGTATTACATATGATCAATAATGGCGCGGCGATGTGGCAGTATCTTGCGCAAGCGGCGTAGACAAAATGCTAGCCACGACAATGGCCAGCATGTAAATTCTATCAAGCCAATTATATCAACTAGCTATGCGTCAGGATTTAACAGTAATACCTCGTCTGCCGCTCGTTTAACCTCGTCAAGCGTCAGTTGAGGCTTGCCGCTTAATGCTTGTCGCCATTTGCGTGCGCCCATCAGGCCTTGAAACAATCCCAGATAATGTCGCGTCATCGTTGGTAGTGCTTCGCCTTTTTCAATTTGTTCTTGTAGGTAAGGGTAGAGCTGCGCCAGTATCTCTGAGCGCTTGGGTATAGGCTCACCCCACAAGCTATTCGCTTCTGCTAGTAAGTAAGGGTTGTGATAAAACGCTCGTCCAATTATGACGCCATCGACATATTGCAAGTGGGTTTTGATGTCATCTATGGTACCGATACCGCCATTGATCTCGATATCAAGCTCAGGGAAGTCTTGTTTGAGACGATAGACATCATCGTAGCGTAACGGTGGTATCTCGCGGTTTTGCTTAGGACTCAGCCCTTGTAGCCATGCAGTACGTGCATGAACGATAAAACGCGTACAACCAGCCGCCGCAACGGTCTGCACAAAATCCACCATAAACTCGTAACTGTCAAAATCATCGATACCGATACGATGCTTTACTGTCACCGGAATATCAACCGCCGCTTGCATGTGCTTGACCAAGTCTGCAACCGTTTTTGGCTCTGCCATTAGACAGGCGCCTATCTTGTTGTGTTGCACACGATCAGAAGGGCAACCAACATTGATATTGACTTCATCATAGCCGTATTGCTGAGCAAATTCGGCGCATTGTGTCATCTCACTGATATCTGCTCCGCCAAGCTGCAATACCAGTGGATGCTCAAGTGTGTCAAAGCGTAGGTGCCGTGCGCGGTTACCGTGTATCAATGCACCGGTGCTAATCATTTCGGTATACAGGTACGTGTGCGGGTTAAATAGTCGCGCAAAGTAACGATAGTCTGTCGTTGTCCAATCAATCATTGGCGCAACAGAGAGGCGTTTGTTGGTCATATCAACCATGGTTATCAAGCCTTAATATCTGTGTCTTAAACAAATGGATAAGGTGCAATGAGATATCTCATTGCACCTTAGTTTTAAACATCGTTCGAATTAGTGACTGATCTATTATTTATAAAATAACATGATCAATCTTTTTGAATTCAGGCAAATTATAGAAATAAAGCCCCATAATAATACCGATAGAGCCCACAAAGGCAATATATAGCGCTGGCGAGAAGCTGATGAGTGTCGTGGCGTAACCAAGACCAAAGGGTATCAGCACACCCACGATACCGTAGGTAATATTATAACAAAAAGAAATGCCGGTGAGACGTACATTGGTCGGAAATAGCTGCACTAAAATGGCAGGGACCATGCCCACGATACCGGCACAGAACCCTAGCAGTGCATACATGATTAAGATATAGTCGCCACCCGCCTGCAGATGATAAAAGAACGCCAGTGTTTGAGCGATAAGTAAAACAGAACCAATGACCAAAATTTTACCAAAGTTTTCATGGGTCGAGATCATGCCATAAAAGACACAGCCAAGAATCATAAATACGATGCCCAAGCTATGAGAAAAGCTAAACAAATCACTGTCTAAAGTAAAGTTGATTTCTATTAGTTCTGGCAGTAGTAGGACAATGACATAGGTGATACTAGATATCACTATAGTCAGTACCATACTGACAAAGATAGAGTGTTTGCAGCGCTTGAATAATACCGTAAATGGTCTACCTAGATTCTTACCAGTTTTTGGCTTATCTAACGCCAAGAAAAACGGAGTCTCTTTAACCAATCGCCATACCAACAATGGCAGACAGGTTAGTAAGGCGCCAACAAAAAACGGCAAACGCCAGCCATAATCAGTCAGCTGTACGGTGGTCATAAAGTCAGTCAGCCACAGAAAAAACGCATTAGAGAACAGTACACCTACCAAAAAGCTAGCCGTAACGTAGCTACAAGCCACTGACAAATACTGCCGAGGGACATGCTCCGCCACAAATACCCAAGATAGCGGTACGTAAAGACCAAATGCCATACCTTGTATGATTCTCAGCAATATGAATAACGCAGGTGCAAGCGCACCCCACTGCGCATAAGTAGGTAGACACGCCATTGCGAGCAAGCTACCTGCCGTAACGATTATGCTCAGGAAAAAGGTCGGCTTTCGACCTTTGAGATCACCATAACGCCCGAACAGAATACCACCAAATGGCCGAGCCAAGTAACCAATGACAAACAGCCCCATTCCTTGCAGCTTAGCAACCGTAGGATCGTTATTAGCGGGAAAAATAGCAGCTGAGACAATGTCTGCAATGTACAAATAAATCAAGAAATCAAAAAAGACGATCGCGCTGATAAAGCTTACGAATATGACTGTATTTTTGTCTTTTTTAGACATCAGGGCGTATTGAGAACGAGTCGGCATAATAGATCACGCATCCACGGAGTAAAGTGGTCATTAAGACGATCATCGTTTAGATAATCGGCCATGATAAAAACCGGCAAATCAAAGTATATAAACAATGATTCGCCGGAACAGTAGTTTTGTGTATTGTAATAAGAACTTTGATTACAAGATTTGGCTTTTAACAAAAGCAAAACTGCACATCCTGCAATTTTAGGGACTATTTAGAAAAGAGTTTACATATTACAGTAGCCAGTCAATGGGTAACCAAGACATAATAGTAAGCCAGATATGATCACTCATATCGACCCGTGGCTCTGAGTCATAAACAACTTCTTTGCCATCCTCCATGGTATGCCATTCTAAGCGACCATTGTCCAACAACTTCACTTCATAAGCTTGATTTAACAAATCATTACTCAATGCACCATGAAGCTGTCTTGCCAGCTCATCATCGTTGATGATGACGCCCATCTCGGTATTGATATTGGCAGAACGGGGGTCAACGTTGTATGAGCCGATAAATACTTGATGATCGTCTACCGCAAAGGTTTTTGCATGTAGGCTGGTTGATGACTGACTACGGGCACGCCACAGCTTATTGTCGCGTTTTTCTTCAGCTGCCGTTGATTTTAGCTCGTATATTTTGACACCAGACCGCAGCAGGCTAGGACGCCATTGACTATAACCAGAATGAACAGCGGTCACGTCGGTCGCATCAAATGAGTTGGTTAATATTTTGATATCAACGCCAGATTCGGCGAGCTTCACCAAAGTATCGACCCCATCTTTGGTCGGTACAAAATAAGAGGAGATGATGGTCAGTTTTTTGGTTGGGCTACCGAGTAACGTACGCAGTTGATGCACTAAGTTGGTCTCAGGTGAGACGCTTTTGGACAGCTTGCCAACATCATCACTCAAAAACTGCATGTCTGTCCAACGAAACGGCACACGCTTGTTGATCAAGTCAGCGTCTATCGTCGAGTCTTGAATGGCAGCTTTATAAACCGTCAAGCTACTGCCTTCGTTATTTTCCTCATCTATACCCAGCTTGTCTAATGCCTTCAAAAAATCAGGCGTGACGTCATCGTCGAACTTGGCTAAAGTTTCGATGTCAAACGACAGCGGCGATGACCAGTAACTGGCAAAGCTATTGTCGATGTCTGCGACGACCTTGCCAATCAACAAAACATCTAAGTCGGCAAACTGACTGCTTTGATCGTTACTCAGGTACTCATTACCGATATTACGTCCGCCGATAATGGTAATCTGTTTATCAAACGTCATGCTTTTATTGTGCATACGGCGATTGATACGCGGCAAACCTGTGACGTAGTTCAATGTTGAAAACTTACGGTGCATTAATGGGTTGATGATACGCACCGCGATATTAGGGTGGCTCGCAAAACGTAATAGGTGCTGATCAAACTTGGCGCTATTATTAAAATCATCTAATAACAAGCACACAATGACGCCGCGCTCAGCCGCTTCCCACAGGTCTTTCAGCAGAAGCTGACCAGCTTGGTCATTATGCCAAATATAATACTGCGCATCGATATTGCGCGTGGCCATATCTGTCAAAATGCTGCGAGCGGCGAACGCATTGGCGCCAGTCACGATCGGGTGATAGCCTGACAGATCAGGATGAATTTCATTCTGCGCACTAACAGCGGCCACTAGATCAGTATTGTTGGTTGTAGTCGCTGTATTTTGCTCAATCTTTGGGCTGTCTTCTTGTTGGTATAAAGCATTGACTCGCGCTGATAGCGCTTGGCTCTCAGGTAGATGTGGCTGTTTGGGTAGGCTCTGGCAAGCGCTCAGACCTAAAGTCAGCCCAAGTGTCAGACTCAACGATAAGCTGCTTGGTTCTATACTGAACATCGACATAACGAATTTACCTTGATGAGCCTAAATATACTGATAAATAAAATGCATGGATAAGTAATTTGCTGAAATTGTTCATCTATTTTTAAGGATGATAGCATTGATTAGACGGTCTATAGAAATATCGAGAAGACAAAATATAAATCGTCGCTAAGCTTAGCAGCTGTTAGCATATCTGCCTAGGGTGTGTATAGAATTCAAATCAGGGGCAACCAGATAAAGACACAAGCGA
>NZ_JAKDJE010000112.1 GCF_030454045.1 Psychrobacter sp. | reverse complement strand
TATCAGCAAGCATTTAATCTAAACGGCAGTTACACAGAATTCGGGATGGTCTCGAGGGCTTAACCGTGTTCTTTGGTTATCCTAAAGACATCAGAAAAGCCATTTATACGACCAATGCTATTGAATCATTAAATAGCGTGATTCGTACAGCTGTGAATAAGCGTAAGATATTTCCATCAGACAAGGCGGCGTTTAAGGTTGTCTATCTAGCAACTCAGCAGGCTTCTAAAAAGTGGTCGATGCCCATCCGTAACTGGACGTCTGCTCTTAATCGTTTTATGATTATGTTCGATGAGCGCGTTAGTAAGCATTTAATCTAAATTGCAGTTACACAGAATTCGGGATGGGCTCAATAACTCTTTCGCAGCTGGTACCGATACTGGTATTTCATCATTATATTGCTGATAATGTTGTTTATAGCTTTCAGCACTTGAAAGATCTACTTCTCCATCTACGTTGAATTTCCATTCTTTTTCTGTCTCGTAGTTTCTAACAAAGTCTGTTCGCCAGCGCGAATTATGTCCCCAGCCATGAGATAAGTCATGACATAATCGGTTATCTCTATGATTGGTGAAATACATATCACTTTTTTCAGCCAAGCTTTTATCTACGCATGGATGATTGTAGATAATTACTCCACCCCTCGAAAACTGTAATGCACCAAACATAATAGTCGGATACAGCTGCTCTTTGATAATTATTTGCTCATGCTCACCTACTCTTACTACGTCATCAACATAATATATTTCATGGTAAAAAGGATGATAGTAAGGTTGGTCTATAGATGACACTTGCATCCCTATCTCTGTAAAAAAAGAACGATATTCAGCTACTGTTAATTCCCCTCGATTCAATAACCACAATAGATGATCATTACAAACGCTGAGAGCAAAAAGACTCCATAGTTTAGATGTCAGCCTTTCATGGATGTCAACCTCGTTACATTCTTCTATACGCTCTTTTACGAAAGTAAAGTTTAGCTTATTATTCTTAATACTTAATTTAGTAAATACTGATTTGAGTAGACCATCTTCTGTATTCTTTATAGGCTCTTCTATATCTGTAGATATTACTTTAGTTAAATTAGCATCATAATTTTTTAAAGCCTCGCAGTCTTTTAGTATGCGTCTAATATCCTCAATATGTGCAGCTAAGACTTCTTGATAAACATCTTTCCCTTCATAATTTGCTAAGTCGAGATATAGAGCCACACTCATAATTTTACCCAAAAAAAAGATAGACTGAACGCATTCAGTCTATCTTATATGTGCTGTCTTACAAACGGTTTTTAGTTCAAAATTACACCAAACTATTTACCGCATCAACCACCGCGTCAGTTGTAATACCAAACTCTTTATACAAATCACTGGCAGGAGCAGACTCGCCATAAGTGGTCATGCCGATGACTTTGCCGTCCAGACCAACGAACTTATACCAGTAATCTACATGCGCCGCTTCTACTGCGACGCGAGCACGGATATTAGCAGGCAGTACCGCTTCGCGATAGTTAGCCTCTTGCTCAACGAAGATCTCAGCACATGGCATAGACACCACACGTACGCCAACACCATTTGCGCTTAGTGTTTCATACGCTTCCATCGCTAGGCCAACTTCTGAACCGGTTGCGATGATGATGGCTTGTAGCTCGCCTTGTTCTTTTGCCAGTACATAACCACCTTTGGTGATGTTCGCGACTTGCTCGCTGTCACGTGCTTGATGTGGCAAGCCTTGACGGCTAAAGATCAATGCTGATGGATTGCTTTCTGATTTGATTGCTTCTACCCAAGCACTAGCAGATTCGGTAGCATCACAAGGACGCCATGTACGTAGGTTTGGCGTGGCACGTAGGCTCGTCAATTGCTCAACTGGCTGATGTGTTGGGCCGTCTTCACCCAGACCGATAGAGTCATGCGTATAGACATGGATGACGCGCTGCTTCATCAGTGCGCCCATGCGTACCGCATTACGTGCGTATTCCATAAACATCAGGAACGTCGCTACGTAAGGGATAAAGCCGCCATGCAATGCAATACCATTGGCAATCGCGGTCATACCGAACTCGCGCACACCATAATAGATATAGTTGCCATCAGCGTCTTTCTCGATGCCTTTAGCGCCTTTGAATAGCGTGAGGTTTGAGCCCGCTAAATCTGCTGAGCCGCCAAGTAGTTCTGGTAATAATGGCTGCAAGCTATTGATTGCATTTTGGCTGGCTTTACGACTAGCGACATCGCCACCCGCTTCTTGCGTTTGCTGAATATACGCTTGCGCTTGGCTAGCAAAGTCAGCAGGCAATTCACCATTTAGACGGCGTGATAGTTCTGCTGCAAGCTCTGGATAGGCTTTTTCATAAGCAGCAAAATCGGCCTCCCAATTCTTCTGCTGTACGTCGCCTTTGGCTTTGGCATCCCACGCTTCATAGATTTCATCATCTAATTCAAACGGAGCATGCTTCCAAGACAATGCATCACGGGTCAAGGCGATTTCGTCGTCACCAAGTGGTGCACCATGACTGGCTGCTAGGCCTTGCTTATTCGGGCTACCAGCACCGATAGTTGTTTTACAAATGATGAGACTTGGCTTAGCAGTCTCTGCAAGCGCTTGTTCAGTTGCTTGCGTAATCGCATCAGCATCATGACCGTCGACCTTGATAACTTGCCAGCCGTACGACTCAAAACGCGCTTGCGTATCATCTGTAAACCAGCCTTCTACGTTACCATCGATTGAGATACCATTGTCATCATAAAAGAAGACTAGCTTACCAAGACCTAACGTGCCAGCCAGTGAACACACTTCATGACTGATACCTTCCATCAAGCAACCATCGCCTAAGAATGCATAGGTGTTATGGTCAACGACGTTATGACCTTCGCGGTTGAACTGCGCGGCTAAGGTTTTTTCAGCGATAGCAAAACCAACGGCATTGGCAATACCTTGACCTAGTGGACCAGTCGTCGTCTCCACACCTGGTGTATAGCCAAGCTCAGGGTGACCTGGGGTTTTTGAATGCAACTGGCGGAAGCCTTTTAGATCATCAACGCTGACATCATAACCTGATAAATGTAGTAATGAATAAATAAGCATTGAGCCATGACCATTCGATAATACAAAACGGTCGCGGTTGTGCCACTGTGGATCGGTTGGGTTGTGCTTCAAAAATTTGCGCCACAAAACTTCGGCAATATCAGCCATACCCATTGGCGCGCCTGGATGTCCAGAGTTGGCTTTTTGAACCGCATCAAACGACAGTACACGGATGGCATTGGCTAGTTTACGTTCGCTAATTGGAGCTGGCATAGAGTGTCCTAGTATTGGGCTAAGAGGAGAGTTTACTCAAAGGAGTATAAGCATAAGGACGCCAAATGCGCCCCTAAGTTATAGACTATAAAATTAAAGTGTAATATTAACATATTTGCTATAAGGCTAGCCAAAAATGCGGTGACAATACCGTTTCTATTTAGCAATGACTTACATCAGTTTTGTTAAACGATAGACAGTTATAGATTTTAATTTAAGTTATCAGTAACAAGCTGCAAGTGACCTAAGTGACAAGCAGCTCATTACTTATAGTCCATTTATTAAACTGAAATAGTCTCAGCACCGCCCATAAATGGACGCAATACTTCTGGAATCGTAATGCTACCATCAGCGTTTTGATGATTTTCCATCACTGCTAGTAGCGTACGACCAACCGCCAATCCTGAACCGTTCAAAGTATGAGCTAAGCTGGTTTGCTTGCCATCTTTGACACGCGTACCCATACGGCGCGCTTGGAAATCGCCACAGTTAGAGCAGCTAGAGATTTCGCGGTAGGTATCTTGGCTTGGTAGCCATACTTCGATGTCATAGGTCTTTTGTGCGGCAAAACCCATATCGCCAGTACATAGCTGTACCGTGCGGTATGGCAACTCAAGCTGCTGCAAGATATATTCGGCCTGCCCTGTCATTGCCTCTAGCAAGTCATCAGACTGATCGCTGGTGCCAACATTGACCATTTCCACTTTTTCAAACTGATGCTGGCGGATCAGACCACGTGTATCACGACCGTGCGAGCCCGCTTCACTACGGAAACATGGCGTATGCGCGGTGAATTTTAGCGGTAGCTCTTTGATATCCAAACGCTCTCCGCGTACCAAGTTGGTCATTGGCACTTCTGCTGTTGGAATCAGATAAAAATCCATCTCATCGTTATTCGTGTGATTGCTTAGCTTAAACAAATCCTCTTCAAACTTAGGCAACTGACCCGTCCCTTTTAGACTATCGCTATTGACAATATAAGGCACATAGGTCTCAAGATAGCCGTATTTCATGGTATGGGTGTTGAGCATAAACTGGATCAGTGCACGATGCAGCTGCGCCAATTGGCCTTTTAGCACGTTAAAACGGCTGCCTGTCAGTTTGGTTGCGGCCTCAAAGTCGAGCATGCCAAGCGTCTCACCGATATGCGTGTGATCTTGAATCTCAAAATCAAACTCACGCGGCGTGCCCCATTTACGCACTTCTACGTTATCGTCTTCTGACATACCGACTGGTACATCTGCCGCTGGAATATTTGGGATCTGTAGCGCCGCTTGAGTGATGCGCTCTTGCAGAGTACGTAGCTCGTCTTCAGCAGCTTTGATCTCACCGCTGACACTTTGCATCTCAGCCAATAGCTCACTGGCATCTTCGCCTGATTTTTTTAGGGCACCGACTTGCTTAGCCCCAGCATTACGGCGCGATTGCAACTCCTCGGTTTTGACTTGTAGAGACTTGCGCTCGGATTCAATCGACTGCCAAAACTCCATATCAAGCGTGTAGCCACGAGTGGCCAGCTGCTGTTGTAAATCGCTCAAATCGCCGCGTAAGAGTTTTGGATCTATCATAATCGTTGCCTGTCACACTAAAAGTGAATAAGAAGTTAAAACATTATTAGTATAATTATTGGTCAGCTGATACTTATGACCAAGCTTGATAACTCAATAACTATCTTGCCATACAGCCATATTTTTTATCACAATATATGACTGCAGCTATCATACCAAGACCCAGTAGATTTGGCCATGTTTTGACGGCTTTTGGCGAAGTTTTAATCACAAGATTTTGGCGGCTGCGCTTGTACTGCGCCTTTTGTTAATGATAGTCACTGACACCTACCTAAAACGCTGACCTAAGAGGTGGCCTTCGTCAATACAACGCCCGTACCTTATGAAAACCATTAATATCACCTCTATCCGCCATGAGCCTTGCTTATATGTTTCATTTAGGAGTACTTTTCGGTAAGATAAGCGCATACCTTTATTTACCTACAGCCAAGTAGTACATCATGACTTGGCTTTGGCGATGTAAACCCAACACTTTTAACACAAGCATCTGAGAAACCTTTATGGCCCTGTATCCTTACACGCTCCAACCTGTCGCCTTAAACCTAACTGAAGCTGAATTCCTTCAAGCCCAATATGAACTGTTTGCCAGTGCCAGCCCCTCTTTTGGTCTGTCAAGCTTTAAGACCAAAGAATGGGTCATTATGGCTGTGGTTGTGGTACTCGCTATTGCAGGACTGATCTTTGTAACAGGCTACTCAACCATCATTTTTTGGTTGATGCTCGTTGGTGTGGTGATTTATCTATTGGCGCGTACTTTAGGCTTTAGATGGTATGTAAAAAGAGAGTTTGAAAAACAAATTGCTGATCAAGAGATGCCAGATGAAATGCGTCAAATGAAGCTAGGTGTACAAAAACATGGTCTGGTCATGGCAATGCCAAGCAACCATCCTGAGATGATGAAAAACTCGCAAATGCGCGGTATGCAAATGCGTGCAGGTGCGACCCAGCAAGCCGTCATTCCTTGGACTGCAATCAAGAGCTGGGACGAGACTGACGACTATATTTTTATGATGTTTGAGATGAAAGGCCAGCAAGGTAGCCAAATCATTCCAAAACGCATCAAGGCGCAAAAGTTCCCTATCGCCACTGTGCGTAAACATTTACAAGAAGTCATTCCTGAGCCAGGTCTCAAGCCTGAGCAAGTCCAAGCGCCAAAATAGGTAGCAGCAGGCGGGCAAGTAGGCCCAGTAAATCAAGCTTAAGGCGACACTGTATAACCATCATGGGTGTTCAAATATACCCATGATGGTGTATCAAAATATAGTGCTAAGATTATTTTCTATTAATATACATTAATTAGGGCGTGTTGAACATTCGACCATGGCACTGACAGCGACTATTTTTTAGGCG
>NZ_JAKDJE010000111.1 GCF_030454045.1 Psychrobacter sp. | reverse complement strand
TCGCTTGTGTCTTTATCTGGTTGCCCCTGATTTGAATTCTATACACACCCTAGTAAAAACGCTTAAAAACCCTAATAGTTCATCTAGATGCTCTTCATTGATATACGTGATGATGTTTGTTAATTCAGGGGCATTCAATGGGGTGCGGGGACTGGCTTGCTCATCATTATCTTGCTCAAAAGTTAGGGGTACATTAGCCATATGGCCTCTCATAAATAGGTAATCAGTAAGAAAACAAAACTTTTAATTCATTAATGATAATTGTTTTTATTATCGTTTACGAGTAAAATCCTTTTTATTGTCGCTTTTTTTTGCAAAACCACAAACTTCATCGACGCCAACCTTTACTTTTTATCAATTTTGATTTTTATCAATGATGAGTGCCTATATGTTACGTGCCAACCAACTGACCATCAGTCGTCAAGGGAATACTTTACTAGACAATGTGAGCTGTGAGATCGATACCAAGCAGTTGGTGGCGTTAGTGGGGCACAATGGCTCTGGCAAATCAACCTTGATCAAAGCGTTGGCGGGTGAGATGACCAGCAGTAGTGGCACCATTACATTAGATGAGCGTGATATCAGCGATTACGGCAGTAAGGAGCTGGCACGTCATATGGCTTATCTGCCACAGCAACTACCTGACGCCGCTGGATTTACCGTGCGTGAGCTTGTGATGCTCGGGCGCTATCCGCACCAGAAATGGCTACAAAAACCCACTCAAGCCGATAAAGATAGCGTTGAACAAGCGCTAAAAGTGACTCAAACAGAGGCATTTTCTGATCGCATTACATCGACGCTATCAGGTGGTGAGCGCGCCCGTGCTTGGCTTGCGATGTGCTTGGCGCAAGATACCAAGTATCTATTACTTGATGAGCCGCTTGCTGCATTAGATATGCATTATCAAATTGAGGTCATTCAGCTGATCCGTCGTTTGGTAGATGAGCAGGGCTTGAGTGTGGTGATTATTATTCATGATATCAATCTGGCGGCGCAATATGCCGATCGAATCATTGCGCTAAAAAACGGCCGAGTTTGTCACAATGGCACTATCAAAAGCACGATGCAGCCTAGTGTATTACACGATATTTTTAATGTGGATATGCAGCTGCTCAGTCATCCCATTACTGGACAGCCTGTTGCAGTTGCTTGACATCAGATCGCTTCTCTCTCATTCCAACTCGCCTAAAAAGATATGCCGCTATGTTTTCTGTTTTTTATCACTATCAAGCGCCAAGGCACGCGACCGCCACATCATTTGTGTTGCCAGTTGCTGTATTAAAAGGGCTGACTCTCTTAGTCTTTTTCCTAATGGCCTTGTTGACATTGTCCGCTTGTAGTCACTCAGCATCTGACAAAGATATTACTCACTTTGATACATCACCTCCCAAAGATATTACCGAAACAGCAAACAGCCATAGTGACCGTATTGATAGTGACCGTATCAATATCGTCTCCCCTGATTGGGGCAATGCTGCAACGCTGACGGCGATGGGTCATGCACCGATTGCCACTGGTGATATCAGAGTGTGGGACAGATGGGTGGGGCGCCCCCATCTCCCAGCAGCAACCACCGATATTGGGATTCGTTATCAGCCTAATGCTGAGCTGGTTGCACAGCTTCCTGTTGATATGGTCATAGATAACGCTTTTTATGAGCATGCCCGTAGCTTATACGGTGATGTGCCTGCGCAGTCGGTGATGTTTGCGGCAAAAGGAAAAGCGGCAACGTGGGCTGACTATACGGAGCCGACGCGCGCGCTTGGTGCATTGATTGATAATCCCAAGATGGCTGAAGACTATATTGTACAAAGTCAAAAAGACATACAGCTTGCCAGTCAGCAGTTTCAGCAGCGCTATCCAATAATCAAAAAGTTCGCGGTCGTCCAGTTTGCGGATGCCAATAACATGCGCATGTATGTTGATAACAGCCTGTTTAAGGTGGCATTAGAGCAGATGGGCAAAGAGCTTGTGGTCTTAGGGGAGGGCAATCAGTGGGGGTTTGTACCGATACGAATGGGTGATTTGGCGCAGTTAGATGATGAGACTTGCCTGCTGATCATCGACCCACTCAGTCCCATCACCAGAGCTGAGATTAAGAACAGTTTGGTATGGCAGCGTTTGGGCTATGGTGAGCGCCGCTGTATGGCGGAGTTGCCGCCAGTCTGGATATATGGCGGGATGTCGTCATTGGTCAGTCTGGCCAATAATTTATCCACGGTTTCGTTAACAGGTGGCGCGATATAATGACTATTCATACCAATCATACGAGCAGTGCCAGCAACACCCATAGCGCTAATAGCCTAAGCTCCACGTCCTCCTCACATACGGCAACTGTGATGTCCTCATCGCCCAAGCCGCCACCACATCCATCTCAGCCTCCGTCGTCTGTCGTGAGCAGTGCGTCTTGGCGATTGTGGGTGATTTTTATAGGATTGGTGGTTTTGTCCGCATGCAGTGGCTGGGCACTATTAGAGCGAGAATGGACACGCCCGCTCAGTGAGCTATTTTTACCAAGTTTGCAGCTTGATATTGCCAGTATGGCGACCCAGCTTCATTTGGTTGCGACCAGCGTGGTGGCGCTGTTGGCAGGTGGATTATTGGGCGTAGTCAGTATTTTGTTACAACAGTTGGTCAAAAATCCATTGGCATCAGACACCACTTTGGGAGTCGGAATTGGTGCCCAGTTGGCCATGCTCATTGTCACGTTGTTTTTACCGAGTTTAGCCATTTATGGTGGCCTCTACGTGGCCTTTGTCGGTGCCATCATGAGTATGGGCTTGGTGTTTGCCTTGTCTGCGCCTAGTCGCTTCAATCCGCTGATTTTGATACTAGCAGGTCTGGTCGTCAATATCTTGCTTGCCGCTGTTGCCAATGTATTGGTGTTATTTTTTGCTGAAAGAAGCAACGGTATGTTGTCATGGGCCGCTGGGTTTTTGGCACAAAGCAGCTGGGATAGCAGTCGAGCATTGATGATCACAGCGACCTTGGCGGCGATAGCCTGCCTGCCTTTATTGAAGCCGCTGACACTGATGAGCTTAGACGACTCACAAGCCAAACGTTTGGGCGTGCCTATTAATGGTATTCGCGCCTTAGTGGTCGTCATTGTGGCGGTGGTGACCGCACTAGTCATTAGTGAGGTTGGGCTGATTGGTTTTATTGGGCTTGGTGCCGCAAGCTTGGTCAATGCGCTAGGCATCTCATCCATTGGTAAGCGCTTGGTCACGGCATTTGGGCTGGGTGCATTGTTATTGCTATTGACCAGTAATGTTGCCTTATTGCTTGAGCCCATACTGGGGATGCAAATTCCCGCTGGTGCCATGACGGGAATCTTAGGAGCGCCACTGATTATTTGGCTGATTTTGCGCCAGCGCCGCGATCGGATAGAAACCGTTACCCCTATGATGAGCGGTCAAAACAAGACCGTTGTGTTTTGGCGATGGAGCGTTGGAGTTATCATCACGATAATGTTGGCTTGTCTTTTTGTACAGGATATCAATGGTTGGGGAATTAGTACTGATTGGGCGCTGACACAGCAGTATCGTCTGCCTCGTAGCTTGAGCGCGGCGGCAACAGGGTTGATGCTCGCGGTCGCAGGCGTATTATTACAGACGCTAACGCGTAACCCTATGGCCAGTCCTGAGGTCTTAGGGGTCAGCTCAGGCGCGGCGCTGGGGGTGATTTTAGGATTTTTATTATTACCCAGTTTGGGGCTGTCGGCTGGAGCAGGTACATTACTGATTTCAGGACTGTCAGGTGCGATGGCGGTGCTGCTGTTGATTATGTGGCTGGCGCGTAGAGTCAGCTCAGGCTATTTGCTGTTAGTCGGTATTGGTATCGCTGCCATGATGGATGGGGTCATGCACATGGTCAAGCTCTCAGGTGACCCTCGTCTCGAAGCGATGCTCAGTTGGCTATCAGGCACCACCTACAGTGCGCAGCCTAGTACAGTATGGTATCTGATGGGCATTGCGCTTATCTTATTGGTACTTAGCTTATTGATTGTCAAACCCTTACGTGTCCTTGGTTTAGGGACGGGTGTGGCACGTAATTTGGGTGTGGCAGTGACCCCCGTGACATTATCACTACTGGCGCTCGTAGCCGCGCTTAGTACCGCGAGTACGCTTGCGGTGGGGCCGTTGAGTTTTATTGGGCTGATGGTGCCGCATTTGGCGACATCTCTTGGCGCTGTCAAACTTGAGCGCCAGTTGCTGCTGGCTGCTCTCTTAGGCGCGGGGGTTATGGTAATGGCGGACTGGATCGGGCGGTATGTGATGTTTCCTTATGAGCTACCTGCTGGTACGGTGGCTGCTATCATTGGCGGTGGCTATTTCTTATGGCTTATTCGCAAAGTGCCAACCACCGCTAATGGTTAGTTTGTCTTTTTATGAAACGATGAACCAACAATCAAGCGCTTATGAATGACGCTCATAAAAATAGCAGGGATCAGCGCTTGAGCGATGAGCAAGTACGGCGGGTACTATTGACCTTATTGCTCGGTGGTACGGTCATCAGCTTTAGTAACAGCGCGCTCAACCCAGCCATTCCTATATTTATGTCAGTGTTTGACGTCGATATCGTGCTTGGCGGCTGGGTACTAAATGCTTATGTGTTGGCCATGAGTGTGGGGCTCATGCTGAGCGGTTACTTAAACAAAAGGTTTGCTTCTAAGCCAGTCTATTTGGCGGCAGTACTTGGGTTTATGCTCGGTTCGGTCATGGGTATGATGGCGTTTAATATGAGCTTTGTCATCATGGCGAGAGCCGTACAAGGGCTGAGTGGTGGGCTGATTATTCCGCTCTCAATTGGTATGCTGTATCGGATTTACCCAAAGCAGCAGCACGGTAGGATAATGGCGCTATGGGGCATCGTTATTATGATGTCCTTGGCATTTGGTCCTTTGATTGGTGCTTATTTGGTTGATCAGTTTGCATGGTGGACACTGTTTGCCGTTACATTGCCCCTTAGTGTGATCGTTATGGCGATGGTGTGGCGATTGATACCTGAACCTGATAGAGGCACGCATGACACCGCAAGCCCTTTTGATACGGTAGGGTTTGTCAGTTTGATCATCTGGCTACTGGCGATGATGATTTGGCTGAGCACCCTCAAAATAGATTTTACTCACGGTATCTCAAGCCGCGATGATTTGTTAAAAATAGTGGCATTAGGCGCATTGTCTATTTTATTTTTGCTGTCAGCCGTGGCTTGGTGGGCGTATGAGCGTCGTCAGAGCCATCCGTTGCTAAATGTGGGTTTGTTCGACAATAAAACTTATTTGCACAGTAATGTCATTAGTATCACCCAAACAGTAGGCTTGATGCTGTGTCTTTTATTATTGCCGATATTGATTCAGGAGGTGATGGGTGAAAGTGCTTTATGGACAGGCGTCGTTCTGATGGTTGCGACGCTCGTCGCCAGTATCACCACGCATTATGCTGGCAAGCGGGTAGACAAACGCGGTGCCCGAGGGATTGGTATGGC
The DNA here is from genome assembly GCF_030454045.1 of Psychrobacter sp. Classification (GTDB taxonomy): domain Bacteria; phylum Pseudomonadota; class Gammaproteobacteria; order Pseudomonadales; family Moraxellaceae; genus Psychrobacter. Next base: position 773 of record NZ_JAKDJE010000111.1, on the reverse strand, counting down.
GGGTATCACGATTAGTGCGCTGTCTACTTTGATGCTTGCATGGTGCTTGTACCAGCCCACACTTTGGCTACTCATATTGACGATGAGTGTGCGCGGTGTCGGCGTGGGTTTGGCGTATCTGCCAACCACCACCGTGGGTTTTAGTAGCTTACCTAAAGACTCGGTCACTGAGGGAGCTGCACTCAATAATATCAGTCGCCGTATCATCTCTACCATCGTTATCACGTTGGCAACCCTTTATATCCATACTCGAAGCGCGCAGCTACTAGCCGCAGGGAGTGATGTTGGCACAGCAAGCGCTATCCAAGAAATACTGGTGATAATCGCGTTGATGCTATTATTCACACTTCCTTCTGCCTGCAAATTACCCCGATCGCCATAACGATCAACTTCATAGTTGGGCAGCATGTAGATTACCTGTGTCAATGACGATCTGCTTGAAGGCTTATCCCTTTTGTCTATTTATTTGACCAAACTTTGAGACAAGCCGCTTATGTCACTGTCTAACCATTTCGCCAAATTTACCAAAGAGACGGACGGTAATCGCAGTAAGTCAGTCAACATGGTCACTCGCTACTTATAGGAACCTATTTGTAAACAACTGTAGAAATAAAAATCATTATCATTTAGAATGTCATTCACAAAGTTAGTACACACAGTATTATTTGCTAAATATAGCCCATAACACTGTTTATCTCTTCAACTAAGTCAAACCATTTAAGTGAAACCATCTAAGTGAAACCATCTAAGTGAAACCATCTAAGTGAAACCAT
>NZ_JAKDJE010000047.1 GCF_030454045.1 Psychrobacter sp. | reverse complement strand
ATAACAATTGAATTTGTTAATTATTTTATAACATTTTTAAGTAGGATTGACTATAACTCTGCACAAGCATTTACGCTTCCATTAGCACAATTTGAAAGTTCATTATGACGTGAAGCATAGTTAAGCACTTGCTGATATGCTGCTGGATTTTGACCTTTTCCAACTTCTTTGATTAGCTCATTATAATTAACTTGCCCAAATACTTTTTGGAACTTTGGCAAACAGCTATCTGGATTACCACTATTTAAACAGTTATCGAGCGCAATAGTATTTTCATAAATTCTTTTACCCATAAGCGGTATGATAGTTTCTTGCAAATACTGATAATCGTCTGTTCCTCCTTTTTTAGCACGATTTCTCTTTAGTAGTTCTGAGAAACCATCTATCTGTTTTTGTGATAAATAATTATCCTCAACCGCAACCTTACTCGTTTCAGCGGCATTAACGGCATTACTGGCACTACCTGTTGTCAACCCAATACCAGCACCAAGAGCACTAGTAATAGCGCTAATCGTATCTTTTTGCTCAGCATTTAGCTTACTTGAGTCTTTAGTACCATAGAGGAATTGAGATAGGAGAGGCGCGGTAGCCTCACCTGATCCTGCCGAAATACCGCCAGTCACTGCATCATTACCAGTTGCATAACTGATAGCTGCACCTAAAATACCTTGAGCTAAAATATGAGCAGCACTACCTTGTTCTGACCGATTACCACCATCTATACTATTGATGGCTTCATTGGCTTTAAAATAGGTTCCAATTTTACTGGCTACAAACGGGCTAGCTGCTTTTGCAATGTAACCTGTAGCGCCGTTAGTATTCGGGCCGTAAATAGCACCAGAGATAGCATCAAACAATAAGCCTTGGTTTTGTACTTTGTCTGCTTGTTGGAGCAGCGTGTCTCTAGCAACAGAGTTACCTAGCTGTCCTTGTTCTTCTGCCTCTTTACGTAATTTTTGTTCTTTAGCATTAATCTCGGTCTTAATCTTACGACGCTCTTGGTCAAAGGCTTGGGTGATCTCCACCTGCGCGCCAAGCTCTTCATTGACTCGACCAGCATCAAAGTTATTCTCAAGGATGCCTGCGTATTCATCACGGTTGTCCGTGGTGATGTCTTTATTCCCTGCAATACCCGTGATACCAGCGCGCGTCACACTGCTGTCATTGTCGCTATCTGTGCCATAGCCTAAACCATTCATACTGGCTTGTGGCTTACCTGTAGTATTACCAAGACTAACACCGACTTGGATGGCATTACCGTCATAGTTGGTGGTGTTGTTAATGTCTTGCGTCTTGATACCGTCTGCACTGGTGTAACGGTTACGTCCAGCATCACGAGCGGCTTTGGTGGTGGTGATTGCACCGCCTATAAGCGTGGTTTTACCGCCAGCAGTAATATCAAAGCTACCATCGCCAGTAAAGATGCCTGACTGTTCACCGACTGCTTGGTAGTCGGCATTAAGGTCAGTCTTACCACCATTAACCGATAGGCTAGAGCCTGCACCTTTTAGGTAGATATCAGCTGTAAAGCCGATGTTCTTCTGTTTGCTGTCATAGCCTTTTGAGTTGAGGTACAAAAAAAGCTACGATAAATTTTATATCGTAGCTTTTATTTAAGTCTATCACTTTATAATTTCATTTTTGAAAATATGTGTTTATTTTACCTATTTGAAAACAAATCATCTAAACGTTTCGCGGCTTCATCATATTCATCGCCTGGATCCAAAAACGCTGTTTTAAATGAGTAATAGTCCGCTAGAAATTCAAATGAATCTGCACCTAAAGATTTTGCTTTTTCCATAAGCTTGATTCTTGAATCGAAAGGAATAAGCCATTCATCATCTTGTAGTAAACATTTAAATTATAGGCTTCATACAAGCTAAACCTTATAACTCTTTTTGTTCGAAACGCTGCAAATCAGTATTTTCTGCAACCAACTTATTACAGTATTCAATCCATTCTTGCGACCATCTAGCATGCTTATATTTCCAGACCGTTCGGTCTAAGACTACTCTATCATGAACCTTATCAAAGAGCGTAATATCTAATGCAGGATCTTTTGCTATCTTCTCTAAAACATTAATGTCTAATAACTCGGGTAGTAAAGTAGTTAAGTGTATATAACCTTCTTCATCTTCACAAACATCCAAGTAAAAGCAACCTGTTCTATCATCATAAGCTTTTTCACTTTCCTCTTCAGTAAATCGTTGGCTTACAAATATCTCGTAAAGCTCTCCAGGAAATAATATACCTACATATGTGCCCATGCTATCGAATGCGGTATATAACTTTTTCAACAAACAATAAGGTAGATAACAACTCTTTTCTTCAGGATAGCCCAAATAATCCAGTCTGATAGTTACACCTTCATGATCCATCAACCCCCAATGGTGCCATGCACCACGACCTTCTCCAACATGTAGCATTTTAAAATTTTCAATATCTACGTAACTATAAGAAATACTCATTAAAAGTTCCTTTTATTTTCTAGAAAACTTATCCATCGGTGTTAATGGAATAATTACTTTACCATCATTATCAACTACAATAATGCTACGACCTGCAACCTTAGCTTTTGAGAAGTTACCTAACTTACCTCTCAGATTCTGAGGATCAGCAGCCTTGGAATTAGATGGAACTTGTACAGCGATGATTTTACTACCACCAGAATCAGATATACTCTTATTTAGATCAAGTTTAACTTGACTTTCAAATGCTCGAGGATTACCACTTACTGATTTAATTTGTATTGTCGTCACACTTTTACCAGTTTTAATGTTGTTCACAAACACGTCTGGCCCAGCAATATCGTCACCTGCAACACGATAAGAAGTTCTTTTTGGTAGCGTTTCACGCATTATGCTGTTTGCTCCAGCATTAGTTAAAGGACTTGGATTGCTTTTCGAGTGTTCTGCAATCAAACTGTTGATATCCTCTTGTCTTATACTAGTACCTGAAGTTGCGCTAGGCGCTTTAGCATTTGAACCTATTCCACCTAGTACCGCGCCCGATAACCCTGTTGCTATAACATCTCGATAGCTAATCTCACCGTTGAGAAGCTTCTGCAAACCTGCATCGATTGACATTCCTGCAATAGAAGTAATGCCAGCTTCTTTAAGTACGGCTTTGGTCTGTGCTAAAGATAAAGTCGCACCAGATGGCCTTTTGCTTCCTATCATAGTTGCTAAAGCCACAGGATCAGCTACCATACTATATGTTCTGTCCCAAACATCGATTCCGTTCTCTAGTAACAGTAAATCTTGCGTAAGCATTAATACTGCGATTTTTCTAGCATCAGGGTCTTCTAGCTTTTTAGCTGTATTAAGACTAGATAGAATCATTCCTTCACGAGTGGGACACGATAAGCCTCCATTGCCACACTTTTCTTTCAATGCTTTAAAGTTAGCTTGATGTTCACTTAAGTATTTTTGAATTTCACTGGCACATCCTGATTGAGACTTCTTACATTTTGCAATAGCATCATTGAAAGATTGATAAGTAATATCTTTTTTGAAAGAGCCCTTACCAAGCTTTGTTGTCAGATAATTATCTTCGACCGCAACCTTACTGGTCTCAGCTGCATTAGCCGCATCACTGGCATTACCCGTCGTTGCTCCAATACCAGCACCCAAAGCACTAGTAATGGCGCTAATCGTATCTTTTTGTTCCGCAGTTAGTTTAGTAGGGTCACTGCTACCATAGAGAAATTGAGATAAGAGTGGTGCGGTCGCTTCACCTGAACCTGCTGAAACGCCACCCGTCAATGCATCGTTACCTGTAGCATAGCTGATAGCTGCACCTAATATACCTTGAGCTAAAATATGAGCTGCACTACCTTGTTCTGATCGATTGCCACCATCTATACTATTAACGACTTCATTTGCTTTAAAATAAGTCCCAATCTGGCTAGCGACAAAGGGACTTGTAACTTTAGCAACATAACCTGTAGCGCCATTACTATTCGGGCCATAGATAGCACCAGAGATGGCATCAAACAATAATCCTTGGTTTTGTATTTTATCTGCTTGTTCGATAAGTGTATCTCTAGCAGCTGTATTGCCTAACTTATCTTGCTCCTCAGCGGCATCCCTTAACTTCTGCTCTTTCTTATTAATCTCCGTCTTAACCTTACGACGCTCTTGATCAAAGGCTTGGGTGATCTCTACCTGCGCCCCAAGCTCTTCATTCACTTGATTGGCATCAAAGTTATTCTTAAGGATGCCCGCATACTCATCACGGTTATCGGTCGTGATATTACTGTTTCCAGCGACACCTGTAATACCTGCACGAGTGATACTGCTATCACTGTCACTATCTGTGCCATAGCCTATACCATTACTATTGGCCTGTGGCTTGTTCTCAGTCATACCCAAACTAACACCGACTTGGATGGCATCACCGTCATAGCTGGAGGTGTTCTTGATGTCTTGAGTCTCTATACCACCAAGACTTTCATAGTTATTACGTCCTGCGTCACGAGCGGCTTCAGTCGTGGTAATTGCCCCACCTATTAACGTGGTTTTTCCTTTAGCAGCAAGATCAAAGCCACCATCTCCGGTAAAGAGTCCTGACTGCTCGCCAACGGCTTTGTAGTCAGCATTGACATTAGTCTTGCCACCATTGACCGATAGGCTAGAACCTGTACCTTTGGCAAGATCAAGATCTGCACTAAAGCCCATGTTCTTTTGGTCGCTGTCATAAGTAGCGGTGTCTTGTAGCGATTCGATGGTCATGTCGCCGCCGATAACGCCTTGAATCTTATCTGTATTCAGTACACCACCTTTGATGTTTAGATCATTACCAATATCAAGGGTAGTGTTGCCACCGACATTGACTTGGCTGTTGGCATAGGTAGTGCTGTCGCTGTTAGCATAGCCTTTTGCACGACTCGCACTAGCAGTGATGCCGTAGCTAGCACCTTTACCTGGGTTGGTAGCTGCATAGGCACCGATGGCGGTACTTGAGCTCTTATTATCACTACGAGTATTGCTGTTTTGCGCGACACCATTGATAGTCAGGTCATTGTCGGCTTGAAATAGGGCGTCATTGGTAACGTTTAAGTTGCTACCGTTTATGTTGATATTGCTATCTGTGCCTGCCCCTGTAGCGATCAAGGCAAGGTTATTAGTGGTAATGCTGGATCCTTGGTTTACCTCGGTGTAGCTGCTGCTATTGGACTCACTTTTTGATGAGCCAATGGTGGCCTGTATACGAGTGCTGCCTATGTCTTGTAGCTTGCCACCTTCTTGTAGCATACTTAATACATCTGATCCTTGCTGAGCTAAGGCTTTTGTCTTAAGACCAGCAGCGACGCCTGCCATGCCTTTCATGCGGGTGCTACCTGTATTACCACCAGCATCAATGAGGTTGTCGATACTCTTGGCGCTGTCAATGAGGCTGTTTGAGAGGGACACGGTCAGACCACTTTGCTTAAACTTCTGCTCGCTTTGATTGGTATAGACATCCATGACGTTATCGATATTGATGTCTTGGGCACGGATAACGGTGTTGCCGCGACTGCTGTTATCAAGGGCGTCATTGACATCTTCACTACTATCTGCACCCATACCCGCGACAATACTACTGCCCGTCTGTTGGTAAGTACCACCAGCATTGATGATGACGTTACCGTCAATCGCACCGATGTTGCTAGCAGTATGCGTCAGTGCCGTTTGAGCACTACTATCATCAGTTTGCTGCTTGCCGATAGTGAAGCCCATGCCGCCGCTTGTGCCGAACAGCCCTGATTTTTTGGTTTGACTAAATGAGCTTTCGCTTGAGGTGTTTTCAGCGGCTAAGATATTGACATCACCACCAGCGGTCAGACCAGTGCCTGTATCACTAACAGCATTGGTACCTGTCAAGCTGATGTCTGATCCGGCTTGCATGACAACAGTATTACCCTCGATATTGCTACTGATGGCAGTATCGCTTTGCATGTCATAGCGTTTTTGAGTGGTTTTCTTACTGAACGTACCTTTGTCCGTGGTTTTAACGGCCGTGCTGAGGTTCTGTTTGTTTCTACCCTCTGAAAAGTCGACATTGCCATCAGCGATAATACCAACTGTGCCGTTATCACTGTTTATTTGGCTGGCGACTCCTGTGATATTTTTACCTGATTGAATAACGAGGTCGCTATTGCTGCTCAGTTGACTGCCAACATCAATAGATTCGCCTTGCTTATAGTAGTTATTGGCGTCACCAATGCTGTTGGTTTGGTAGCTGCTATTCACAGCATTGAGCTGGACATTGCCTTGAGTATCTATAGCACTGCTGCCTCCTTGATTGTCCAAAAGGCCTGCTGCAAAGGTTGTATCACCACCCACATTAGCGATGAAGGTTGTTGACGCGTTGCCTTCTTCATCTACTTGTCCTTTAAGCCCATCGCCAACATAGATGCTGGCAATTTGTCTGATATCTATACGGGTACTACTACTCATATCTTTGGCAGAGCTGGTGGTATAGGTCAGGCTCTCGTTATTTAGGTCGCCACCAACGTCAAGCTGCATAGCCTTATCCGCTTGCAGAGTGCCGCTTAGATTGTTTAGGTCGTTAGCCGTGCCAATCTGAACATAGTCGCCTTTGATCAAACCGCCATTGGCATTGGTCAGGTTGGTAGCATTAATATTAACGCTCTGATGACCAACGATACTACCTTGGTTAGTAAGATCACCCGATAACTGCATATCAATGCTATCAGCAGCGATTAGACTGCCTGTACCGTCAATTTGTCCAACCGCTTGGCGGGTATAGACTTTGGGCACCAGTACTTGTTGACTGCTACCATCAGCGAGTGTGATCTGCTGCTGTACAAGCCATACCATATCCGTCGTGAGCTGAGCAACTTGATCATCGGTGAGCGCAATACCGGGGCGCAAGTTTAAAGCTTGCGCAGTGGTAATACCCGCATCCATCAGACCCTTGTACTGCTCATCTAAGCTGCGATAGTCACCCAGATAGTAGCGACCCGTTAATGTCATGATTTGATCACGAATATACTGCTGCTCATAATATCCATCACCCAGACGCTTTTGGGTGATATTAGGATCTAGCTGTAGTCGATCTAGCATGTAGTCCGATGACAGCCAGTCTTTATAGTTCGCAAATGCAGGATCGGTCTCAACTAGGTAATCAGCATTGCTATCAGGGTTGGTGCCGTATAGACTGCTGTTTGGCAGAGTCGGTGCACCAGCACTGCTGCGTATCTCTTCAGATGCGCTCTGTGCTATGGTGTCATTGATACTAGCAATTAAGTCTTGCGCTGCGGCATTATCAATAGTATTACCATTATTTTGCGCATCGATCAGCGCCTGTAGCTGCTGCTTTTGAGCGTCTGTTAAGCTGCTATCTTCTGCCGTCACCAAATCTGAAAGTAATCTCGTCGCATCTGCTAAACTTGACTCATCTACTGATGCATCACTGTTTGCACCAGTCACTGTTTGCACACCACTCGTCAGCGTTTGAATGGCTGATTTGATACCGTCTAAAGCTTGAACATCTGATACGCTATCATCTTTATAGGCAATGACTGTTTTGTCTGTGTTTTGGTCTAAGATTGAAAGCTGATAAGTTTTTACTGTTTCAGGCTCTGATATATAAGGTGCTACATACTTATCACGTTTACAATGCTTGGTACCCGCTGCACATGATTTAATCCAGCGCCAATATAACCTTCCATTCTCAACATGATTCTTGGTATAGCCCACATTGTCTTCGATATCATTTTCAAGTTTATCGCCTAACAACTCAAAGCCACTACCAGGGTTAATTTGACTTTTTTCACTTAGTAGCTTATCTCCTTTAATAGTGAGATCTTTTCCAGATACGATTCGTGATGGATCTGATGTTGCCACCTCATCAGTATAGGTTACTTCATTAAATCTAAACTCGTTATAGTCTTCTCCTATCTTTTCGTTGGTACCTCGTACGTATAAATCTTCACCTTTGCTATCCCAATACACCTCATCTCTTCTATACTTTGTACCAGAAGAGTTTTTTGCATATAGAACCACACCATTATTGCGTTCAACTTCTACCGTGTTTACCAACCAGTCTGCATTTACATTGTTAAGCGTATTAGTATCAATACTCATATCGCCAACTGACTCAATAGAAGCACCTTTACTGGTCACTGTAGTAGCACTACCTACCGCTTGATGGTTATCATCTAAGCTTCCACCAATATACAGCTCACCATTACTGATGATTTTGGCCTGACCTGTAAAGTCTTCATTAAAAAAACCAGCACGTGCTTCATTAGGGTTGTTATTCAGTGTTTCTACACCGATATCTAGGCGTTGACGAGCGGCAATTACTGGGGCAGGATCTGAAGTAATTTCGTAATAAGTCTTTTTATCCACTAATAGTTGATTATAAAAATCTGGAAACTGAGTCTTATAAAACTCAATGAGTGCATCGCTCCACCCCTGCACATTATTGAACTCTGTTGTAATGTCTACCAAACACCCTGGTCCAGCAACACATTGATCTACCTGAGTTTTAGTGAATACATCTGGCGTGTTATTAAGCGTGGCTGCCTCTATAGCAACGTGGTCACCGTAGATACGACCATTACTATAGTTATTGACTGTATTACCAGCATCCAGATACGTATTCTTACCGTTGATCAAACCACGATTGTCAATGTTAGTAGCGGCAGTTAGCTCAGTTGTACCATTGCTAGTCAGCTCAGCATCTTTTTGGTTGCTAATACTTTGCGCATTAATAGTTAACGCGTTTTGTCCCGATAACTGACTACTATTAGTGAAACTACCTTGAGTGGTGAGTACAACTTCATTGGCATTAATGGTATTGGTATTATCATAACTGATATCATCGACGATATTGATATCTGCACGTCCATTGGCAAGCACCTCACCATTGGTGTTCATAAAGTCTTTTGAGCGGATCGTAATATCGTTACTGGCGGCGATGCGGCCACTATCATTATTGACTGCAAGCTGACGATTCGCAGCGTCCGTATCGACAATCGAGATGTCATTACTTTGAATATTGCCCGCTTGATTATTGATCTGATTGCCTGCGGTGAGCATCACTTTGCTATTAGCCAGTAACTGACCGCTTTGGTTGTTTATCGTGCTCGCATTAATACTTATTGTGTCATTAGCGATAACACCTTGCGACTTATCCTCACTGCTCTGTTTGGTGTTTTGATTGTTTAGCACACCCGTAGTCACATCAATATTAGTACCAGCCTGAATCAAGCTACCTGTAACGTTATTATCAATACGGCCTCGGCTAGCATCACCTACCGTCAAGTTGATAGTGTCTGCTACTATTTGACCACCTTGGTTGTCTAAGGCATCGCTATTACTCGCTGTTAGCGTTAACGATTCTGCTGCCTGCAACAACCCTATTGCATTGTTGACAGTCTCATCTGATGCGGCATCAATCGTGAGCTGTTTGGCTGAAATAATACCCGATTGGTTATTGATACTATCAGCATCAATATTTGCCGTACCATTGGCTAAAATACCTTTTTGTAGATTATTCACGGTATTAGTGTTTTTATTGTTCAGATTGCCCTTAGCATTGATATTGAGTGCTTGGTCAGCATTCGTTTGTACGATTAAACCGTTTTCGTTATTTATATCAGCATTGCTGTTCAGCGTGATAGCACCACCCGATAGCACACCTTCTTTATTGTTTATCGTACTATCAGATTGAAGATCTAACTGGTTACTAGCCGCTATAACCCCTTGGTTTCTAAAACTCTGGCTAGAAACAATTGCCATATCACTAGCAGCACTAATCTGGCCGCCTATCTGATTATCTACACTAGTTGCATCAATGGTTAAACCTTGGGTCAATGCGGCGATTTGAGCTGAGTTAGTAAGCGTCCCAGCTTGCAGCATCATGTTTTTATCACTGGCAATAGTTGCATTGTCTTTATTGTCTAGTGCATTGGTGATATTGATCTCTGCAAACCCTTTTGCCATGATCGTCGCACTGTCACTATTCGTTAATTGGTCACTATTAATCGTCAGGTTATTGCCACTTTGAATATAGGCCTTGTCTCCTTGATTACTGACTGATTCGCTACTTAAATTTAGGTCACCGCTTTGGCTAACCAATTGACCATTGTTGTTCGTCAGTGTTTTAGCATTCAAATTGAGAGTATCGCCTTGTATCGCACCCTCAGAGTTATCTAAATCGCCAGATATCTTGGTGGTCAACGCTTGGGTGCTAACAACAGTACCCTGTATGTTATCAAGCTGATTGGCTGTCACATCTGCCGAACCGTCTCCACTATGAATAATCTTACCTTCGGTGTTATCAAGCGTACTTTTGCTATCGATATTCAGTGAAATAGCATTGCCACCGATAACGCCTTTTTGGTTATTAATAGTGCCATTTGTTACTAAGTTAAAAGCCTGTTTACCTGTTTGATTGATCGTACCTGCCACATTTGATAGCTCATTAACTTGCCAATCAAACTGACCTACTTGTAATACGCCGCCATCATTACCTAGCTTGCCATTGGTATTTAAGCTTGCCAACCCTGTCACATTGGTATTGGCTTTATCTAAGCGAATATCACCCGTGCTCGCTGTCAGCGATAGGTTGTTACTTTGATTACGACTATTCGTCAAATCAAGCTCACTACCTTCTAGCTCAATATCACCTGTGGCAATATTGGTACCCGCATTACGTTGGGTGCCTGTGCTGTTAACGGTTAGGTTTGACGTCGTATTGCTAAGCTCTCCTGTTGGAGTCAATCCTGCTATCAGCTGTCCATCAGCACTTTGCACCAGACTGCCTGTATTTACGGTGCTATTGCCTTGGGCGGCAATACTGCCTGTGTTATTCATCGCGCCTTGGTTGACTATATCTACGTCAGCTTGGCTGTATAGGCTGCCGCTGTTGGTCAAAGTGCGAGCTTTAAGACTCAAATCATTGACGCTTGAAATTTGTCCTTTGTTGTCTATCTCACCAGCAGTGACCGCAAGGCGACCCGTATCGCTCGCAACAATGCCTGTACCTGTATTGGTAAAATTTTCTTGTATCTGTAGCTGATTATTACTAGATGCTGTATTTTTTGCGGCAGTTTTGGTATTAACCGCGACAATACGCCCATCTGTGTTGTCTAGATTTTGTGCGCCGATATCAAAGCGATTGGCTTGTACCACCCCTGATATGTTGTCGACATCTTTGGCAATTTGCCACGTTTGCGCACCTACACTTAAGACTTCACCTTCAGTATTGTTCACACTGTCTGCATTGATGGTTAAACGATTGTCATCATTGCTGCTTGTACCAGCGTGAATAATTTTTCCGCTACTGTTATCGAGCGTTGTGGTACTCAGTGTTAGATTATCTGAATTACTCGCAATCTCACCACGTGTGTTGTCGATGCCTTCTGCCATTGCAAGCGTCAGGTCTTGTTTGCCCGTTTGTGTCAGTTTGCCATCGGTGTTGTTTAAGCGCTGGGCATCAATCTCTAGCACACGACCACTTAGGACGCCTGCTGTATTATCTAAAGCGCCGTTCGTACTGCTTAAAGTAAGCTTATCTGTCGCTGTTATCGAAGCATTTGTAGTATTGATACCGGTACGGGCAGTTGTACTAATGCTGCTACCTTGGGTGTTGCTGTCTAACAGACTAATGTCACCACCACTTAAGCTCACATCGCCTGTGGCAATATGATTGCCTTGACTGGTAATATCACCGCTCGCTAGGATATTGAGATTTGCACTGTTATCTAGCAATGTCCCATCAACACTCATTCCTGCGACCAGGCTACCACTATCTGTCTGTGTGAGACTGACAGTCGTCATATCCACATTACCACTACTGGCAATCGTGCCACTGTTGTTGATGGTATCTGTCGCCGTTACTTGTGTGTCAGTTTTACCATAGAGCTGACCACTGTTGTTAACGCTATCTGAGCTTGTCGTCAGACTTCCTTGCGCGGTAATTTGGCCGTTGTCATTATCCAGAGATGTACTGGTAATGACGGCATTTTTGGCACTGTTAATCGCACCTTGAGTATTCGTTAAATCACCACGACTGTTGATCGTCAAACCTTCTTGCGATATCAACTTACCACGACTGTTATCAGTATGATGACTGTCAGTAGTTAACTTAGCACCACTTTGAATAACACCTGAGTTATTATTGATGTCACCATTAGCGTTCAGTGTAATATCACCATTACTGGCAAGCGTCCCTTTGGTATTATCGATATCGCTATTTGTGCTAATGTTAATGCCAGCATTAGTGATAATCTGACCTTCAGTATTATCAAAGTCAGCCAATTGCCAATCAATTTGATCGAGCTGCAAGCGACTGTCTGTATTAAAGGCGCTACCATTATCAGCGATATTCAGAGTACTGACCGCTAAGCTAGATTTATCTTGGTTAGCCACACTATCGGTTGCAACATTGATCTTACCATTGCTATAGATACTGCCCGTATTGGTGAGATTACTTGCGTTAATATTGCCATCGCGAGTAATAACAGGTAATGGCGCAGGCGTTTCAGATGGCTGACTACTATCATCCGTGCCAACACTACTGCCGTTGTTGGCAGTCGTCGGCGGGGTTTTAGAAGGCGGCATACTGGATGGCGTGCTCGCGTCAGCATAGAGGTCTTGACCAATAATACCGCCTTGCTTGTTAATTAGCTGAGAGCTATCAATGGCAAGGTTACCTGAGCCCGTTTGCAGCAGTGAGCCACTGTTATTTAATGATGCCGCTTTTACATCAAAGCTGCCTGTAGATATTTCGCCTGAGTTACTGATAGCGCCTGTTTGCTGGAGTTGTAACGTATCGCGGCTACTGAGCACACCGCTGTTATTTAAGGTACTGCTATTCAGCGTAGCGGTCTCACGAGAGCCTGCAATCGTCCCTGAATTATCAACATCAAAGCCTTTGGTGACGATGTTAACCTTACCTTGATTGGCAATCAGACTACCCGAATTGATTAGATTACCATTGTTATCGAGTTGCAAACCGCCAGCGCTTGCCACGATACTGCCCGCATTGGTGACCCCCATACCCTTCTCTGTACCAATCAGACGGATTTTGCCTGCGTACATGGCACCTAGGGCTGAGACATCCAGTGCCACACCCGTGGTTTGGTTACTATTATTTGCAGCGTTCTTAGAGGTAATAACTGTATCTTTGGTATCTTCCTCATAGCTGACTTGGTTACTGCCGGTAATAACATCTAGATTTTTAGCGTAGACCCCAGCATTAATCTCAGCAGTCTTGGCAATGATTTGGGTATAGTCACTACCCATGCTGTCCATACCATCGCCATCAATGCGAACCTTCCCACCTGTCACATCAAAGCCAGTAAGCTTGCCTTGATCCATCAGAGCTTGACCTGTCGTCAATGTGGTACGGGACGCATTGATAAATCCGCAACCAGCACAGGTAATACCAGCAGGGTTGGCGATAACCAGCTCTGCTCGGCCACCTGCAATCTCGGTGTAGCCGCTGAGACGACTTGGATCGCTTGAATTGACCTCGTTTAGAATAACGCGAGCCTCACCGCGTGCTAGATACGGGTTACCCTCTACCCATCCTGCGAGCTGAGTCTGTGCATTTTTACGACTGTTATTGAGAATGGCGCCATCTTGACCGACATCGAATTTACTAAAGACGTTTCGTGAGACCCCAGCTTTACTTGGCGTCTGAATATTGACTTGGGTTGTGCCATTGGATGATTTTAGTATGGTGGCTTGCTGAGCGGCAGCCGCGTTGCGATCAGCGACAATATTGGTGCTATCAGCATAGGCGTTATGACTGACACTACCAACCATGGTCGCAAGCCCTAGCGCTAGTAGCATATGCGCACGCAGGGGCATAAACCTGCCGCCTTGATAGTAGCCATTGATTTGAGCAGCCGTTTGCGAGCCGCCTGCAACTTGACTGACCGCACTGCCACCCTCGCTAGGGTTGCTTGTTTTACCTTGAGAGCGTGCGGCCTCTGACACCACCATGAGCATTCCTCGGGCTTTGTTAAAGATAACTCGGTAGCATTGAGCGTTCATGGTGATGTCCTTTGAGATGGTAGTATCGTGCAACTATTTGGTTTTACTAAAATATGAGACTTATAAATATAAGAGCTAGTACTGCCAGCCAAGACTAAAGCCGGTCACCCAGTCTTTATCACTAAAGTTATCAGGCTGTTTGATCGGGTAGCCTGCAAATAAATCATAGCTAGTGCGTAATGGTGTCACATAGCCTTTAACGCCTACAACGCCGCCAACCAAATGATGACCGAGCAGCAAATCATCTTGAGCATCATTATCAAGCTTCACATAGCCTGCATCGACACCAGCATAAACGGCGTGAGGCTTATCACCAAGATAGGCACTCAGCTCTTGCTTTAGAATCGCACCGTGATCGCCGCTTAAACTGCGCTCACCATCGAAGCCGCGTACACTATAACGTCCACCAATACTCAAACGTTCATTCGGTACCAATGCCTCAGTCGCATACTGCCCAGTAAAAGAAGCATGGTAATCCAACGCTTGATTGGCAATTTGCATAGGATGATTCACATCAACCCCTACTTTTACGATACCCGCACGCGCACTGCCTTCATTAAATAACGCCTCAGGCGGGTCGATGGCGTCAAATGCACCCGTACCGCGTTGATACATCACGTCGCCAATCCACTGGGTTTTACCAATGACCGTCTCGTAGCCTACCCCTGCTTGATAGCCTGCCGTGCGGCGCTTTTGCACCTCAACCTCGGTATCATCGATAAAGTTGCTTTGCTGCTTGGCAAAGCCGCCTGCTTTTAGATAGGTTTTGCTGTGATTATCACGGTGCACCAAATGACTGACGAGCGCTTCGGTATTATAAGACTCGCCGCTATAGACGTAATCTTGGTTGGCACCTGCGATGGTCTGGTCATAGTTATAGCCGCTATGGGTGATAGTAAGCTGGGTATTATCAACCGGCAATACATAGCCAACGTTATAACCCCAGCTGCCATCGCTATCCTCATTACCGCCGTCTAAATCATGATTGTAGGACAGATAAAGTAAATCGTTGTGCCACGTTGGGTTGTCGAGTGATAGCGTCACATTGCCTTGATAGACGCCTGTGCTGTCTTGACCTGAGTCATCTACCGTTGCCGATAGACGCCAGCGCTTGCCCTGCTGCCATTTGACTTGGATATCACTATAGCCAGGTGTTGTCATACGACTGCTTGGGGCAATAGAGAAATCGGCATCAGCGGTCGGCACGCGTTTAAAGTTCTCTAGCGCCTGCTCGATATCACGGACATTAAGCAAATCACCAGACTGCATTGGCATGGCAGGGGCAAAGTTGGCGAGGTTGCCGCTATTATCAATATAAACAGGACGACTGGCTTGAACATCGACAGCGGTAATTTGATCAATACGACCGGGAATGAGGGTGAGCGTTAAGTGACCAGATTTGAGGTTTTGGTTTTGTACCAAAACGCGCGTGGTGACGTAACCTTTTTCGATAATCCGGTTCTGTACATTGGTGACCAGCTGATTGATATCATTGACTGATAGACAGCTGCCCAGTAGGGATGATTTACCTTTAATATAAGGCATGAGTGCGAAAGTGAACTTTTCGCTCAGCTCACCTGTTAGGTAGATATGGTCAATATCAAAACAAGGAGCTGAAGCAGCATCAGTATTCTGAGAACTGGCGGGCACTATAGAAGTGGAAGGCGCTTGTTGATACGTATCGGTATTTATATTGACATTGGGCTTAACCAATTGTTGCTGTTTTAACGCCCCACTACGCTGCTCTTGATACTGCTCAGGCGCAAGCGCATTGGCATTAACACCCATACAAACGCTGATAATACCGACCGTTAAAAGGCTTAAGGTATGGCCAGCTATATCTTTTCTCAAAATACTTGTATACATAAGTCCACCATTTTTATAGTGAAATGATTATGTATAGAACATTTACTTATTGCAAGTATTTTTTCTAATTATTAGCTTTATAAAAACAATCATTCATATTTGAATAACTAAGTGCTAAAATAGTATTTTAACACTCTTATATGATTGATTATATTATGAACATAAGATTTGATTTTTATACGCCAAGTGAGATTTCTCAGATTTTAGGTGAACGCTTAAAAACGCAGCGACTGGCATTAAACTTAACACAAGCCGCTTTAGCAGATAAGGCTGGTACTGGCATCAGTACTGTTGCTCGTATTGAGTCTGGTCAGGGCGGTACACTAGACAATATAATCAGGCTCGCTATGGCTCTTGGCATGGTAAATCACTTTTCTGAATTATTTGATGTAGTGCCTACCAATATAGAAGATGTTATCTCTAAACAAAATCCACGCTTGCGTGCTTCAAACAAAAGCTGATATAAGGTAGCCATTTCAATGTATCAACCGATATCAATTGTCAATATTTACTACCAAGGATTCGGAGACAAACGTCTTGTCGGTAAATTAACGATGGATGGACGACGCCCTACCTTTGGCTATGATGCGGCGTGGCTGGCTGATGGACTGGAGCTGTCACCAATTGAGATGCCATTACGATCAGCACCTTACTATGGTGCTCATGCGTCAAGCCATTACCTATGCGGATTATTATCAGACAGCTTACCTGATGGTTGGGGAATGCTGCTAATGGATAGATTCTTTCGAAAAACAATGTCTCATGCTACGTCAATCAATGTTTTAGATCGCCTCGCTTACATTGGTAGTTCAGCAATGGGAGCACTTAGTTTTGAGCCACAACAAGACCTGTCAGGCGCTGATATCGACATCACTGATTTTACTTTAGCCAAACTGGCCGCTGCCAATCAATCGATTTTATCTGGACAAGATAGTGACATATTGGCTGAGCTC
Source organism: Psychrobacter sp. (assembly GCF_030454045.1). Classification (GTDB taxonomy): domain Bacteria; phylum Pseudomonadota; class Gammaproteobacteria; order Pseudomonadales; family Moraxellaceae; genus Psychrobacter. Next base: position 7,391 of record NZ_JAKDJE010000047.1, on the reverse strand, counting down.
ATCGTCATCGGTGGCTCACCACAAGGTGCAAGACCAAAAGCACTTGTCCTATATGATGAAGCAACCGAGTTTATTACTACGGACTTAACAAGCGAACAGCCATCCGCAGCGCCGTGGCTGATTAAGTTTCCTGCCCAATCTGAGCATAAAAGCGTTTGTCTATTAGAGTCACTTTATGCTGATATGGCTAAGCAAGCAGGCCTAAACATGCCTGCGCATCATTATTTTGATATCGGTGAACAACATGCTGCTTTTGGGGTTGAGCGTTTTGACCGCATGGGCAATCAGCGCGTTCATACTCATACACTGTCGGGTTTGTTAGATATTGACTTTCGAATTCCTTCAATAGATTATTTGCAGTATTTGCGCTGCGTGCGTATGTTGACCCAATCACAAGTTGCTGTAGAAGAGGGTTTTAGACATGTTGTATTTAATGTCATCTTTAATAATAAAGACGATCATAGCAAAAACTTCTCTTTTATGATGGACAAGGCTGGCAGGTGGTCGTTATCGCCAGTCTATGATCTCGTCTATAACTCAGGTATGAATGGTTATCACCAAATGGATGTGGCTGGTGAAGCTCAATACCCTACACGATCTCACTTACTAAAATTGGCGAAGCAAGCTGATATTAAGCAAAACAAGGCACAAGCTATTCTTGATCAGGTAGCATCAGTTGCTGGAGATTTTTTGACTGTTATTAGAGACCACAACATCGAGAAAGAATTATCGAATCAGGTCGTTCGTGATATAAAAGCCAATATCAATCGGATGGCAAATCAATAGATCTTAGGAAGTTGTTAAATTTGTTGTTAAAAATAAATAATTAACATCCTCATCCCTTAATAATAAAGGATTACGCCAAGTTAGTCGTTGCGTGGTGGGCGCACCAACCATTGTATTTATACGTAACCTCGCATTACCTCACCTCACTCATCTATTAAAAGTGCTTTTTGCTCATCATTGCAGTATTCAGTTATCAGCTCTACCGCTTTTATATAAGTTTGCTCTAGCTCTATCGTCTTAGTGCTAAGGTAATACAGCGCAGAGCTATGCCGTACATCAACACCTGTGATCAGATCAGCATGTAATGGCTTATTAAGCTCGTTTTTGATGAGGATAAATAAGCCTGCTTCAATATACTTTGGACTCAGTGCTGGTAGGTTAAGTATATCTTTAGCATAAGAGATAGCGTTAACCCCTGCCGTCAAATCCGTATACATAAACTTGGGAGATTTTAGTTACGCAGCCTGACGATAATAATCAAACCACATCTGTCTTGGTGATTTATAGCTCAAGCCCTTTTGAATCCTCGTTTGATTGTAATACAGCTCAATATAGCCAATGATATCGTTGATCGCTGCAAATCTATTTTTATAGTTCTGGTGATATACTAGCTCATTCTTCAAGACGCCCCAGAAACTTTCTATCGGAGCGTTGTCGAAACAATTACCTTTAGCACTCATAGATCCTGTAAGCTGATGCTGTTTAATGATCTTGTGGTAGGCATGGCTGCAATACTGGCTGCCTCTGTCAGAATGGACTATTAGTTTTTTGGCAGGTCGTTTGTTTTTGATTGCCATGTTCAATGCGTGACAGACCAAATCTGCGGTCATGCGTTTGTTGATCGCATAGCCGACCAGCTCTTTGGTATATAAGTCTTTGACTCCCGCTAAATACAACCAGCCCTCATGTGTCCAGATATAAGTAATATCGCTTACCCATGCTTGGTTAGGGCGACTGGTGTCAAACTTCTGATCGAGCACGTTTGGATAGACCAGTTTGTTGTGATTAGAGTCGGTGGTCACTTTAAAGCGCTTATGACGACGACATTTAATGCCGTGTTCCTCTTTGATGCTTCTTACCATATATAGGCTAATGTCATGCCCTTGCTCGCTTAGATGAGCATGCAGTCGATCTACGCCATAACGTTCTTTCGTTTCATTGTGAGCGGCTTTAACCAGTAACTCGAACTGATTACGATGTACCTGCTGACAGCTGATATGACGACCTAGCCAGTCATAGTAGCTTGAGGGTTTAATATCAAGGGTTTTGCACATGGCTGTGATACTGAAATGAGTCTTGTAATGGTCAATAAAGGCGTACCTTACTGACCGTTCCTTGCAAAGTACGCCGTGGCCTTTTTTAATATTTCACGCTCTTCTTGTGCAATCTTTAATTCTCGCTTTAAACGCTTATTCTCTTCAATAACGGCCATTAGTTCGGGATCAAACTGTTTAGTACCTTTGAGCTTACCTTGATTGGCTTTCCGTTGCCAATTAGCTGGCGTTTGCATTGGCAGCCCTAACTGCCTTGCTGTGGTACTGACATTGCCATCATTATTTCCTATTGCTTTGACCGCTTCTGCTTTAAATTCTTCACTATATCTCTTAACTTTCTTAGTCATGGTAAAATCCTATTTATCTTCTTTAGTTTACCAAGTTTTGTCTACGGTTTTTTCAGCATAGCTCAAGCCTGACCCTATCCCTGTGCATCTGCTACATAAGACTCGGCAGTATTTACCACAAAAGATGCAAAGTTTTTTAGCATTTATATCACCAAGACTCAAAACTCGCTTGAGTACGCTATCGAATGCTCCTTGATCATTATTGAGCAGCTTCTATAGGATTACGATTGTGTCTCTGCTTTTGCATAACACAACCAAATGTAACAATAAGACCGATTGATGTGATTCGCTAGCAGCGTTAAAATATACGCTTGGCGCGCTTATGTTAACATCTAACAAATTGACATTAAGTGCCTGCCTGTAATACCATTAATCACTACCTTTATTCACCTTACTCATTTATTAATGAGTGACAGACACTCGGAGCAATCCCATGCAGTGGACTAAACCCGCTTTTCAAGACATCCGTATCGGTTTCGAAATCACCATGTATTTTGAAGCACGCTAAAAGTTTATAAACCTGAATACCTTAAAAGCCCTAGATGATTAGGGCTTTTACTTTTTTTGACATTTGGAAATATTGCGCTATGTATATTCACGTTTTAGGCTCAGCGGCTGGCGGCGGTTTCCCGCAGTGGAATTGTAACTGCGAAAACTGCCACGGTGTACGTCAAGGCACCATCGAAGCAAAGACCCGTACCCAATCCTCAATCGCCATCTCAGAAAATGGCGTTGACTGGATTTTATTCAACGCCTCACCTGATATCCGCCAGCAATTATTTGACTTTAAGGCGGCTCAGCCAGCTCGTCATCTAAGAGACACAGGCATCACCGATGTGGTATTGATGGACAGTCAGCTTGACCACACCACGGGGCTATTGACTTTACGTGAAGGCTGCCCCATCTCTGTTTGGTGTACGGACATGGTGCATGACGACCTCAGCACAGGATTTCCGCTGTTCAACATGCTAAAGCACTGGAATGGCGGCCTACAGTACAATCAAATCGACCCAAAACAGCGCTTTCAAATTGACGGCTATAGCAATTTAGAACTGACTCCTTTGGTCATTAGAAGCTCAGCGCCGCCGTACTCACCGCATCGTAACGACCCTCACGATGGCGATAATATCGCGCTGATTGTCAAAGATTTAAAAACACAAAAGCAGCTGTTCTACGCGCCAGGCTTGGGCAAAATTGATGACGAAGTGATGCAAATCATGAAAGCGTCTGATTGCGTAATGATTGATGGCACGCTATGGACAGACAACGAGATGCAAGAGCGCGGCGTCGGCACCAAAACAGGCCAAGACATGGGGCATCTGCATATCAGTGGTGAGGATGGCTCGCTGCATTATTTAGATCAGCTCGACAATGCACGCAAAGTGCTCATCCATATCAACAACACCAACCCGATATTAAACGAACAGTCTGAACAAGCAGCGACATTAAAACAGCATGGTGTTGAAGTGGCCTTTGATGGTATGCAGATAGAACTATAAGACAAACGGTAAGGCAATAAAATGAAAACAACAGAAGAAACCGCACTCAGTCCAGAAGCGTTTGAACAAGCAATTATGGCCAAAGGTCAGTATTATCATATCCACCATCCTTTTCATATCATGATGCATGAAGGGCGCGCCACGCAGCAGCAAATCCAAGCGTGGGTTGCCAATCGGTTTTATTACCAAATCAATATCCCGCTAAAAGACGCGGCGATTATGGCCAATTGTCCCGATCAGCGCGTGCGTCAAGAGTGGATCCAGCGCATGATTGATCAAGACGGCGTCTACCCTGATGGCGGCGGGCGCGAAGCATGGCTCGGTCTGGCAGAAGCGGTTGGCCTGACGCGTGAGCAGGTGATTTCTGAAAAGCTGGTATTACCCGGTGTGCGTTTCGCTGTTGATGCGTATGTGAACTTTGCCCGCCGTACCTCATGGCGTGAGGCGGCGAGTAGCTCATTGACCGAACTGTTTGCCCCGCAGATTCACCAATCGCGCTTAGAGTCTTGGCCCAAGCACTACCCGTGGATCAAAGAAGAAGGCTATACCTATTTTCGCTCGCGCCTCAGCCAAGCGCGCCGCGATGTTGAGCATGGCCTGACCATCACGCTTGACTCGTTCAAAACGGCCGAGCAGCAAGAACGCATGCTTGAGATATTACAATTTAAACTCGATATTTTGTGGACGATCTTGGATGCCTTGAGCCTCGCCTATGTGCATGACCAAGCGCCCTACCAAAGCGTCACCACAGATAATGTCTGGCATAAAGGATTGTTCAAATGAGTATCCCTACTAGTTTACCTGAGCTGGATCAATCGCTGGTTCCCACATGGCGTCATGGCTATCGCTTCCAGTTTGAGCCAGCGCAAGACGCGTATGTCCTGCTCTATCCTGAGGGGATGATTACACTCAATGATAGCGCCAGTATTATTGGACAACATATCGATGGCACCGCATCGGTTGCTGATATCATCCAAAAGGTGAAAACGTTGTTTGGCGATGTCCCTGAAATCGAGCAAGACATCATTGAATATATGCTGGTCGCCCAGCGTGAACATTGGATTGACTTAGTATGACTGCGCCCGTCGGACTGCCGCTATGGTTACTCGCTGAGTTGACCTACCGCTGCCCCTTACAATGCCCGTATTGCTCCAACCCCATTGATTATGCTCAGTATAAGCAGGAGCTGACGACACAGGAGTGGTTTGATGTGTTTGATCAGGCGCGGCAAATGGGTGCGGTGCAGCTGGGCTTTTCTGGTGGTGAGCCCCTGGTGCGTCAAGACTTAGAAGAACTGGTCGCTTATGCGCACAAGCAAGGTTTTTATACCAATCTCATCACCTCAGGTATGGGACTGACTGAAGCACGCATTGCCAGTCTAAAAGAAGCAGGCCTACAGCATATTCAGATCAGCTTCCAGGCCAGTGATCCATCGGTGAACAATGCCTTGGCAGGCTCCAAACATGCCTTTGAGCAAAAATATGAGATGTCACGTCTGGTCAAGCAGTACGACTATCCGATGGTACTTAACTTTGTGATTCATCGGCAAAATATCGATCAGATTGACCAGATTATTGATCTGTGTTTAGAGCTGGAAGCGGATACGGTTGAGCTGGCTATTTGTCAGTTTTATGGTTGGGCGTTTGAAAACATCGAAGGCCTACTACCGACCAAAGAACAAGTCGTGCGCGCCGAACGCATCACCAATGAATATCGCAAAAAAATCGAAGCACGTGGTATCAAATGCAAACTCATTTTTGTCGTGCCTGATTACTATGAAGAACGTCCAAAACCTTGTATGGATGGCTGGGGTAAGATTTTCTTGACCGTGGCACCTGATGGCACTGCCCTACCTTGTCATGCTGCCAGACAGCTGCCTATGGATTTTCCTAATGTCAGGAAGACGCCATTAAAAGACATCTGGTATGACTCAGACAGCTTCAATCAGTTTCGCGGTGATGAGTGGATGCCTGACATGTGCCAAAGCTGCCCCGATAAAGAACGCGATTATGGCGGCTGCCGTTGCCAAGCGTTTATGCTGACGGGCGATGCCAAAAACGCCGATCCTGTGTGCGGCAAATCACCTTATCATTATCTGATCGAGGAAGCACGTGTTAATAGCGAGACGCCAACTCCGTTTGAAGATCTGCGCTTTAGGAACCCTAAAAACTCTAAGCTACTCAGCAAAGAGGCGCGCATCCCAACGCAGACGGTGACAGAATGAATAAAGCGACCATGACCCAGCCTATAGTCTTTGATGGACACAATGATCTGTTAACCCGCCTATGGCTAAGCTCTGCTGACGATCCGGTGCATGATTTTATTTATGGCACACTACCGGGACATTTAGATTTAAAGCGTTGCCGACGAGCAAGATGGATGGGCGGCTTGTTTTCTATTTTCTTACCGCCCTACGCTTATGTGAAAAACAACCATCCTGATAAGTTATTTAGCCCGTCAAACTCAGACTTCACTCCGCAAGAAATCGTTGATATTTGCTGTGCGCAACTAGAACTTGCCCAGCAATTGCAGGCGCGATCAGACGGTCAGATTCAGATCTGTACGTCTCTAAATCAAATTCAAGTCTGTCAGCAGAACCAGCAACTGGCCATCGTTTTGCATCTTGAAGGCGCTGAGTTTTTAGCTATTGAGCCTGACTTGCTGGATGTGTTTTATGAGGCAGGACTCAGAAGCATTGGCCCACTCTGGAATAGAAAAAGTCTGTTTGGTGATGGCTTAAATGCCTCTTTTCCGCACTCGCCAGACACAGGTTCTGGACTCACTAAGGCAGGCAAAGACCTTGTGGTGACTTGTGCTAAAAAAGGCATGGTAATTGATGTGTCACACATGAATGAGCGCGCTTTTTGGGATACGCTAGAGATTGCCGATCAGCCCATTGTCGCAACGCATTCCAATGCGCACGCCTTATGCGCGCAAGCAAGAAATTTAACTGACCAGCAGCTGGCTGGCATCAAACAAAACGGCGGGCTGGTTGGGGTGAACTTCGATGTGGCGTTTCTACGTGCGGATGGGCAGCGAGATACGCATACCTCACTTAATGTGATCGTCGATCATCTTGCTTATCTGATAGACCATTTGGGCGAAGATCACGTTGGCTTCGGCTCTGATTTTGATGGTTGTCTATTACCTGATGAATTGTCTGATATCAGTCAAATCTCTAAACTGATTGAGCGGATGCAACAACGCCACTTCTCTGATGCGCTTATTGAAAAGATCACGTCAAAGAATTGGTTTAGGATACTTGATGAGATATGGCAGTGATGGTTTATATCTTTGGATACCGCGAAATAAAATATCTATATCGATGCGTATTGCTCTAAGAGTTGGATAACGGGTATGAATTTTTCCTGACTCCCAAGGTGCTTTTTCATACTATTTACTATTAAAAATATAAAGCCTAACTGATTACGTTAGGGGCTGTATAGAATTGAGAAAACATTGAAAAAAATAAGCAACACCTTACT
>NZ_JAKDJE010000136.1 GCF_030454045.1 Psychrobacter sp. | reverse complement strand
TATTCTCCTGTTAGTGGATTATAAGCAGTTACACAGAGTTTGGGAAACTCCCGACGCCAGCCTCTCACTGTCATTAGCCGTATTTTATCTTCTATTCTAGAGTGACAGCCGTTATAAGTTAGGGCATGATCGCCAATAAACTGGCGTTTGCAGTCCTTACATTGATAGTTCTGCTTGCCATAGCTTTTTTTGCCGTTTTTCTTTAAACTGGGACTGTGACAGTCGGGGCAATTGATCTGTATTTGTGTCTTCATAACCTCAAATATATCATCTTGCTTCGGCTGTCACCCTTCTTTTATTACTCCAGCATACTTTTTGATACACCACCCTATTTTGTAATATCATTCTATATCTAAATAGATATTGATGATAAATTCATCTATGCGCATCTCATGACTCCGTTGTATTCTTGGTCGAAAACACTAGATTAGTGCTCTGCTCTTCTTTTTTCAATCACTTTCAAAGTTGAAAGTGGGGTATAAGTCGATAAATTGTTAAAAACATTTATTCAATAATGGAATTTATATATTCTATTTATGAATTAATTCTTTCGCTGATAAAAACCTACAATAATATTACTAATATTTAAAGGCTGTAGTATATAACTATTATAGTGGGCTAACTTTATGAAGATAATCTATTGTAAACTAAGTGGAAAAAGCCTATAGAAGTATCTTAGAGTTTTTCATGATTGAAGTAATTGCAAAAACAGCAGCATATCTACTCAATATTTAACCTAACACTGATGCGCTTTTTTATCATAGAATTAAACTTTTGATGGATTACTATCTCTCATTACAACCTGATGATCTGTTTAATAATAAGATCGAGTTAGATGAAAGTTACTTTGAAAGTGTATGCAAAGGTAAAAGAGAGCAAGTTTAGGTTTAACTATGGGCCACCATCTCATCAGCTTAAAACGCTGAGAAAATGGTGCGATATTTAGTCCTTATCTACTACAGCATCAATATTAATGAATTTAAAACTGCCTAAAAAAGGAAAAGTTAATGGCGCGTCTAACTGTAAACACTGTTGAAACCGTTCCAGAAAAAGCCAAAGAGCGTATTGCGGCAGTCGAAAAAGCAAACGGCTTTATCCCTAACTTAATCGGCGTATTATCAAACTCACCCCAAGCGTTAGAGATGTATCAAGAAGTTGGGAAAATGAATAGTCGTAATAGCTTAACTTCTGAAGAGATTGAGGTTGTACAGATTACCGCTGCAGCTCACAATGGTTGCGACTTCTGTATAGCAGGTCATACTAAGGTTGCTACGAAACTAAAAATGCCAGAAAATGTACTAAACGCTTTACGTGAACGTACCAATATCGAAGATAACGCTAAATACCAAGCGATTGCTCAATTTGTTATGCAATTAATTGACAAACGTGGTCAAGTCTCAGATAGCGAATTACAAGCCATTAAAGATGCAGGTTATAACGACACCAATATTCTTGATATCGTGATGGGGGTTGCCTTAGCAACTCTTTGCAACTATGCGAATAATATAGCTAAAAATGACATTAACCCAGAGTTACAACATTTCGCTCCAAAAAAATAAAGCTAATGTAATCAGGAAATCGTTGAGATTTTGCATATTTGGAGACCATCCCGAATTCTGTGTAACTGCCGTTTAGATTAAATGCTTGCTGATA
>NZ_JAKDJE010000046.1 GCF_030454045.1 Psychrobacter sp. | reverse complement strand
ACTTGGTAACCCGCCTCTTCAGTTTGATTTGCTTATTTCAAGTTGAGAGTGGGGTCTACTATGTTGATGAGTATCAGGGATAGGATTCTTTATCACTTATTTTTATGGATTTGAGGACATCACTGCTTATGAGTAACGGTTCACGCTCTACCATTTTACTACCAGTCTTTATACCCGCAGCTGTGATTATGATGCTGTTGGTCATCGGTACCGCCATCAATCCTGATGCAGCAGGGGCGCTGTTTAGCGATGTGCTTAGCTTTACGACCGAGACCTTCGGCTGGTTTTATATGCTGGCAGTGGCGCTGTTTTTGTTATTCATCATTGTGCTGGCGTTTTCGTCTTATGGCAGTATCAAGCTTGGCCCTGATCATGCTGAGGCGGAATACGGATTCCTTGAATGGTTTGCCATGCTGTTTTCGGCAGGCTACGGGATTGCGCTATTGTTTTATGGAGTAGCGGAACCAGTGATGCATTTTTCTAGTCCGCCAATGTCGGATCCGCAAACTATCGCCGCGGCAAAAGAGGCGATGCAAATTGCGTATTTCCATTGGGGTTTTCATATTTGGGCGATTTATGGCGTGGTAGGTTTGTCCTTAGCGTATTTTGCCTTTCGCCATGGTTTGCCCCTATCGATACGCTCAACACTGTATCCACTCATCGGTGATAAGATTCATGGTCCTATTGGGCATATCGTTGATGTGTTTGCGATATTGGGTACGATGTTCGGTATTGCTACCAGTCTTGGTCTGTCAGTATCGCAAATCAATGCAGGTCTAAACTACTTGTTACCTGATATTATCCCCGTGAATACTACCATACAGGTCGTGGCGATTGCATTAGTGACATCAGCAGCACTGGTGTCCGTATTGGCAGGGATGGACAAAGGGGTAAAACGCTTGTCTATTCTAAATATGGTATTGGCAACCGCGTTGATGGTGTTTGTATTTGTAGTAGGGCCGACGATCTTTATCCTAAATGCCTTTATGGAAAATACAGGCAGCTATTTGGGTAATATCGTTGAGCGTACCTTTAGCTTACAAGCGTATGAGAATAGCGATTGGATCGGTAGCTGGACCTTGTTTATTTTTGCATGGACGATTGCATGGGCCCCCTTTGTCGGTCTGTTTATTGCCAAGATTAGCCGTGGTCGTACCATTCGGGAGTTTGTACTCGGTGTGATGTTGGTGCCAACGTTCTTTACGTTCTTTTGGTTTTCGGTGTTTGGTGATACTGCCCTACATATGATTATGGTCGATGGCTATAACTCACTCATCAGCGAGGTACAAAACAACCAAGCGATTGCTTTATTTAAGTTATTAGAGCGGTTACCGTTTACCGAATTTGTGTCCTCATTGACTATTTTGTTGATTATTACGTTTTTTGTGACGTCATCGGATTCTGGCTCATTGGTGATCGATTCGCTGGCGGCTGGTGGTCGTAGTGATACGCCATGGTGGCAGCGCAGCTTTTGGGTAGTGACTGAAGGGGCCGTTGCCGCGGTGCTTTTGATTGCAGGCGGTCTCACAGCGCTACAAACGGCAGCAATCGTTAGTGCACTACCATTTGCGATTATCATTCTGATCTCCATGTTCGGTATGTGGCGCGCATTGCGTATCGAGGGACATCGTAATCAAAGCCTTGATCAAAATAATAAACTACCGCCGCACTTACTTAAACCGTCTGCATGGCGTGAGCGCATCGACTATATGGCTGATAAGCCGACACGTGATAAGGTGCTAAACTACATCAAAGAAGTGGTGATGCCCTCGATGATGGAGGTGTCGTCTAAGTTTGCAGAAACTGGCTGGACGACTGAGGTGAATTATGATGCAGCCAATAACCGTGCCGTGCTTGAGTTGCAGCGTGGCGATGATGTCGAGTTTTGGTATGAGGTACGCTTGTCTGAACATGAAGCGCCTGATTATTATACTGAAAGCAGCGCCGACACCTTGCCGCAAGAGCACCATCACCGTGCTGAGGTGTATCTGCGCCGTGGTGGTCAGACCTATGACTTATACGGCTATAAGTCTGAATCGGTGATCAATGATATTATCGATCAGTTTGAGAAGTATTTGCACTTCTTGAATGTGTCACCTGATAGCCTACCTTGGCGTATGCAAGCGCATGATGAAGACCTTACATTGGAGCAGGGTAGTGTGCTTGATAAATAACGAACAGAGTGTATTAACAATGACTACGACTCATACAAGCGATTCACGTTAATCGCTTGCAATAAATGCAGGAATCCTTAGAATAACGGCTTGTTTTCCTTACAAATCAAGCCGTTTTTTATGTCTATTGATTCTCCTGTTTCATTCTTGTCTTCGTCAGTATCTGACCATCCATTGTTGCAACCCCTAAATATAGGTGGTCTGACGATTGAAAACCGTTTGATGGTTGCGCCGATGGCGGGCGTGACGGACAATCCTTTTCGCCGAGTGTGTAAGTCATTTGGCGCAGGTCATGCCGTCAGTGAGATGATCATCGCTGATACCGCACTTTATGCGCGCAAAAAATCCCTGTATCGTGCCAATTTCGACAATGAGATTGCGCCTATTTCTGCTCAGATAGCAGGTGCAGAACCAGATAAATTGGCTGAAGCGGCTCGTTATCAAATCGATAATGGTGCGCAGATTATCGATATCAATATGGGCTGTCCTGCCAAAAAAGTTTGTCGTAAGCTGGCAGGGTCTGCCTTGCTGCAAGATGAGGACTTGGTTGCAAGGTTGCTTGATGCTGCAGTCAATGCCGTTGATGCGCCTGTGACATTAAAGACACGATTGGGATTTGAGAATGGTCGCGAAAATATTTTGAGAGTGGCTAAGCGGGCAGAGCAAGCAGGTATTGCTGCTATTGCGATTCATGGGCGTACGCGTGAAGATATGTATACAGGTGAGGCGCGCTATGAGCTGATGCGCGAAGTCAAAGACAGCATTAGCATTCCTGTGATCGCAAATGGCGATATCGATAGCGCGCAAAAAGCACAGCATGTCTATGAGCTGACAGGATGCGATGCGGTGATGATTGGACGAGCCGCACAAGGTCAGCCGTGGATATTTCGCGATATTGAGCACTTTTTGCGCACAGGTGACGTGCTTGATGCCCCAAGTGTGAGCGAGATTAAGGAAGTTGTACTGGCGCATTTGCAAGAGTTATACGACTTTTATGGCGAGTATTCTGGCTGCCGTATCGCTCGCAAGCACATTGCATGGTATACGACAGGTATTCCAAGCTCCAACGCTTTTCGGCAAGCGATGTATGGTGAAGAAAGTACGGCTGGGCAGTTCCGCGTGGTAGAGCGTTTTTTGCAGACACATGAATAAGGGGGGCTGCGAAGTTTTACCATTTTTCTCATCAGCAAGCGTTACTGCGACCTACTTTAATTTTTTAGGTTCACGCTATGTTTTATCAACAGGGGTGGTTTGATTGATGGGCATAGCATTAGAGTCTGCTTCAGGTGTTGGCTTCTCTTTTTGCCAAGGAAATCTGCCCTCTAGCTCAACTTGTAGTGATAAGCTTAAAAACGTGCGGATAAGTACAATGATGCCTAACACCAAAACGCTGCGTAATGTCGGCTCTGTCACTACCGTTGCCATAATATCTGCGGCAATCAATACCTCAAGTCCCAAAAGAATGGATTTACCAACGGTCTGTCTGATCTCTACGTAGGTATTGTGGTTCAGGCCGTCTGATACCTGAAATGCTCTATAAAAAGCAAAGAGGAGTCCAAAAAACATAATCAAGACACCAATGACTTCGACTATCTTGGCAATCAAGTCAATATAGTGGGCTAGGGTTCCTATCAAAATATATCCTCCTCAGTATCAGTCAGCAAAAGTATAGCGCCAAACCTCAACGCCATTAGATGATGACCTACTACTATAAACCGCTTAAACCCTGAAATTAACTGCTCGTTGGTGGTGTTTTGTTCACTGTGTGCGATATTTTTTTGCTATGCTGTAAACAAATATTTATTGGTATAGGACAAACAAAAAGGTTTTTTATGGCTAACCCCTCGAAAAAAGCAATAACAAAAGCAGTAAAAGGCAAGAACATTATCATTACGGGTGCATCAAGTGGCATTGGTGAGCGCACGGCTTTTTTATTGAGTGAGTGCGGTGCACATGTGATTTTGTTGGCACGTACTGAAGATAAGCTAAAAACCGTCAAAGAAAATATCGAAATACTGGGTGGCAGGGCCAGTTACTATCCATGCGATTTGACCGATATGGATGAGATCGAAAAGACCAGCGAAAAAATCCTTGCTGATTTTAAGCATGTGGATGTATTGGTGAACAATGCGGGTCGTTCGATCCGCCGTTCAGTCCATGAGTCGGTCAACCGCTTCCATGATTTTGAGCGCACGATGGAGATTAATTACTTTGGTGCTGTTAAAACTATTTTGGGTTTCTTGCCGACTATGATTAGCCGTCAGACGGGTCAAATTGTCAATATCTCGTCGATTGGGGTATTGGCAAACAGTCCTCGCTTTGCCGCCTATGTGGCCTCAAAATCTGCGTTAGATGCGTTTAGTCGTTGCTTAGCGGCAGAAGTAAAAGGCGATAATATCAAGGTCACCAATATCTTTATGCCCTTGGTACGTACCCCTATGATCGCCCCCACCAAGCTATACCGTTATATGCCAGCTTTGATGCCTGATGAAGCCGCGCTCATGGTCGCAAAAGCTATCGTCCATAAGCCAAACAGTATCGCCAGTAATATGGGCAAATTCGCCTCAGCCACTTATTCGTTGGTACCAGCGTTTAACGTCGGTATTCAATCAATTGGTTATCGCATCTTCCCAAGCTCTACCGCGGCACAAACCACCGATAGTAAGCCGAATTTTGCTCAACGTGCTTTTGCCAGAATTCTTCCAGGTGAGCATCATTAAGCCAGCAGCGTCATGAATTCTAAATAAAAGAAGGGTACTGCGGTATCCTTTTTTAATGCCTTGAAATCAATTATATCCTTATAAATTGATAGAGCAGTGTTCTCTTTTGAGATTTTTATTATTAGGATATACAGGTCAACAAGTACTTTATTTCTAGTCACTTGTTGTAGACAAAATCGATTTGTGACTGTCTACGTAGAAATTAAGTATGAGGAATTCATAATAGATGGGTCGTGTTCTGCGATGACATTTGTAGAGCTGGATCTGTAGTCATTATACTGCATCAAGAACCAATCTTATTTTACTTGGCTAAACCAAGCATCATTGATAGCCGTTTCCTTAGCATTGAAATGAACACATATTCCTTCATTGTCTTTTTTGGCGTACCAATACTCTCCATCCGAGCCTATCCTTACCTCAAATAACTCCTTATTTACGATGTCGCCAACAATATAAACAGCCCCTTTTTCAAAGAAAGGGTTGCCAACTATGCATACGAGTTTATCACCTGAAAGAACCATAAATTTATTCTACCAAAATAAATTCAATATAGAATATATATTAATTATTGAACAAATATCAATAATATTTTTAATATGGTACAAAAAGAAGCATTTACTCTCTAATTGTCGGAAATTTAACGAAATAAAGTTTTTAAATAGACTGGCTGATTGAGGAAGTGTCAGGGTTATGGCTGCTGAATGAGGGCATAATTTGATATCAAAATACAGATATTACTTACGGTGCGGCGTAGACAGCTCTTAAATGCAGAGTGATAGAAATACAATAATTTTGTATGTCTAATAGTGAGATAAGTGGGGCCTTATGAAGTAAAACAGGATACTATGATGTTTTTAAATGGCTGGATATGGTTTATGTTTACAGTATTGGTGATGCTAGAAGGATAATGATTTTTACAGGCATATCCTAAAAAATTAGCTCCTAAAAACTAGCCAGTAGCGCACGCACAATGAACTGAAAAAATAACCGAGTAAAAGGGACTATAGAAAGATTTAGCAGACCAATATTTTTTAACCAAACACTCGCCACAATATCCAAAATATACCTATCATCAATACCGCAATGACAAGCAACCGTTTTAGCCAATAAGGGAGTAAAGGTTTTTTATAGCCCAAGTCATTGAGTTGACTGTCGACACCCGCTTGTAAGCTTTTAAACCCTTGCCCTGGCTGAGTAGATTTAACACGGTTTTTTACCAATGGACCAGGCTCATCTTCGACCTCTTGCTCTCTATCGAAGCTAATGGCTTGATTTGGGATACCTTGTTTGCTGGCGATGGTATTGAGCTTTTGCTGTTGTTTTACCTTGAGTGCAGTCTCATAAGCATCAATTCTGGTTTTGGCTTCATCCATACTGATATTTTCGTCGGCCGCCAAGGTTTTGATGGCCATTACCAAATTGTTTTTTTCGACCATCATGATGACGTCTTTTGGCAACTTTGTACTGACAGGCTTTTTGCTAGGGTCGGGGTTAAACATGGTTTTCCTTATTGCAGCGTATGCGTGTGAATGAGTAGTCGCGTTTATTATAACCATTTTACATACAGAGTATTCAAGTTACACACAGAGTATTCAAGCAAAAAAATACCGCGATCACATTGCGATCGCGGTATTTTGGTATTTATCTATGATTAGCATTGAGCCAATTTTAATAAATTATAGGTCTTTCCAGCGTTGGATAGATTCTTTGATGACCTCTTTCGCTTGCGCAACATCACCCCAAGATTCAACTACAGTAGTGCCCGCTTTTTTCAGGTCTTTATAGTGGCTGAAATGGAACTCTAGTTGGTTGATTAACTGCTTTGGTAGGTCTTCTAGGCTGTTGTAAGCATTACCTGTGTCACGGTCGTCAGCAGGTACGACAACGATCTTGTCATCGACTTCGCCATCATCAACAAACTTCATGACACCGATGACTTTGGCCTTCAAAAAGATGCCAGTCGGTAGCGGCTGCTCAGTCAAAATCAATGCATCTAGCTCATCACCATCTTCGTCAAGCGTTTGCGGGATGAAACCATAGTTACATGGCTTAGCAAAAATCTGTGGATCAATACGATCAAGCTCAAATACGGCCAATTCGCGATTCCACTCAATTTTATGGCTGCTACCAGCTGGGATCTCTACTACTACGTTGATGATACCGCCGTCTACGTCGCCTGCGTCCAAAATTTTATTAAAATCTGCCATGAAATACTCCAATTTGCTTTTGTTTTAGAGGTTTGAATGATTGATGTAGCTGGGGATACTGCAAAATTTTTACCGCACCCGATTTGTACTGGGTGCGATTATAACAAGTTTGGTCTAAATTTTCTCTTAATGCTTAAGTCTAAGCGTGCAAGATATTATGCAAAAAAAGATTATGCAAAAATGGACTCAAAACTCACTTTGGCGCTATTGCTCGTAATTCAATCAGTCCAGCATGACGTTTGGCGATATTATCGATAAGTTTTTGAGTAACTATCTTGTAGTTTAATGCGTCGCTGATTTGTTGAGTCGTTTGTGTTTCTGACTCTTTTTGCTCTGAATCTGTCTGCATGGCCACAAAATCAGACAAGCGCAACATCTGCATCCCCGCATAACCGCAAGGATTGATAGCATTAAATGCTGACAAATCACAGTCTAAGTTAATTGCGATACCATGATAGCTAAAGCCATGCTTAATCTTGAAGCCCAACGACGCTATTTTTCCAAGCATAATCTTATTATCAAGAGATTTGTCATCTAGCGAGTTGCTATTAGCATTGCTACTGTCATCCGCTACAGTGGGGTCAGAATACATATAAACGCCAGGTGCATCACGGCGGGCGTGGGCACTGATATTGTCACGACTAGATGGCGAGCTATGCAGACAGTCATTAACGACGTCTTCGATCGCTTGTTCAGCATGGGAGACAAGATGGCGCACACTCCATTTGAGACTACTGAGATCAAATAACCAATAAATCACCAATTGTCCGTGACCGTGCCATGTCACCTGACCACCGCGATCGGTTTTGATGATAGGCGTGTCGGTGCGCTGCAATATGTGTTCTTCTTTGCCTGCTTGTCCAAGCGTATAAACATCGTTGTGATCAACGATCCATAACTCATCAGGCGTGCGCAGTCCTTGCTGTTTTTTTAGATCGATACGTTCGAGAGTACGTGACAGCATGGCATCGAGAGTGGGAACATAATCGGCTGCTGACAGAGATTTACTGATCAGCATGTCATTGAGCGGTTGTGTGTCGTTTTGCATGAGCGTGTCTGTCTTATGATTGTCCAGTGTAAAGGCGGAGGATGCCGATGGCTAGTGTAGCAGTTTTGGCAGGTATCGCTCAAAGATTATATGCTATCACGCAGTCTAAAAGACAGTTAAATACTAAGGGTGAAAAGTCATGAAGGATCCATAAAAATATTTATATATCATTGAGTTAGCTGATAGGTAGACAACACTAGTACAGACGCACTAGTCAACCAAAGAAGCTGTTCATTGCGCAGTCAATGCGCTACATTAAAGTTTGATAAGCAAAACCGAATAAAATGTACGGTCAGGGCATATAACGGATGCGCGCGTCTGACTAACAAAGTAACACCATAATTCAATAAACATAGTGACCATGTGACATCATATGAGCACGACAAGGAAGATCAATGACAGATAGCAACCAACATGCCCATGAGCAGGCACCAACCGATGCAGGTTTTGCGCTGCAGCGTATGCCTGAAGCGTTGAGTACCGCAAAAACCATCGATGAGATGAAATCTCAATTCTCACGCCTGCAAACATTGAGCCGTACGCGGCCGATCAATGACTGGGGCACTCGTGAGACTCAGCTAGATAATTTAGAAGTGATGTTGAGCGACAATCAAGAAAGCTTTGCAAAAGCAATCAGCGCAGACTTTGGATATCGTAGCCAATCAGAGACTCAGTTTGCCGAGCTGTTCCCGAGCTTCACCGGTATCAGTCATGCCAAAAAGCACGGCAAAAAATGGATGAAAACGTATCGTGCGCCTATTTCACCTCTATATATGCCCGCTCACAACGAGATTCAGCCGCAGCCATTGGGGGTGGTCGGTATCATGGTGCCTTGGAATTATCCGCTGTTTTTGGCAATTGGTCCGATGATTGATGCAATCACCGCGGGCAACCGAATCATGGTCAAAATGAGCGAAGCTGCGCCGCAGTTTGCTCAGACATTTGCTGATGCCATTTCTCGTTATTTTTCGCCAGATATGATCTGTGTGGTACTGGGCGAGGTTGATATTGCTGCTGCCTTTAGTGAGTTACCATTTGACCACTTGCTATACACGGGTTCGACTGCTGTAGGCAAAAAGGTGATGGCTGCCGCCGCGCCTAACTTGACACCAGTGACGCTTGAGCTTGGCGGTAAGTCACCAGTAATTGTATTGGATGATGCCAATCTAGAGTCGGTGGTCAACCGTGTCATGATGGGCAAGACGCTCAATGCAGGTCAGACTTGTATTGCCCCAGATTATGTATTGGTTCAACGTCAATATCATGAGCAGTTTATCCACTTGGCAAAAGAGTGGATGGCAAAGCACTATCCCAATATCGAAAACAATCCAGACTATTCACGCATTATCAATGGTGAGCAGTTTAAACGGGTCAAGGGTTACCTAGACGCGCTAACAGGTGTTGAGATACACGCACTTACTGCAGTTGAGCCCAATATCGAAACGCGTCTAATGCCACCTGTGATCGTGAGTGAGCCTGCGCCTGATAGCGATCTGATGCAAAACGAGATTTTTGCCCCGATTTTGCCATTGGTGCATTATGAGACATTGGATGATGCGATTTCTTTCGTCAACGCGCGTCCACGTCCATTAGCGCTGTATGTCTTTAGCGACAACCACAGCTATATCGAAAATGTGCGCAATCATACCGTCTCTGGTGGTCTATGTATCAATGAAGTGATCATTCATGTGGCCCAGCATGACTTACCGTTTGGTGGGGTTGGTGACTCTGGTACAGGCGCATACCATGGCAAAGCGGGCTTTGAGCGTTTGAGCCATATGAAACCTATCTTTGTACAGACCAAGCTAAATGGTCTCAATTTCTTATTGCCGCCTTATGGTGGTCTGTTTAAAAAGGCGATGGCATTGTTTTTGAAATAATGGCTCTATGGGAGTTATTCAAAAATTGATTTTGAACTCTCTTCATTCGATACCTATATCTATAGCATCTATCAAAATAGGTGCTATTTTTTTGTCAAAAAATCAAAGGTTAGCATTGGGAAAAGATTTATCAATGATAGCGTTTATATCTGCAAGGCATGAGGTTCGATCATCTCAGCAATCGACAAATAAACATTTGTTATTACTCCTATAAGTCGCTACACTTTGTAGTAAGTCTAAACAACAGTGAATGATTCATAGATGTTGTGAGTCAATATGACATCGTGATGCTCTGTGGTTGTGATACTTCTTTCATGCCAGTACAAAACAATAAATAGGACAAAGCATGCGCCAATGGATTGCATTAAGCTTACTGTGTATGAGCGCATTGTTGCTGCCTTTATCAGCATCCGCAGCTTGTGAGTCACCGATCAAGTTTGGCGCACTGACGTGGGAGAGCGGACAGTTTACCTCTGGGGTACTTAAATATATTGCTGAAGAGGGTTACGGTTGTACGGTAGAAGAAGTGCCAGGAGCAGGACCTGCGCTTGAGACCGCATTGTCTCAAAACGATATTCAGATCATCGGTGAGCAGTGGATTGGACGCTCACCAATCATGGAAGATGCCATCGAGCAGAACAAAGTGGCCGTCATTGGCGATACACTCAAAGGCGGTGCGACCCAAGGGTGGTATGTCCCAAAATATGTACTAGAAGAAAACCCAGGGCTACGTCGTTATCAAGACTTGCCCAAATATGCTGATCTATTCAAAGACCCTGAAGATCCGAGCAAATCTCGCTTTATGAACTGTCCCTCTGGCTGGACCTGTGAGATTTTTAATACGCGTCTGTTAAAAAATACGGGGCTTGATAGTATTTTTAACAATGCTCATCCCGGTACGGGCGCTGCGCTCGATGCCGAAATCGCCTCTGCTTTTGAACAGCACAAGCCGCTATTGTTTTACTACTGGCAGCCCACGGGCCTAATGGCAAAGTATGACTTTGCTGCTTTGGAGTTCCCAGATCACAAAGATGCCTGCTGGCAAGACCTATTACTCGCTGACGGTACATCTGATTGCGTATCAGGCTTTCCCGTATCGCCGCTAGGTATTGCCGTATCTACCCCATTTATCGAATCTAACCCTGAGCTGGCAGAGGTCTTCAAAAAGATACAGTTTACGCCTGATGAGCTGAACGGCGCTATCTTGGAGATGAGTGAGGGTAAGCGTAGTGGCGATGAGCAGGCGTTGGTATTTTTGCGTGATAACCCAGACGTTTGGCGCGGTTGGTTGTCTGAGGAAGCTGCTACCAATCTTGCGACTAAGCTCGGCATTAGCTTAAACGGTGCTGCTATCACTGCTGATACAGCTGCCTCTCGTAGTGATCAATCAGCACTCTCATCCAGCTTCCCTTCGTGGTCGCTTGAGACCCCGCTCAACAATGCCTTATCAAGCGTTGTCCAAAACTACGGAGACGTATTTCGCACTATTAGCACGGTGACACTTACGTACTTGCTCTTACCCATTGAGCGATTATTAACGATTATTCCGCCTTGGCTGATTATCGCCTTGGTGGCTGTATTGGCGTGGTTTGGTGTACGCAAGATTTGGTTTGCGCTGGCATGCGGCGCGGGGCTGTTTTTGATTGGTGCTTTTGGGTTATGGGGCGCGCTGATTGATACCTTAGCGTTACTCATCGTGTCAGTATTGGTCACGGTGGTGATCGGAATTCCTATCGGTATTGCCATGTCGGGTAGCAAGCTGCTACGCAAGATTGTGACGCCAGTACTTGATGTGATGCAGACGATGCCAAGCTTTGTGTATCTTATACCCGTGTTGATGCTATTTGGTATTGGTAAAGTGCCTGCGTTATTTGCCACGGTTATCTATGCGTTGCCGCCACTGATTCGTCTGACAACGCTGGGTATTACCCAAGTGAATCATGAAATGGTCGAGGCAGGACGCTCTTTTGGTAGTACGCATTTACAGCTGCTCATTTGGATCAAGCTGCCACAAGCACTGCCCAGTATTATGGCAGGTATTAATCAGGCGGTCATGATGTCACTTGCGATGGTGGTACTGGCCTCGATGATTGGGGCACCGGGACTTGGTGAAGATGTATTGCAATCTATCCAAACGCTTAATATCGGGCAAGGCTTACAAGCAGGTACGGCGATCGTTATCGTCGCCATTATCATCGACCGTATTACCCAAGCCTTTGGACAAGGAAAGCGTGCTCGTCAAAAAACGATCAAAGCAGGCAGGCGTCCGATTGGGTAGAAACTTGTCCAATAGTCAATGAGTAAAGCCAGCATAAAAAATCAAGCAAATAGCGAGAGTCACGATGAATCATATCCAGCTAAAAAATATCAGTAAAATCTATAATGCCAATAGCACGCAAGCCCAGTCTGCAATGGCGTTACTGGCTGAGGGTATGGATAGCGTTGCAGTTAAAGAACAAACCGGCTACTCGGTGGGGCTCTACGATATCAACTTGAATATCAAGGCAGGGGAGCTGCATTGCATCATGGGGTTGTCAGGCTCTGGCAAGTCGACCTTGATACGTCATCTCAATCGATTGATTGATCCAACCAGCGGGGAGATATGGGTTAACACGACGGTCAATACCAAAACGCATGCCAAGGATAATACTCAGGCAAACACTGCGCCAGTAGACGAAAGCTCATCTAATGCTATCAATATTTTAGAGCTTAATGATAAACAATTGCAGCACTACCGCCAGCAGACAGTCAGTATGGTTTTTCAGCATTTCGGCTTAGTGCCGCACATGACGGTGATGCAAAATGTGGCTTATGGTCTACGTGTCCGCAAAATGAGTGTGAGCGAGCGTCATGAGATCGCGCGTTATTGGCTCAATGAAGTGGGGCTGACCAACCTAGAGCACAGTTATCCGGACGAGCTATCAGGTGGGATGCAGCAGCGTGTTGGGCTCGCTCGTGCGCTAGCAACGGACAACCCCATCTTATTGATGGATGAGGCGTTCTCTGCGCTTGATCCACTCATCCGCGCCCAGTTGCAAGATCAATTATTAGAACTACAAGAGCGTCTGAACAAAACCATCGTTTTTATCACCCATGATATCGACGAGGCTATTAAAGTTGGTCAGCGCATCAGTATTTTAAATGGCGGACGCTTGATACAAACAGGGACGCCAAACGATCTGCGACACAATCCTGCTGATGACTATGTCGAGCAGTTTATGCGTGCCAAAGCTTAACTGGGACTGATGAGGGTGTCAGACACTTCTCTATCAGCACTCTTACTACCCTGTTAAAAAAGTGTAGTAATCAACACTTTACTATTAAAGCAGGCTCCAGTAGCGTTGTATACTATTAAGATGAACTAATGCATTTCAACGATCTGAATTACTGTCTCTCCCTCATTCCCCAACGTTTCATCTCTTTAACTTGAGTTCCCTCATAATAGAATTTTGAGCTATTTATCGCTCATGGTTGCCAAAACTCGCACCATTCGTAACAAGGACATGTCATGTCATATAAAAACAATCAAAAAAATAGTAATCATGAAGAAATTAAGAAACCTCGCTCACCAAGCTGGCTAAAAAATGTTAGCGCCTTTAGCATGACAACGGTATTGAGTGCAGGGATACTGGTCGCTTGTGGTCAGATGAGTAATGCAGAAAATAATGCAAGTAGCAGCACCAAATCAGGTAGTCAAAATACTGGCGTCACCAGCTCGCGTGACATGTTGCCCTCCGATATGCTCAAAAAAATGCAAGCATTGCCGCAGCTAACAAAGGGCTTAGGCGACACAGGTGCGGCAGTGCTTGATCCGAATAAGCCGACCTTAGTAAAATTTTGGGCAAGCTGGTGCCCGTTATGTTTGGGTACATTAGAGGAGACTGGGACGTGGCGCACTGATCCTAAGTTTTCAGGCTTAAACGTGGTGACAGTCGCCAGCCCCGGTCATCTCAATGAAAAAGCTGATGGTGAATTTAGTACTTGGTATGCGGGCGTACAAGCTGACTACCCAAACTTGCCCGTGTTGGCAGATCCCTCAGGTGAGCTTATCAATAAGCTTGGCGTGCAGGTCTATCCAAGCTGGGCCATTCTTGATAAAAATGGCAATCTGGCACATCTTGTAAAAGGCAATATATCAGCAGAGCAAGCTTACGCACTGGCAGAAAATGCCGACAATGGCTTTGCTGAGCTAAAATCAGGCAACGCCAAACCTGCCAACATACAAGCCTCTAACGATAATAAAATTGAAGCCATCAAGCAAAAAGATGGCGTATATTACAATGATAAAGGCAAGCCTATTAACACCCGCTCAATTTACCTTGCAGGAGGGTGTTTTTGGGGCGTTGAAGCCTATATGGAGCGCATCGTAGGGGTGGTTGATGCTGTATCAGGCTATGCCAATGGCGATACAGCCAATCCAAGCTACGAGCAAGTCATTCGTGGCTCAGGACATGCAGAAACGGTAAAAGTCATCTATGATGCGGACAAAACAGACCTCGATACTATTTTGGAGTATTACTTCCGCGTTGTCGATCCCACAAGCCTAAACAAACAGGGCAATGATCGCGGCGTCCAGTACCGCTCAGGGGTATATTATACCGATAAGGCAGACAAGGCAGTGATTGATGCTGCGCTCAAGCGTGTACAAAGCAAGTACGAGCAAAAAGTCGTGGTCGAAAATGAGCCCTTAGATAATTTTTATTTGGCTGAGATGTATCATCAGGATTATCTGGCAAAAAATCCAAATGGCTATTGTCATATTGATTTGAGCTTAGCAGATGATAAGCCTGAAGGGGCAGCTCGCACCAAGCTTGCGCCAGTTGAGACTATTGCTGAGACGTTAGATCCCAAGCGCTATGCTAAATTTGACAAAGATGCGCTAAAGAATACGTTGACCAAAGCGCAATACAATATCACGCAAGAGGCTGGGACGGAGCGCGCCTTTAGTCATGAATATGATGATTTATTTGCACCAGGGATTTATGTCGACGTGGTGAGCGGTGAGCCGCTGTTTTTGTCGAATGATAAATATCAGTCAGGGTGCGGCTGGCCAAGCTTTACCAAGCCCATTGATATGCAAGTGATTACTCAGCATCAAGATACGGCATTCAATATGGTACGTACTGAGGTGCGCTCGCGCGTAGCAGATTCACATCTGGGTCATGTATTTCCTGATGGTCCAAAAGACCGTGGCGGGCTGCGTTATTGTATCAATGGCGGGGCGCTACAGTTCATACCAGTGAGTGTGATGCCGCAATCGGGCTATGCACCATTGGTAAAACTGGTGAAATCATAGTCGTTTTATTGCCACCTTTGAATAAATAAAAAAGACGTTAAGTTCACTCTTAGCGTCTTTTTTGTACCATGTACTGTTAGATATTCGATGATCATTTTCGCTAGTTGTACGAATTTTGCTGCAATCTCATGCGAACTCTGACATCAATACCAAACTTCGTTATACTGGATGGTTTATGGATGACGCATACTTTATGGGCGTCTATTATCCAGATGTTATTTATTATTCAGACATAAGGTCGCTTGGTTGATTCGGTGACATTTGTTTCTCATTTCTGCACTTTTAAGGCCATAGCATGACTGCTACTTATTCACCCATTATTACCTCACTGCTTGATAATGATTTGTACAAATTTACGATGTTGCAAGCCATGTTGCATCAATTTCCGCAGACGCGTGGGGTCTACCGTTTTCGCTGCCGCAATAATAAAGACACCGCTTATCCACTCGCCAATATCAAAAAAGATCTAGAGCAGCAACTAGACAGCCTATGTGAACTGCGCTTTTTGCCAGATGAGCTGGACTACCTACGTGGTTTGCGCTTTATGCGCTCAGACTTTGTTGATTATCTAGAATTATTTAAGTTAAAACGCCGGTTTATTACCGTCAGTATCGATGAGAAAGGTCGCTTGTCTATCGACATCGAAGGACCGATGATACAGGCGATGTTCTTTGAAGTATTTGTGCTGGCTATCGTCAATGAGCTTTATTTTAATGCGTTATCGAATGATAGTGTGATTGAAGAAGGGCAGCGCCGCCTTGATGAAAAAGTGGCACTGCTGCATCAATATGCGGCAGAGCAGAAAAAAGAAGATCGTAATACGCCGCCGTTTATCGTCGCTGATTTTGGGACGCGTCGCCGCTTTAGTAAACGCTGGCAGGCGCATGTGGTAGAGACATTATACAAGGCTGCGCCAAAAATCGTAGGCGGCACTTCTAATGTATATCTGGCAAAGCAGCTTGGCATGACGCCGATAGGCACGATGGCACATGAGTTTATGCAAGCCTTTCAGGCATTGGATGTGCGTTTGCGCGATTCGCAAAAAGCAGCGCTTGAAGCATGGGTGCATGAATATCGCGGTGATTTGGGTATTGCATTGACAGACGTGGTTGGTATGGATGCGTTCTTGCGCGACTTTGATTTGTATTTTGCCAAGCTCTTTGATGGGCTGCGTCACGATAGTGGCGACCCTCACATCTGGGGTGATAAGGCAGTGGCACATTATGAAAAACTAAAAATAGACCCAAAAACAAAAATCTTGACCTTTAGTGATGGGTTGGATTTAGAAAAAGCGTGGGAGCTACATCAATACTTCAAAGACCGTATCAGAACCAGCTTTGGTATTGGCACCAATTTGACCAATGACATGGGTATCACCCCGATTAATATCGTACTTAAATTGGTTGAGTGCAATGGTCAGCCAGTGGCCAAGCTGTCTGATAGCCCAGGCAAGACCATGATCAATAATGACACGTATCTTGCCTATCTACGCCAAGTCTTTGAAGTTGATGAGCCTGAATAAACTAACTGTCCATGCTGCTAGTAGGTTTTTCTTCGGCGAAGGCCGCATCCAATGCTTGCTGTACCGCATTGATGCGGGTTTCGCAAACGCGATAAGCAGCAATAGATTCTTCAACCGTGGTCATCAGATTATCAATATCAGGCTCGTCTTGCTGCTGTAGCTCCGCTGCATTGGTTTTTAGAATATCGTAAGCGGCCTTAAATGTTTTTGGGGCGGCTTTTTTGCGTCTGCGAGTAGGGGTCGTCATAGGTTTTCCTCAGGTTCAAAATCAAATTTTTAAGATAACATTTGGCTATTATATTGATTAAATTTAAAGCGTTAAGAGCTTTTTTCTCTTATGTGTGGTGCCACTAGGTATGATATGAGTCAGTAGCACGTTACGTAGTGGTAATATCTATAATCTGCGCAGCCGCGCTACCATCTTTTAAAAGAATATTGACCGTCTGCTCAGGATAGAGCTGGGTGCTGCTTGTAAGGGCTTGCTGAGCTTTGGTATCCATCAGTAGGGCATAGCCTTGCTGAAGCACACGAGAGGGCCGATGTAACAGCACGATGTCACGCAGGTGCTCGCTATTGCGCTGTGCCTGTACGATGTGTTGTTGGGCGTTTTTCATAATAGAGTGTTGATGGTGTTTACTGCGAGTAGCGGCGTTAGTGAGCTGCTGATGTGCTAGGGTTTGCGTTTTTGTATATCGCTCAGTCGTTAGTCTGGCGGCTTGCTTCACTTGGCGCTGAGCACTCTGCTGGATACTACGCCATGCATAATCGCTGTCTTTTTGTAGGGAGGTAAGCTGGCCGATAGTTTGTGACTGTATTTGACTCAACTGGCGCGTGCTTTGTTGCTCCGCCGTATTGAGTTGGCGCTGAGCGGCTTGTTTGATTTGCGCTTGATATTGTAGCGTCTGAGTGACGAGCTGGGCTAAATGGCTATGGATAGCAGCAATCACTTTTGAGGGCGTGTCAAAGCTGGTGTGCGCCACTTCATCTAAGATCACCTGGTCGCGTTCATGACCGATACCGACCCAGACAGGAATAGGCTGCTCAGCCACCAAGGCTGCCAGCTCATAATCATTGAGATAAGCCAAATCACCGACGGCGCCGCCACCTCGAATAATCACCAATAGATCGGGCAGGTGCTGATGCGTGTTATAAAATTGCTGCTGGGCGCTAACGATGGCTTGGCGTATCTCCTCGGGTGCATGATTGCCCTGAAAGGTTGCATGATGGTAATGGAACTGACAAGCTCCCGTACTTGCTAGGCGATCCGCATCCGCCTGAAAATCGCCCAATCCAGCAGCTTTTTCAGGAGCGATGACCAATACATGCTCGATATCAAAAGGGGCGGGTAATTGCTGATTTAAGTGTAACAATCCTTCGCCTGTTAAGCGGTCGACCATCTGCGCATATTGCCGCGCCAAATCGCCTAGCGTGTAACTGGGGTCAATATCTTCGATGGTGATGGAAAAGCCGTACTGCGCATGAAATCCCGCCGATACTTTGAGAAGTACGGTCAAGTCACGCTCAAGCGGCATCCCTGTGGCGCGCTCAAACTTGGCTAATACACGAGCCGCTTTAAATCGCCAAAGATTACCGCGGCAACTGGCGACTACTTTGCCATCGTCATCTTTTTCGGCCAATTCAAAATAATAGTGACCACCCTTGCTAGACAAATTACGAATTTCTGCTTTGACCCAAACTCGGTGATCAAAGGTTTGCTTGATGACCATTTCAACTGCAGATAAGTAGTCACTGAGACGTAGGACAGTATTCTCTAGATGGTCTTCTTGCTCAGCAAGCTCTGCTTCTAACGTGGCCAAATCTTTGGCAGGTGCTAATACCTTGGCTTGTTTGGTGGTTGAGAGATTGGGTTTGCGCATGATAATAGACCAAAGATAATGAAAACAAAGAAGCCAATAATAAAGGAGGCATATAATAGGGCACAGTTTAACCCAAAAGCGCGCGCACAAAAAGCAAAGCCAACCAGCATTTATAGATAGTATCTTTCTATCAAAGCTGGTTGGCTATCTCAATTTCTTGGCAACGTCATCAACGACCGTCTGTCAGGTGATGCCAAAGAAGCACAGATGACATCGCTTATTTAGAGCGTTATTGGCAGCGAAAATTAATAGTGTACTCATAATCATCATCACGTGACAAATCTGGCGTGCCAGTGCCAAATATTGAACCGACCACTGCGCCTACTTGTCCGACCATACGACCCGTACGTTCATTTAAGATGCCATTATATTTGACGTTGTCTTCTACGATAATCACTTGCTTGCTTCGACAAGTCTTTTGCGCACTATCTATCGCGTTTTGCTGGGCTTTGACTTTGGTATCGCTGATGCCTGTGGTCTCATAAATGGAGTTGGCGCGCTGGATCACTGGAGATGATGGCGTGCTTTGACATGCACTCAAGGCAAGTACCGCTGCTAATGTAGCACCTAAACTGGCAGTTTTATTAAACGTGTTCATAAATGATTCCTGATAATGATAACTAAAACGTCTTAACAATAAGCAAAGCTCTATCAATGTAGCTTAGCGCTATATGACGTGTCTATACGCTTATTGTATGCAGTATTGCCGCCATATTACCTGTGCAATCATTGGTAAATGAGATGACCCAAAAAACAAGTCGCCACCGTACACAGCAAATCACTTGAAATAAAAATCATATCTAGGATAATTGAGCCATTCATTTTTTATTAATAAGTAATATTATGCAACTGATTCCTGCTCCTGCTGGTGTGCTCGAGGTCGACGCACTATGGCAAAATGACAACCCTAATGATCCAAACACTGATACCGTCGCGCTATTGTGCCATCCCAATCCGTTGTTCGATGGGACGATGAACAATAAAGTGGTCACGACTATGTACCGCTTTGCCCGTGACAATGGCATGCACGTGGTGCGCTTTAACTTTCGTGGAGTGGGGCAGTCGACAGGCGAGCATGATTATGCAGAAGGTGAAGTGGTCGATGCAATGACCGTGCTACAATGGATTGCCGAACAAACCAATGCCCGCAAGCTGTGGCTCGGTGGCTTCTCTTTTGGTGGCTATGTCACCGCACGCGTGGCTGAGCAAGTGCTTGAAGCTGCACATATTTGGGGTCTAGGAGACTTTGAAGTTTCGAAAATCGCCCTTATCGCGCCATCAGTCGAAAAAAATGACAGTACTGATATCAATTTACCCGCTGATAAAACTTTTGAGATTTATGGCAATGCGGATGAGGTGATTGCGCCTGATAATATGCAAGCATTTGCTGATCGCTTAGGGCTTGCGGTAAGCGTGGTCGATGGTGCTGGGCACTTTTTTCATGGCCGACTATCAGAGCTCAAGAAGCTATTAGAAACCCATAGCTTGGGACAAAATGGCTAGTTTTTATTTTACAATGGTTTTTTATGATGGCAGTTTCACTGTCAAAGTGGCTTTTTAACGCTACTATTTTGATGTTTATTTAATTCAAAGATGAGTCGTATTATGAGTTTATCTCCATTGCAACGTTACGAGAAAGCCGTCAGTACCGATGAGTTTACTCGGGATGAGCAGCAGTTTCAAGCTATGAGCTATCTGGATGAGATATACCACCAGCTCATCAATAGTGCACCGCAAAAGAAAGGACTCTTTGGGTTTTTGAAGTCCAAGCCTGCCGCGCCAACTGGCCTATATATGTGGGGCGGCGTAGGACGCGGTAAAACATGGATGATGGATATGTTCTATGATTCATTGACCATTGAGCGCAAAATGCGTCTGCATTTTCATCATTTTATGCAGCGTGTTCATCAGGAGTTGAATAAGCTTCAAGGCGAAAGCGATCCACTCGAAAAAGTTGCTGACATTATTTATAAAGAAGCGGTCGTTATCTGTTTTGATGAGTTTTTTGTGTCTAACGTCTCTGATGCGATGATTTTGGGCGATTTATTTACGATGCTGTTTAATCGCGGTATTACCTTGGTCGCCACCTCAAACATTGAGCCATCTGGTTTGTACAAAGATGGTTTGCACCGTGACCGTTTTTTACCAGCTATTGCAGAGGTTGAGAGCCATACGACAGTGATGAATATCGACTCTGGTATTGATTACCGTCTGCGCGTGCTTCAGCAAGCAGAGTTGTACGAATCACCAATGACCAAAGCCAACCATCACTGGCTCGCCAACCGCTTTGCCAGCTTGTCTAATAATCAAAAAATCAGCAATGAGCCGATTACTATCAATGGCCGCGAGATCCCAATCAACGCGCGTACGGATGACATCTTATTTTGCGATTTTCGTCATTTATGCATGGCACCGCGCTCAGCGGCTGATTTTATTGAACTTGCCAAGCGGTTTAGTACCGTCTTAGTCGACTCCGTACCAGCATTAGATGACCAAATGCGTGATCCCACGCGCCGTTTTATTTATTTGGTTGATGAGTTTTATGATCGCCGTGTCAAACTGTTGGTGCGAGCAGAGCAATCAATTTTAGAGTTGTATCAAGGGAAAAAGCTGGCGTTTGAGATTGAGCGTACCCGTTCACGTTTGCTTGAGATGCAATCAGAGGACTATTTGCGCATGGATCACCGCGTCGAAGACACGGCCTCTGCATAACTAATATGGTCACGATCATATCAAAAAAGCATTCACATCAATGATCAATAATAAAACGACAAACAGATAATAATAAATAAGGATAGACAATGACGACTATAGATGAAAATAACCAAGCAATACAGGATGAAAAGCTGCACGTTAAAAACATCGCGGCACATGATATCTCAGCCAGTAGCGATGAGCTGATTGGTTGGATCAACTCAAGACGTAGCATGGGCAATTTGGATACCCCAGCGCCAACTCGCGCGCAAATTGCATCTGCGATTGAGTGTGCTGCAACAGCGCCTGACCACAAAAAACTGCGTCCGTGGCGCTTTATTGTGACCCAAGGCGCGGCGCGTCATGAACTGGGAGACGCATTGGTAGCAGCGGCAAAAGCTAAAGCGCTCAAAGAGGGTGAGACGTTGTCTGAGAAAACCATCAAAAAAACCCATACCATGCCGCTTCGAGCACCTATGATTGTTACGGTCGTGACGCAAATGCAAGAACACAAAAAAGTGCCCCCTTTTGAGCAAATGCTCAGTGCTGGTGCGGCGGTACAAAACCTAATACTGGCACTAAAAGCTCAAGGATTTAGTACAGTTTGGCGTACGGGGTTATTATGTAATGAGCCTGCAGTAAAAGCGTATTTCGATGTCGGATCAGATGATTATGTGACGGCTTTTGTTTATACTGGCACCAGTCCCAAAGACAAATCTACTCGCAAGCCTATTGATATCGAGCCATTGGTACGATTCGAGTCATAATTTGATTCTTTGCTGTTGCAAGATCTTTTCATCAAAAAACAGCAACCCTTAGAATCTGAACATATCTGGGCAAAAAGCCTTGAGTAAAACGCCCTTATTGATTATAAGTCAGTCAACACGGATAAAAGAACATGACAAGTCCTAACGATAGCAATCAAGATAATAACAGCGCTGATGATGAGACGATGAATAAAGCGTCTGAAAAACAAAGTGGTATGCTGGCAAGTATCTTAGAGCGGGCAAGTAAGTCAGGCATCGGTCGCAAAAAATCCACGCCAAGCGCGGTTGAAGCTGCAGTGGCAAAAGACATGGCGGATATTCATGGTAATCCTACCAAGCTGCGTTTGGCGTTTTTGGGCGGTGGTAGTTTTGGTACGGCAATGGCAAATCTGGCGGCACGAAATGGCTGTGATGCCACGTTGTGGGTCCGTAATAAACGTACGGTAAAGGCCATGGCTAAAACCCAAACCAACAAAAAATATTTGCCTGGTTACAAGCTTGATGATCATCTAAAATACAGTCATGATTTGGCTGCCACTGTCAAAGACAAAGACATTATCTTTATTGCCGTACCAGGCCTTGCTTTTCGAGAAACATTGAAAAACATTGCCCCTTTTATCAGTGGTCAGTCTATCGTATCTCTAACCAAAGGAATGGAGAAAAACACCTTTGCCATGATGAGCGATATCATCAAAGAGGTGCTACCTGAGGTAAACTTTGGTGTCATGTCAGGACCGAATCTTGCCATAGAAATCATGAAAAACATGCCTTCTGCGACGGTTATTGCTAGTGAGTCTGAGCCACTGCGTCATGCTGTACAAGCAGCTTTGCACAGTGCTTTTTTTAGGGTATTTGCAAGTGACGATGTACGTGGTGTCGAGCTTGGCGGTGCCCTAAAAAACATTTATGCAATCGCCATGGGAATGGCGGCGGCTTATGAAGTCGGTGAGAATACCAAAGCGATGATTCTCACGCGAGCGTTAGCAGAGATGAGCCGTTTTGGCGTTGAAGAAGGAGCCAATCCGCTGACCTTTTTGGGCTTATCGGGCGTAGGAGATTTATACGCGACTTGTAATTCGGAGCTAAGCCGTAATTATCGCATTGGCAACATGCTGGGCCGCGGTATGAGTATTGAGGCTGCCGTCAAAAAGCTTGGGCAAACCGCCGAAGGTGTCAATACCATTCAGCAGGTACACGAAAAAGCCACTAAAGCGGGTATTTATATGCCCATCACTCACGCTCTTTATGCGGTCATTTATGAAGATAAGGCTGCGCTAGGCGTGGCGCTACATTTGATGGAAGCGGGTTTCCGCAGTGATGTAGAGTTTGTCATGGCTCACGATCATAGTAACGCTGCGCTAACTGCGCATATGAAAAACTCAAGTAATAGCGATAAAGATGCTGCCAAAAAAAATGGCAACAATGATGATAGCGAGTAGATCAGATCCCACGCCATACTCATTAACTGGCTCATTGATACGTTGATACATTGCTACTATGAGCAATAAGCTAAATTGTCTAATGTATACAGACAGATATGCCCAATAATGCGCAAGGAAGATTATGAAAATTATCTTAGTACGTCATGGTCAAGCAGAGGACGAGACGCGTCCAGACAGCGCCCGTCAGCTGACTGATTTTGGTCAGCAGCAAGCGGCACAAACAGCAGAGTATGTGACCACGCACTATAATCCAGATTATTTTATAGTGAGTCCATATGAGAGAGCGCAGCAGACGCTCGCTGCGTTTCAGGCGCGCGCACCAAAAACCCCTTCGTCGGTGCAAGACAATATCACACCCTCTGATGATGCTCGTCAGGCCTTGATGGATATTGCTAGTATTGAAGCACAATGTCTGGTGGTTGTGTGTCATATGTCCATCGTCGCTCATATTGCTGGACTGCTAACAGGCGACTATCCAGAATCCTTCTCATTAGCCGAGGCTAGAGTGTTTGAGATGGAGTTTGTGATGACAGGTATGGCAACTGAAATAGAGCGTTTTGTACCTGATCAGCCTTATTAAGAATAGGGCGTGTTGAACATTCGACCATGGCACTGACAGCGACTATTTTTTAGGCGATTCGAGGTTAAAAATAATAAGTTTAGTCATTCTAAGCGCTTATTTTTAACGAT
>NZ_JAKDJE010000135.1 GCF_030454045.1 Psychrobacter sp. | reverse complement strand
TGTCCATTAGCGACTACCACCTACTTTTTAGCATGAATTTTGTCCATTACACCTAATATTTATAGAACTTGAAGAAAATGCTTTATCAAAAAGAAAATCTTATATACAAATCAATAGCAGACATAAAAAAGCACCCATACGCTCTAAACGTATGGGTGCTTTTTATGAGTACTTAATTTACGATGAAACCTTATACTTACTCTGCATCGTCAAGATTTAGGTTACGGTCTATCTGCCAGATTAAAAACGCACCCAAGCTCATCAGGACAAAAAGTGCAATACCGATTTTTAACACTGGATTAAGAGGGAATAAGTTTAATAATAAACCACCAAAAATACCCACTGAAAACATCAGCGATCCTTGCAGCGCGCTTGCCATACCCGCACGCTGCTTTTGAAAAGCCAGCGCAATCGCTGAGGCGTTTGGCTGGGTCAATCCCAAGCCTGCAATACAAAAGAAAATACACGCCAGCACCAGTGGCAACCAAGCATCGGTCCCCAAAAATATACCGACAAAAAACAACGTGCCTGCAGAGAGCACCTGCATCATCGTCCCAAAGCGTAATATGCTCAAGATACGAAAGCGATTGGTCAACCATTGGTTCAACTGAGTCAAACCCACAAAGCCCGCCGCATTCATTCCAAACAGCCAGCCAAAGTGCGTCGCCGATACACCATAGGTATCCATGATAAGCTCAGAGGCTGAGCTGATATAGACGAACATCGCACCCATCAACAACCCTCCACCAATCGCTGGATAGTTAAAGGTTGGATCTTTTAATAAATCCCAATACTGACTAAGCACCTCTTTTGCAGGACGTAGGTTACGATTTTCTTCGGTCAATGTCTCAAAAAAGAAAAACTTAGTAAGCAATAAATTTAGGGAACCAAAAGCGGCCAAAAACCAGAAAATGGAATGCCAAGTAGAAAACTGTAGAAATAGTGCACCAAGCGACGGCGCTAATATGGGTGCTAAGCCCATCACCAAAATCATAATCGAAAAAGCTTTTGCGGTTTGCTTGGCTGTTAGACGATCTCTAATAGCCGCTCGGGTCACCACTGCCCCTACACAAGCGCCCAATGCCTGCATCGTTCGTCCTACAAATAATATGTACTCATTGTCAGTGGTCGCGCAGATAACAGAGGCAATAACATATAGTGTCATACCTATGTATAAAGGCTTAACACGGCCGACACGATCACTAAAAGGGCCATAAAATAACTGCCCGAATACCAAACCCAAAAAATACGCCGGCACAGAGTTGGCCATAAATGCGGTAGATACGCCAAAATCATCTGCCATTGATGGTAGCGCAGGCAGATACATATCAATGGATAACGGTCCTACCGCAACCATTAATCCCAGCATCATAATCCATGCAACAGGGAGATCAGCAGAACGTACTCGTTCGGAGGCGATAGGTTTATTTGGTAGAGAGGACTTTGGTGCAGACATAGTTAGACCGTTTTATATAGTGATGATTACTTTATTGCATTGACACTTGTCAGATAAATAGAGATAGCCAGATATTTTTAAAAACAATAGTGTATCTTTATCTGTATCTACGCAAGCGGACAATGTTATATCTTGCTATCTGACCGTATTTCAATAGCCATAACACGCGACTTAACAACTAGGGGCTGTATAGAATTGAGAAAACATTGAAAAAAATAAGCAACACCTTACT